>NZ_JBFACE010000046.1:0-62146 GCF_040640655.1 Streptomyces sp. NPDC021749 | reverse complement strand
CTACGACCCCGCCATCCACCAAGCCAACGACAAGATCAACATGGCCGCCGACACGCCCTTGGCGGCATAGGGGTTGACTCAGGAAACTCATGCCTCCTCCTTGCGGTTCGCGCGCAGTACCAGCAGCATCAGCCCCAGGGTGATCAGGAAGACCACGACGGACAGCGCCGAGGCGTAGCCGACCCGGCCGGACAGGCCGGTGCCGGCCTGCTGGACGAGCATCACCAGCGTGGTGTCCTCGCCGCCCGGCCCGCCGGTCGGTCCGGCCATCAGATAGACCTCGGAGAACACCTTGAACGCGCTGACCGACGAGAGCGCGGCCACCAGCACCATCGTGGAACGCAGCGCGGGCACCGTCACGGTCAGGAAGCGGCGCATTGCGCCGGCCCCGTCGACCGCGCACGCCTCGTGCAGTTCCCCGGGGACGTTGGCCAGTGCGGCGAGATAAATGATCATGTAGTAGCCGAGGCCCTTCCAGACGGTGACCGCCATGGCGCTGAGCAGCAGCAGCCACGGATCGCTGAGGAACCCGGCCGTTCCGAAGCCCAGCCCTGCCAGCATCGCGTTGATCAGTCCGCGGTCGTCCAGCAGCCAGACCCAGATCAGCGACACCACCACGACGGAGGCGACCACCGGGGTGTAGAACGCGGCCCGGAAGAAGGCGATCCCGGGAATCTGCCGCTGCACCAGCACCGCCAGCAGCAGCGGCAGGACCACCAGCAGCGGGACGACCCCGAGGGCGTAGAGCACGCTGTTGCGCAGCCCGGTCCAGAACATCGCGTCGTGGACCAGCTCGCGGTAATTCGCGCCCCCGACGAACCGCCCCTCGGTGAGCGTGCGGGCATCGGTGAAGGAATGCGCCACCGTGCTGAGGAAGGGATACAGACCGAATGCGAGGACGATCAGCAGTCCGGGGGCGAGGAACAGCCAGGGACTCGCGGCATGGTGCCTTTTCACGGCGGCCTCGGGCTCAGCCGGTCTTCAGCAGGCGGTTGCACTCGGCGACCGCACCGTCCAGCGCCGCCTTGGGCGACTCCTTTCCCTGCACCGCCCGGGCGACCGCCTGGCGCAGCACGGTCTTCATCTGGTCGCTGAGCAGTACCGGGGTGTAATTCACCGCGTTTTTCAGCGACTTGGCCGAGGCCACCCGCACCCGGGTCGCATCGGTGCCGTCCTCCTTGGTGAAGTACGGATCGTCCAGCGAGCCCTTGGTGCTCGGGAAGATCGTGACTTCCTTGGCGAACGCCATCTGGTTCTTCTCGTCGGTGACGAAGTGCGCGAAGGCCACCGCCGCCGGCTTCACCTTGCTCTGCGCGTTCACCATCAGGCCCTGGACGTACATGTTGGCCTTACCGGTGTTGTCGACCGCGTCGGTGATGCCGATGTGCCGGTACAGGCTCGGGGCGTCCTTCTTGAAGTTCTGCAGATCGAGCGCGCTGCCCGGGTTCATGGCGACGGACTGCTGCTCGAACTTCCGCCCCGCCGACTCGGCCTGGGCGGTCAGGGCCTGGGAGTCCAGCGCCCCGGCCGCGTACAACTCCTGGTAGTGCCGGAGGAGCTCGACGCCCTTCGGCTCGTTGAAGGTGAACGCGGTGCCGCGGGCGTTCATCAGCCGCACGCCGTAGCGGCCGAAGTCCTCGATCGACGGCGTACTGGCGAGCATCGCTATCTTCCCCTCGCTCTTCCTCGCCATCGCCACCGCGTCCGTGAAGAGCTGGTCGTAGGTGGTCGGCGGCTTGTCCGGATCCAGGCCGGCCTTCCGGAAGAGCTCCTTGTTGTAGAACATCGGCCCGGTGTTCAGATACCAGGGGAAGGCGTAGACACCCGGCAGGCCCGGCATCTCGTGGCTCTTCCAGGCCCCGTCGAGATATTCTCCCCGGTATTTCCCGGCGGCCTTTTCCAGATCGAGCGCGAGCCCGGCCTTCGCCAGCGGATACGCGAGATCCGGCGATACGTTCACCACGTCCGGCAGGGTGCCGCCGGCCGCATCCGCGCTGAGCTTCTCCGGATATCCCTCGGCCGGCTGGTCGATCCACTTCACCCGGGCGTCCGGATACTTCTGCTCGAAGTCCTTGATGAGCCCCTCGAAGTAATCCTTGAAATTGGCCTTGAGGTTCCAGGTCTGAAAGGTGACCTGGCCCTCGACCTTCCCCGAGGCGCTGTCCCCGGCTCCACCGCCGCCTCCGCAGGCGGTCAGGGTCAGCGCCGAGACGGCCATGACGACGGCCGCGGCACCGGCTCGGCGGGGAACGGTAACTCTGCGCATGACTGGCGGCTCCTCTGCTCGAACCAGACCGCAGGAAAACGCCGCGCACCGGCCCCGGGGGACACTTCCAGGCCGTTTCGGCGGGTATTCCGCAGGACCTCGGGCGACAACGCGGCAGACGCTACTAATGCGCTTTAGTGAGTGTCAATACCCGTGCCGCAGAAGGAACTTCGGGCGGCCGCAGCAAGGGTTTGGCGCACGTTTGACACACCGTCCCGCGCTGATCAGACTGAGGCGCACTCATGCGGTTCAGCGCGAGGAGAGCCCGCCCATGACAGCGCCCGGTGGGGCCGCCCGCCGCAGGCCGGCGCGCCGGCCCACGATCAAGGACATCGCCCGCCGGGCCGGGGTCTCGGAGAGCGCCGTCTCCTTCGCGCTCAACGACCGCCCGGGCGTCTCCGACGACACCCGGGCCCGGGTCCGCCGGGTCGCCGAGGAACTCGGCTGGCAGGCCAACAGCGCCGCCCGCGCCCTCTCCGGCGAACGCGCCGGCGCCCTCGGACTCGTCCTCGCCCGCCCCGCCCGCACCCTGGGCGTCGAATCCTTCTTCCTCCAACTCGTCTCCGGCATACAGGAAGTGCTCTCGGCCCGGAAGATCGCCCTGCTCTTCCAGGTCGTCGAGGACCTCGACACCGAGTGCGCGCTCTACCGCCGCTGGTGGGCCGAGCGCCGGGTGGACGGCGTCCTCGTCGTCGACCCCCGCACCGACGACCCCCGCCCGGAACTCCTCACCGCACTCGGCCTGCCCGCCGTCGCCATCGGCGGCCCGGCCGGCCCCGCCCCGTCGGACCAGGAGCCGGACGCCGCACCGCCGCTGCTCCCCACCGTCTGGGCCGACGACGCCAGAGCCATGGCCCGCGTCCTGGACCACCTCCACGGCCTCGGCCACCGCCGGATCGTGCACGTCGCGGGCCTGCCCGGCCTCGCCCACACCGCCCGCCGGATCCGCTCACTGCGCACCGAGGCGGCGCTCCGCGGCCTCGACGCGCGGCAGGTCCGCTCGGTCACCACCGACTACTCCGACGCGGAGGGGGCCAAGGCCACCCGCCGCATCCTGGACGAGGCCAGGCCGCCCACGGCGATCATCTACGACAACGACGTGATGGCGGTGGCCGGCGCCTCGGTGGCCGCCGAGCGCGGCATCCCCGTCCCCACCGCGCTGTCGATCGTGGCCTGGGACGACTCTCCGCTCTGCCGGGTCACCCACCCCCGGCTGACCGCGCTGGTCCGCGACACCCCCGGCTTCGGCCGGCTCGCCGCCCGGGAACTCCTCACCGTCCTCGACGGCGGCCCGCCGCGCACCGTCCAGGGCGAACTGCCCCAGCTGGAGGCCCGGGAGAGCACCGGACCCTGCCCTGCCCACTGACGCGCAGGGCAATCCCGTACGTCGCCGAGGCGTTCTGCGCGCGCGTCATCGAGTGCCTCGGCAAGGCGGGTACGGCCCGGATGCTGTCCCTGGTGGCCGAGGACAACGAGACGGGCACCACCCTGCTGGCCGCGCTCAAGCGCGACCCCGGCGCGGTCGGCCTGGACTCCCTGCTCACCGAGATTGCCAAGCTCAACGACGTACGCAGACTGGGCTTGCCCGAGGGGCTGTTCGCGGACTGCTCGGAGAAGCTGGTGGCCGCGTGGCGGGCGCGGGCGATCAAGATGTACCCCTCGGACTTCCGCGACACGAGCGCGGACGTGCGGATCACGCTGCTCGCGGCGCTGTGCTGGTCCCGGCAGGCGGAGATCACCGACGCCCTGGTCGAGTTGCTGGTCGCCCTGGTCCGCAAGATCAACGCCCGTGCCGAGCGGCGGGTGGAGAAGCAGCTGACGGCCGAGCTGAAGAAGGTCCGCGGCAAGGAGGGCATCCTCTTCAAGCTGGCGACGGCCGCCGTCGACAAGCCCGACGAGGTCGTGCGCCGGGCCCTGTTCCCGGTGGTGGGGGAGAAGACGCTGCGGGAGCAGCGCCAGCGCGGCCACCCGCAAGGCTCGACGCGACCGCCAGCGCCGCACCGAGACGCCGCCCCGGCCGAGGCCAGCACCCCCACCGAAGCCGCCGGCCGACCAGGACGGGGACGGTGCGGCCAGGCCGTTCGAGGTGATCGAGCAGTGGTGAACGAGGACGGGGACCTCTCGCACCTGCACCCGGCCGCGCAGCAGATCGCGCGGCTGCCGGACGCCGAACGGCTGCGGTACGTCCGGGCGGACCGGTGGATCGGCTACCCGCGGGCCGCCGAGGCACTGGAGCGGCTGGAGACGCCGCTGGCCTGGCCGTCCAAGCAGCGGATGCCGAACCTGCTGCTGATCGGGCCGGCCGACAACGGCAAGTCGATGATCGTGGAGAAGTTCCGCCGCACCCACCCGCCCATCTCGCACCTGGACCGCGAGGAGATCCCGGTGCTGGCGATGCAGATGCCAACGAGGCGGTCGCGCATCTCCAGCACCGTTTGCCTCCTCAAGGGGCTGGTGGCTGCGGAAGACTGGCGGCCCGGCTCAGACCCCGCCCATCGCCGTCTGAGCGCCCCCGGCCTCGGCCTCGCGCTGGTCGTACTCGGAGCGTGCGGCGGCGATCTCGTCCTGGTGGTCCTCGGTCCAGGTGACGAGCGCCTGGATGGTGTCGTGCAGCGTCGCGCCCATCGGGGTGAGCTGGTAGTCCACGCGCGGCGGGACGACCGGGTGCACCGTGCGGCGCACCAGCCCATCGCGCTCTAGCTGGCGCAGTGTCACAGTCAGCATGCGCTGGCTGATTCCGTCGATCTCGCGCCGCAGTTCGGTGAAGCGCAGGGTGCGGCGGTCGAGCAGGGCGATGACGAGCAGCGACCACTTGTCGGCCACGCGGTCGAGGATCTGACGGACCTCGCAGCCCTCTCGGGTGTCCCACTGGCGGGCCTGGTCGTCCTCGGTTCCCGTGCAGTGACTCGGTGACTTCAAAGTTCCTTCTTCCATGGTCGTTCAGGGTGCACCAGGATCGAGGCGGTAACAAGAGGGAACTGACAGGGGTTTGGTAACCGCCTGCGATGCCTTCGTTCTCTCTTCTCTCCCCTTTCCTTTTTGCTTGAAGGAGCCATCCTGTGTCCACGTCGTCCACGTCACCACCGCCGGAGCCCGGCGCCGCCCGCCTGAGCGGGCGCGCCTGGGGAGTGCTCTTCGTACTGTGTGGAGCGATTTTCCTGGAGGGCATCGATGTGGCCATGCTCAATGTGGCCCTGCCGTCGATCCGTGCCGACCTGGGGATGTCCACCGGTGAGCTGCAGTGGGTGATGAGCGCGTACGTCGTGGGCTACGGCGGGTTCATGCTGCTGGGCGGAAGAGCGGCGGACCTCTTCGGCCGCCGGCAGATGTTTCTGTTCTGGCTCACCGTGTTCCTGCTCTTCTCCGGCCTGGGCGGCTTCGCCGACGATGGACCGACGCTCATCGTCGCCCGCTTCGTGACGGGGGTCGCCGCCGCGTTCATGACTCCGGCCGGGCTGTCCATCATCACGACCGGCTTCGCGGAGGGGCCGCAGCGCGACAAGGCCCTCTTGGTCTACTCCGGCACCGCGGCCGGAGGTTTCTCCGTCGGCCTGGTCGTCGGAGGGCTGCTGGCCTCGGCCGACTGGCGGTGGGTGTTCTTCGCCCCCGTGGTCCTGTCGTTCCTCATCCTGGTCGCCGCCCTCGCCCTCATCCCCAAGTCGGAGCGGCCCGACCGGGCCGGGCAGCGTGTCGATCTGCTCGGGGCGCTCACCGTGACCGGCGCGATAATGCTCCTCGTCCTCGCCGTCGAACGCGCCGCCCATACCGGTGTGGGCCAGACGCTGGGCACCCTCGCCGCGGGCTTCGCGCTCCTCACCGTCTTCGTACTGGCCGAACGCCGGGCGGCCGCCCCGCTCGTGCGGATGGGGATCTTCCGCAGTGGTTCCCTGGTGCGCGCCAACCTCGCCGCGCTGCTCTTCTCCGCTGGCTTCTTCGGCTTCCAGTTCATCGCCGTGCTGTATCTGCGGGAGCTGCGCGGCTGGTCCACGGTCCAGACCAGCCTCGCGCTCCTGGTGATCGGCATCGACGCCGCACTCTCACCCACCCTCACCCCCAAACTCGTCAACCGCTTCGGCAACGCCCGGGTCATCTTCGGCGGCCTGGTACTGGCCGTGCTGTCGTACGCCCTGTTCCTGCCGGTCGGCGCCGACTGGACGTATGCGGCCATGTTCCCCAGCTTCATCACCCTCGGCCTGGCGTTCTCCCTGGCCTACGGCCCGCTCACCATCGTCGCCACCGAGGGCATCGACGAGGAGGAGCAGGGCCTCGCCGGAGGCCTCCTCTACACCTCCTTCCAGTTCGGCGCCGCCCTCGGCCTGTCCACCGTCACCGCCGTCAACGTCGCGGCCACCGCTGACGGCGGATCCCCCAAGGCCCTGCTCGACGGCTACCACGCCGCCCTGCTCGTCCCGCTCATCGCGGCCGCCCTCGCCGCGCTCATCAGCGCGTTCGGCCTCCGCGGTCGCCCCCGTGTGACGAATGTCGACGCCCCGCGGGCCGCTCGGGCCGCCGCCGAAAGCGTCGAGACGGCAGGGGCGGCGCGATGAGCCCCGCAGAGACGGAGGTGGCGTCATGGCGCTGACAGTGCACTCCTTCTCCGACGTGGAGAGCGAGTTCTTCCAATACATCAGCGACATCGCATACGCGACCATGATCACCGTCGACAAGAAGGGCCGCCCCCGGGCGCGCATACTCCTGCCCATCTGGGAGGTCATCGACGGCCGCCCCGTCGGCTGGCTCGCCGCCTACAAGACACCGGTGAAGTCGGCACACCTGGCGAACAATCCGCACACCACCTATTCCTACTGGAATCCACGGCAGAACGCCGTGTTCATCGACAGCGTCTCCAGATGGGTCGAGGACGAGCCCACCAAACGCCACGCGTGGGAGCTCTACCGCAAGGGCAGCCCACCCGGGGTCGGCTACGACCCCCGCGGCTACTGGCGCGGCGGACCGACGGACCCGGAGTACCACGTGCTGCGCATCGAGCCGTGGCGGGTGCAGGTGCTGCGCGGAAGGGATTTGCGCAGCCGGATCTGGACCGCCGAAGGCGGGGCGTAGGGCCCCTCAGTGCGCCCCCGGCCACGGCCGGGGGCGCACCCCTGTCCGGCGGATCGTGGCCGACCACACCTTGGCCGCGCGTCGGCGTGAGACATGTCAGAGCTCGCCGACCCGGCCGCCGTCGTCGAACGGTTCGACTGCCCGACCTGTTCCGCCCCCGCCGGAAGCACCTGCCGAACCCGCGGCGGCAAAGTCGCCCCGAAGTACCACACCCCGCGTTTCATGCTCGTCCCCCAACTCCGCGCGGAACTCGAAGTCCGCACCCCCGCCGGACGCGGCCCCGGCCGCGCGTGGGAGATGTGTCCGGCGATCGACGCCGCCGCGCCGCAGGCCGCCACGAAGCCGACCCGGATCGGCTATGCCCGCTGCTCGACCGCCCCGCAGGAACTCCAAAGCCAGCTCGATGCGCTTCAAGAGGCCGGGTGTGACCCGATCTTCTCCGAGAAGATCAGCACCCGGATCAAGGTCCGCCCGGAGTTCACCAAGGCGATGGAGTTCGCCCGCACCATCAAGCAGGCCGTCCCGCACCAGCGGGTGATCCTCACCCTCCACGAGATGAAGCGGCTCGGCCGCGGCACCGCCGAGCTGCTGACCATCGCCGAGGACCTGCGGCGTGACGACATCGAGCTCGAACTTCTCACCGGCCCGCTCCACGGCGTCTACGACCCCTCCGGACACGGCGCCGCCCTGTTCGCCTTCTTCGCCGGCATGGCCGAGTCCGAACGCGAGTACATCCGGGAGAAGTCCCTCGAAGGCCAAGCCTCCGCCCGCGAACGCGGCCGGCACGGCGGACGCCCCAAGGTCTTTGACGACGACATGATCGCCTACGCCCGCACCCTGCGGGCCAGCGGCGTCCCCGTCCCCCAGATCGCCCGCAAGCTCGTCATCCCGTCCGGTAAGAACAAGGGCGAGCACCCCTCAGTTGCCAGCGTCTACCGGGTCCTCGCCGAGGCCGATGCGATGGACGCCGCTACCTGAACATCACGCCCGTGGCCCTGGTGAAAGACGGAGCCCGGCACGTGCAGGGGACTCCGGTCATCCGTGCAGCCGACTTCGGAAGCGGACAGAGACGCTTTGCCAGGGCCGTCGACCGGCGGGCCGGGGTGCGGGGCGCATACGGCACGAGCGTGACCCCGGCTTCCACCACGCCCGGGTCGAGAAGATCCTCGCCGCCAAGAAGCCCACCGCCACCCACGCCCTGCTCCGCTTCCACCACTACCGCGGCATCGGCGTCCGCGGCGCCCTCGACCTCGCCGCCCGCCACGGCTGGCAGCCCGCCCACACCGCCCGCCCCCGCTCCCTTAGCCGGCTGGAACTCCTCCGCCCGCCGTCCCGGCCCCACGCCCTGACCACCGCCCGCCGCGCCCCGGCCGGGGACCGCTGCGACACTTGACGGGCAGGCCCGGCACATTCCCCACGAGCGCAGGAGGCCCGCCCATGGGCGACACGGGCGACCCCGCAGCACCGCGCGCCCTGGTCACCGGCGCCACCGGCTACCTCGGCGGCCGCCTGGTGCCCGAGCTGCTCGCCGCCGGATACGCCGTCCGGGCCCTGGCCAGGACGCCCGAGAAGCTGCGGGACCACCCCTGGGCCGGGGAGGCGGAGATCGTCCGCGGCGACGTCACCGACGCCGGCTCGATGCGCCGCGCGCTGGCCGGCGTCGACGTCGCCTACTACCTGGTGCACGCCCTCGGCACCGGCCCGCGGTTCGAGGAGACCGACCGGCGGGCCGCGCGGATCTTCGCCGAGGAGGCCCGCGCCGCCGGCGTGCGGCGCATCGTCTACCTCGGCGGGCTCACCCCGCGCGGCATCCCCGACCGGGACCTCTCACCCCACCTGCGCTCCCGGGCCGAGGTCGGCGACATCCTGCTGGCCTCCGGCGTCCCCACCGCCGTACTGCGCGCCGCGGTCATCATCGGCTCCGGCTCCGCCTCCTTCGAGATGCTGCGCTACCTCACCGAACGGCTGCCGCTGATGATCACGCCGAGCTGGGTGCGCACTCGTATCCAGCCGATCGCCGTCCGCGACGTGCTGCGCTATCTCGTCGGCTGCGCCCGGCTCCCCGCCGACGTCAGCCGGACCTTCGACATCGGCGGCCCGGACATCCTCACCTACCGCGACATGATGCAGCGCTACGCCCGGGCGGCCGGCCTGCCGGAACGGCTCATCCTGCCCGTCCCGGTGCTCACCCCCCGCCTGTCCAGCCTCTGGATCGGCCTGGTCACCCCCGTCCCGCCGGGCATCGCCCGCCCCCTGGCCGAGTCACTGCGCCACGAGGTCGTCTGCCACGAACACGACATCGCCCGCTACGTCCCCGACCCGGACCCGCCGGGCCACCCGCTGCCCTTCGACGACGCGGTCGACCTGGCGCTGCGCCGGGTGCGGGACGCCCGGGTCGCCACCCGCTGGTCCGGCGCCGCCGTACCGGGCACGCCCAGCGACCCGCTGCCCACCGACCCCGACTGGGCCGGCGGCAGCCTCTACACCGACCGGCGGGAGATCACCGTGAACGCCCCGCCGGAGACGCTCTGGCGGGTCGTGGAGGGCATCGGCGGAGAACACGGCTGGTACTCGTTCCCGCTGGCCTGGGCGGTGCGCGGCTGGCTGGACCGGCTGGCCGGCGGAGTGGGGCTGCGCCGCGGCAGACGGGACGCCGCCCGCCTCCGGGTCGGTGACTCGCTCGACTTCTGGCGCGTCGAGGCGGTCGAGCCCGGGCGCCTGCTGCGGCTGCGCGCCGAGATGCGGCTCCCCGGCCTCGCCTGGCTGGAGATGACGGTCGCCCGCGACGCCGAGGGCCGCACGTGCTACACCCAGCGGGCGCTGTTCCATCCGCACGGACTGACCGGCCATGCGTACTGGTGGTGCGTCGCCCCCTTCCACGCCGTGGTGTTCGGCGGTATGGCCCGCAACATCGCGGCCGCCGCCGAGGCCGAGGCCGCCACCGACGCCGCGGCCGCCGTCCGCCCGGAGTGAACTCCGCACCGCCACGCGTCGGTTGCGCACCCGGCCGGCCCGCGCCTTGCCATGCTGGCGGGATGACGAAACGGGTGGGACGGGAACGTGACGCGGCGGTCGTGGTGGGCGCCGGACCGAACGGGCTGGCCGCGGCGGTCACGCTGGCGCAGGCCGGACTGAAGGTGACGGTCTTCGAGGCGGCCGACGAGATCGGCGGCGGCGTCCGCAGCGGTGAGCTGTTCGCCCCCGGCCTGCTGTTCGACCACTGCTCCTCGACGCATGTGATGGGCGCAGGCTCGCCGTATCTGCGCACGCTGGACGTCGCGGCACACGGACTGGAGTGGTGCTGGCCGGAGATCGACCTCGCCCATCCGGTCGACTCCGGAGGCGCGGGGGCGCTGTACCGGTCCCTGGCGCGGACGGCGGACGGGCTGGGCGCCGACGGTCCGGCGTGGCGGCGGCTGTTCGGACCGCCGGCCGCCGATGCCGAGGTGCTCACCGACGCCGTCATGAAACCCCTTCTCAGGGTCCCCCGGCATCCGGTCCGGCTCGCCCGTTTCGGCCTGCGCGCCCTGCAGCCCGCCACCGCGCTCGCCGGCCGCTTCCGCACTCAGGAGGCCCGCGGCCTCTACGGCGGGGTGGCGGCCCACCTCTTCGGGCCGCTGAGCGGGCCCGCCGCCGCATCCGTCGGACTCATGATCATCGCGGCCGGCCACCGCTTCGGCTGGCCGGTCGCGAAGGGCGGCTCGGCGGCCATCGCCCGCGCCCTCGCCGGACTCCTCACCGCCGCCGGCGGCCGGATCGAGACCGGTGCGACCATCCGCTCCCTCGGCCAACTTCCGCCCGCTGCAACGGTGTTGCTCGATCTGGCACCGGCCGCCGCGGCCGCCGTGATCGGCGACCGGCTGCCGCCCCGGGTACGCCGCGCCTACACCCGCTACCGGCACGGCCCCGCCGCCTTCAAGCTCGACCTGGCGGTCGAGGGCGGGGTGCCCTGGCGCGCCGACGCCTGCCGGCGGGCCGGCACCGTCCACCTCGGCGGCAGCTTCGCGCAGATCGCGGACGCCGAGCGGCAGGTCCACCGCGGCCGGATGCCCGAGCGCCCGTTCCTCCTGGTCTCCCAGCAGTACCTCGCCGATCCCGGCCGCTCCGCCGGCGACCTCCACCCGGTCTCCGCGTACGCCCATGTGCCGCACGGCTACCGTGGGGACGCCACCGACGCGATGCTGGCGCAGTTCGAGCGGTTCGCCCCCGGCACCCGGGAGCGGATCGTCGGCCTCACCGCCACCTCGACCGCCGAACTGGAGCGCGGCAACGCCAACTTCGTGGGCGGTGACATCATCGGCGGCGCCAACACCCCGCTGAACCTGACGATGCGTCCGCGGATCGCGCTCGACCCGTACGCCACCGGTGTGCCCGGGGTGTACCTGTGCTCGGCGGCGACCCCGCCGGGCGCCGGCGCCCACGGGATGTGCGGCCACAACGCGGCGCGCTCGGCGCTGCGGGCGCTGGGCATGCGCTGACGGCGGTCCCCGGATGGGCTGCCGGGGACCGCCGTCGGGCGCCGGGCGGTCAGTGGTGGGTGACCGTGCCGTGCGCCATCCGGCCGCAGTTGGAGCCCGAAACGCTCACGCTCACCGTTTCGATCGCGCCGCCCCAGTCCACGCACCGGCCCTTCGCCGGGAGGTACACCGGTCCGGCGTAGGAGGTGTATTGCCCGCTGTCGTAAACCCATTCGGAACTGCCGTCGGTCGCCGTGAGATACGTGTAGACGTACACCGGCTTTCCGGTGCGGTTCCGCACGGTCACGGCACAGTTCTTTCCGGTCTTCGCGTTGCATGTCAGGTACACGGTCCCCTTTCCGGTGACCGGTACGGAATTCACCACCCGGTAGCCGCTGCCGCAGGCGCCGTTGTACGCGGCGGTAACGGTGGGTGCGGCGGTTGCGGTGGTCGCCGTGGCCATCGTGGCGAGCCCTGCCACGGCGAGTACGACGGATCCTGCGATGGCACGTGAACGCTTCATGGGAAATACCCCCGTCGGATGGGTGCGTCGCGTGGTCATTTCGCAGTGTTGGACCCGGAGCGGCGCGGAAAGGTTGTAGCCCCGCGGGAATTCCCCGTTGTTCGAATCGAGTTGTCGAAACCGGTGTGCCCGGTGAGGCGCCGGACGACGTGCGGCCGGTCCCCGGCGCCCGCATCACGGGACACCGGGGACCGGCCGGAAAGAGAGCGGCGCGGCGGCCGCCGGTCAGTCGTCGTCGCCGTACGCGAGGACCTTCAGCCGGCTGTAGCTGCCGTTGAAGCGGTTGCGGTCACCGACCGGGTGGCCGGAGGAGGTGTGCTGCCAGATGCTGTGGTACTGCCAGCCGCCCGGCAGCGCGCCGACGGAGGAGCCGTAGCGCGGGATCCACAGCGGATTGCTCCGGCCGAACCTCCCGGAGTTGCCGGTGCACCGCTTCCACCAGTTCGTGGACGTGTAGATGACCGGGTCGCGCCCGGTCTCCTCCCGGTAGGCGCGCACGAAGTCGTGGATCCAGTTGACCATCCCCCTGGCGCTCTTGCCGTAGCAGGTCGAGCCGTAGGGGTTGTACTCCATGTCGAGCGCACCGGGCAGCGTCCTGCCGTCCCGGGACCAGTCGCCGCCGTGGTTGGCGAAGTACCGCGCCTGGGTCGCGCCGCTGGAGTGGTCGGGGAGCGCGAAGTGGTAGGCGCCGTGGATCATCCCGGCGTGGTACGAGCCCCGGTACTGGTGGGCGAAGTAAGGGTTGGTGTAGTTGATCCCCTCGGTGGCCTTGACATACGCGAAGCGCACCCCTGACCTGCGCAGTGACCACCAGCTGACGTGTCGGTTGTGGCTGGAGACGTCGACCCCGGCCACCCCCCTCCTGTGGAACGACGCCCGAGGCTCGATGCCGCCGGCCCGGTCGCCGCCCTCGTGGAGCGCGATGGTGGAACCCATCCAGTCCGCGTCGGGGTGGGCGGGTGTCTTCGCGGCGTCGGGGTGGGCGGGTGTCTTCGCGGCATCGGTCGCCGTGGCCGATCCGGGCAGTGCGAGGGGCAGAGCGAGCACGGTGAGGAGAGAAACGAGCGTTCCGGCCGTGGCGACTTTACGGCGGGCCGGACCGGATCTGCGCAAGGGCATCGCATGCCTCCGAGGCCTTCAGTTGAGTCAGGTACGGCAGGATTTGAGCAGATTTCTGCCGATAAGAGACTTATACGCAGAACTGCCTGACTCTATGGCCCAACAGGCCGTCAGTCCGCCGACCGGCCCCCCATCTCACCCGTCCGGCGGGCAGGCGGGGTCACCCGTGCCCGCCTGGCAGGAGCCGTCACCCGTGCCCGTCGGGCAGGAGCCGTCACCCGTCCGGCGGGCAGGAGCGGTCACCCCCCCCCCGGCCGTCCGGGCCGGTCCCCGGACGGAGCACAGCGGGCCCCGGCTGTGCCGGGGCCCGCTCCGCGCGCAGCGGCGAACGCGCCATTCCGCCGCTTCGCAAGCTGCTCCTCATGGCGAGCCGGTCGGCCCGCGTTTGTGCTCCGTCGCTCCCGTGACCCGGTGGTCCGGTGGGGCCGGCGGTGCGCCGGCGACGGCTCTTCGTCCGTCGGCTCAGTAGGCCGAGTTGACGTTGTCGATCGAGCCGTAGCGGTCGGCCGCGTAGTTGGCGGCGGCGGTGATGTTGGCCACCGGGTCGGTCAGCTTGTTGGCCGTGCCGGGGACGTGGTAGCGGTCGAAGGTGGGCTGGATCACCTGGAGCAGGCCCTTGGACGGGATGCCGTTGATGGCGTTGATGTCCCAGTCGTTGACGGCGTTGGGGTTGCCGCTGGACTCGCGCATGATGTTGCGGTGCAGGCCCTCGTAGGTACCCGGGATGTGCTTGGCGTGCATGATGTCGAGCGCCTCGCGGATCCAGCCGTCGAGGTTGTTCGGGTAGTCCTTCACGGCCTTGCGCTCGGCGGAGCGGTTGGCGGCCTGCTGGGCGGTGTGCTGCTTGGCGACGGCGGTCACCTTGATGTGGTCGGCGACCGAGGCGGTCACCGGGCGGCCGGTCTTGGCGTCGTCGGCCTTCTTGGCCGGCAGGCCGTTGGCGCTGACGGGCTTGACCGCGGCCGGAGCGTGCTCAGACGCAGCCTGCGCGGTGTCCGGGGCGGAGGTGAGCGCCAGACCCGAGGTGGCACCCGCGGCGGCCAGAACGGCCACGGCGACCTTGTGGGTACGGGTGATGCGGGTCATACGGACAGCGCGGGGCAGGGTGAAGCTGGGCATGCAGAGGGACCTCTTCCAGGTACGGGATCGGGGAGCGGCCTTCTTCGGCGGCGCGTTGCGCACCTGAGGTCATTGCCGCGTTCGCCTTGGGGCGTTCACCGCGACTCGCTCTCGGCGCGTCGGAATCCATGTTTAGCGACGGTCCGGAATCGAGGCAATGGTGCTTTGTACTACCCATCTTCGTGAGAAACCCGGCTCCCTGAAGTAATAAGCGTTTCGCACCGCGTTGACCTGGAAAAGCGGCGACGGTCATCGACTAGGCGTGGTCGTAAGTGACGTGCATCGCGTGCCGCGGGTCACCTGGAAGGGGCCGGAAAGCCCGCGTTATCGGGGTGCTTAAGTTGCCTGGCTCACACCGCAATTACCGCCGGGCCGCACCGTTTCATGCACCGGCCGCGGCCGATTCATCCGCCCGGCTGCCCGTTGTGGGCCAGCGGGATTCGATAAATGTGGTGCAGGGCACTACTGCTGAGCCCAAAAGAGCGGCATTTGTGCGCCAATTCACGTGCCGCGGACCGCCGTGCAAGGACGGGCGGTGTGCCGGGCGGCACGGCGCGGGCTGGGCCGTTGGTGACGCCCCCGCTACGGCAATACGGCGGTGCCGCTGGTCCGTTCGCAGCAGCGCCCCGGACTGTCGCATGACGGCGCGGCCCCGGCTCCCCGACAGTGACACGCACACCATCGTCACTCACCGTAGGGATGTGCTCATGTTCCGTCGTATCGCCGTCGTGGTCACCGGCCTTCTCGTGACCGGCGTCCTCACCGCGGGGTCCGCGGCCGCGGCGCCCGTCGACGACCACCACCACCTCTCTCCCAGGGAAGCGGCGGGACTTCGCTTCGCCGGCGATGTGCTCGACGCGCTCTTCGGCGGTGGCCAGGCCCGGCACGACCGCTACTGAGAGCCGGCCCGGATGCCGGAAAACGCCGGTGGCCCCACCCGCGCGATGCGGGCAGGGCCACTGCCGTGGAGGTGCTACTGGCGGCTCAGTAGGCCGAGTTGACGTTGTCGATCGAGCCGTAGCGGTCGGCCGCGTAGTTGGCGGCGGCGGTGATGTTGGCCACCGGGTCGGTCAGCTTGTTGGCCGTGCCGGGGACGTGGTAGCGGTCGAAGGTGGGCTGGATCACCTGGAGCAGGCCCTTGGACGGGATGCCGTTGATGGCGTTGATGTCCCAGTCGTTGACGGCGTTGGGGTTGCCGCTGGACTCGCGCATGATGTTGCGGTGCAGGCCCTCGTAGGTGCCCGGGATGTGCTTGGCGTGCATGATGTCGAGCGCCTCGCGTATCCAGCCGTCGAGGTTGTTCGCGTAGCGCTTGGGAGCGGCCTTCGGCTTGGCCTTGGGGGCGGCCTTCGGCGCCTTGGCCATGGCCTTGCGCTCGACGGAACGGCTGGCGGCGGCCTTGGCCGCGTGCCCCTGCTTCTCCACGGCGGTGACCTTCAGGCCGTCGGCGACCGACGACGCCACGACCCGGTCCTTCTTCCCGTCGTCGGCGCGGTCCTTGGCGGTCAGCGGCATTCCGTTGGCGCTGACCGGCTTGACCGCGGCCGGTGCGTGCGCGGAGGGCGTCGCGGCATCGCTCGGCGCGGCGGTGAACGCCAGCGCGGCGGCGCAGCTCGCGGTGGCCACCAGCGCCGCCGAAGCCTTGTGCGTGCGGGTGATGCGGACGTTCCGGGCGGCGCGGGGCAGGGTGAAGCGGGGCATGCGGATGTGACCTCTTCCAGAGCTTGGTGGCGGGGGAGGCGGCCTTCGGTTGGCGCGTGAGGACCGAGGGGCGGTGCCGCGCTCGCCGCTCCGGCGGAGGTCGCAGGCTCGTTCTCGGTGCTACCGGGAACATGGTTAGCGCCCGCCCTGGAGGGTGGCAAAGATGTGTTGTACTACCTCTCTTCGTGACGTGAGGAGATATGTCCGATATCAGTTCCTGATTTCCCCCGAATTCCAGGCGTCACTTCCCCGGGGGAAACGACTAGGAATGGTCGTACGTGACGTACGTCGCGTGCCCGGCATCACCCGGAGCCGCCCCCGCACCCCGCTCGGCACCCCCGCCGGAGTTACCCCGCTCACGCCCCGCAGCCCCTGCCCGCACCCCCTGCGCCCAGGAAAAAGCGCCCCCTGCGAAGGGGCGCTTTCCCGTATTGCCGGAGACGAATCCGGAGCACATTCGGAGCTCACCTACCGGAACCACGCATGAGCGGGGCTATCCCACCGCGGCGGAATGCTGGTCCGGGGCGGCGGAACGGGCCGGCGGCGTCGCCGGGCGGGCCACCGGGGCGAGCGCGGGGGAGCACTCCAGGGGTCCGTCGGTGAAGAACCGGGACACCAACTCCGCGACATCATCGGCCCGTTCGAGCACCACCCAGTGATCCGTGTCGGGGACGGTCAGGAAGCGGCTGCCGGGAATCCGCGCCGCGAAGGCCCGCTGCCGCTCCGCCGACGTCACGGTGTCGTGCTCACCGCTGAAGACCAGCGTGCGCACCCCGGCCGGCACACCGGAGAAGTCCGGGCGGTCGGTGAGCGCGCGGCCCAGCGCATCCGCCGCGTGGGGCGAGTGCCGCACGGCGTGCAGCATCGAGCGCCGGACGTACCGCCGCGCCAGGGCCCGCCGGGTGACGTACCGGTCCTCGTCGAGGCACATCAGGGCCTCGGTGACCAGCGTCGCGAAGGTGCCCGCGTCACCCCGCGCCAGGTGGCCGGCGGCCCGCCGCCACAGTTCCAGCTGCCCGGCGGTCACCTGCGCCGGTACGCCGCCGAGGGCGAGCCGGGCGATCCGCCCGGGCACCCGCCGGGCACACCCGTAGGCCAGGCCCGCGCCGTAGGAGAAGCCGAAGAGGTTGATCCGCGGCACGGCCAGGTCGTCGATGATCCGCTCCAGGGCGGCGCACAGCAGACCGTGGGCCGGCCCCGGCGGCAGCGGATCGGCGCCGCCCATCCCGGGCAGGTCGGCGGTCACCACGTCCGCCACCGGACCCAGCCGGTCCTCCATCTGCGGCCAGCCGAACATGCCCTGCAGCGCGCCACCCAGCACCACGACCGGCTCGGTGGACGGCGCCGGGGCGGGCAGCCGCCGGTAGGCGAAACCCACCCCGTCCACCGACAGTGACCGGACCGTCCCCTTCTGCATCGCCGCCGCCTAGCGGGTCAGCACCAGCGCGGCGTTGTGCCCGCCGAATCCGAGTGACGTCTTGACCGCACAGTCGAAGGACGCCCGCCGCGGCTCCTGCCGCACGATCTCCAGCGGCAGCTGCGGATCGGGCACGTCGAGGTTCGCGGTCGGCGGCACCAGCTGCTCCTCCAGCGCGAGCACGGTGAGCGCGGCCTCGATGCCGCCGGCCGCGCCCAGCGTGTGTCCGGTCATCGCCTTCGTGGAGGTGACCAGGGGGTGGTCGCCGATCACCCGCCGCAGCATGGTGGCCTCGATCAGGTCGTTGACCACCGTCGACGTGCCGTGCGCGTTGACGTGTCCGACGTCCCGGGGCTGCACCCCCGCGTCGGCCATCGCGGTGCGCAGCGCCTGCTCGATGCCCTTGCCGTCGGGGTCCGGGGCGACCGCGGCATAGGCGTCGCTGGAGGCCCCGTAGCCGCTGACGTGCGCCCGGACCGGCGCCCGGCGGGCCGCGGCGTGCTCCGGCCGTTCCAGTACGAGCAGGCCGGCGCCCTCACCGACCACGAAACCGTCCCGGTCGGCGTCGAACGGCCGGCAGGCCGCGGCCGGGTCCTCCCGCCGGGTCGAGACCGCCTTCATCCGGCAGGCGCTGGCGATCAGCAGCCGGGAGATCGGTGACTCGGCACCGCCGGCGATGGCGATGTCGCAGGCACCGGTGCGCAGCAGCTGGTGCGCGGTGCCCAGGGCGACGGTCCCGGAGGAGCAGGCCGTCGCCACGCCCAGGCTGGGGCCGCGCACCCCGAGGTCCATGCAGACGCTGCTGGCCGCCCCGTTGACCACGGTCAGCGGGGCGAGCTTGGGGGAGACCCGGCGGGCGCCGCGCTCGGCCATCGCCTGGTGCTGCTGGTCGTAGAAGGACAGGCCGCCGTGCGCGGAGCCGATGACCACCGCGACCCGGGAGCCGTCCCAGGTCTCCGGGTCCAGGCCGGCGTCCGCGATCGCCTCGCGGGCCGCGACCACCGCGAGCTGCGCGAAGCGGTCCATCAGCCGCTGGGCCGCCACCCCGAGCTGCTCGGTGGTGTCCAGGTCGGAGGTGTACAGGAAGTCACACGGCAGATCGGCCAGTTCGGGGTGCGGATGCACCCCGGCGGGCCCGGTGTCCTGGGTGACCGCATGCCAGGTGGCCTTCGCGGTGGCGCCCGCCGCGGTCACCATGCCCAGTCCCGTCACCGCCGCGGAGAACGGCTGCCGGCGGGCCGTCACGCCGCGACCGGAAATCGCTGGAGGGGAGATCCCTGGGCCGGCGGGGCGTGGACAACTTCTGCCGCATTCACGTGGCGTTCCTCCGCTTGGTGGGCGTGCCGCCCACCGTGTCATGGGCGGGTGTCGCCGGTGGCCCGGCGGTTTGGCCACTCTTTATACGCCTTCGTCCGGTTGAGCCCCCAACTTTGGTAACTCAATGGGGTGATGGGGGTGGCGGGAGGCCGGGAACGCCGTCCGGCCGGCCGTGCTGCGCGGGCCTCTCAGGACGCGTCGAGGGCGCTGGTCACCCGCCCCAACAGGCCCCGCAGCGTGCGGAGTTCCTCGACGGTCAGGCCGGTGGCGGCCAGCATCCGGCGGGGGACCGGCAGGGCCGCCTCGCGCAGCTCGTCGCCCGCCGGGGTCAGGTGGATGGTGACCGACCGCTCGTCCTCGGTGCTGCGCTCGCGGTGCACCAGGCCGGCCGTCTCCAGGCGCTTGAGCAGGGGGGAGAGGGTGCCGGAGTCCAGCCGGAGCCGTTCGCCGATGGCCTTGACCGGCTGTGCGCCGTGCTCCCACAGGACCAGCATGACCAGGTACTGGGGGTAGGTGAGGCCCAGGTCCTTCAGGGCGTCGCGGTAGACGCCGCCGAACGCCCGCGAGGCGGCGTGCAGGGAGAAGCAGACCTGGTGGTCGAGGCGGAGCAGTTCGGCGTCCGGCGGAAGCGTGGTCATGGCTCCAGGTTAGCCGGGCGGGCATTTAAATTGCGCACAATCGAGTTGCGCACAACTTAAATCTCTGGGACAGTGGAGCCCGTCGGACGGCCGGGAAGCGGCCGCCCCGCCAGGTGAAGGGACACCTCATGGACGCGCTGTACACCGCCGTCGCCACCGCCAACGGCCGCGAGGGCCGGGCCGTCAGCTCCGACGGCACGATCGACCTCGCCCTGGCCCTGCCGCCCCAGCTCGGCGGCAACGGCGCCGGCACCAACCCGGAGCAGCTCTTCGCCGCCGGCTACGCGGCCTGCTTCGCCAGCGCGATGAGCAACGTCGCCCGCCGCATGAAGCTCGACACCAAGGACGTCTCGGTCACCGCCGAGGTCTCCCTCGGCAAGGACGGCGAGGGCTTCGGCCTCGGCGTCGTGATGCGGGTGGAGCTGCCGGACGCCCTGGCGGGCGAGACCGGGCGCCGGCTGGTCGAGGCCACCCACGAGTTCTGCCCCTACTCCAAGGCCACCCGCGGCAACATCCCGGTCGAGCTGGTCATCGAGTAGCACCGTGCCGGCGGATCAGCCCCGCGTAGTGCCGGCCGCTGTCCTTCAGGGTGCGGGCCTGGGTCGCGTGGTCGACGTGGAACAGGCCGAACCGCTTGTCGTAGCCGTAGGCCCACTCGAAGTTGTCCATCAGGGACCAGGCGAAGTACCCGGCGAGCGGCGCACCCTGCCGGGCGGCCCGGGCGCAGGCCGCCACATGACCGTGCAAGTAAGCGGTCCGCTCCGGATCCCGCACCGTCCCGTCCGGCCGGACCACGTCCGGATACGCCGAACCGTTCTCCGTGACGTAGATCCTCCGCGCCGCGTACTCCCTGGTCAGCCGCAGCAGCAGCGCCTCGATGCCGCCCGCGTCGATCTCCCAGCCCATCCCCGTACGGGGCACGTGCGGCCGGCGCACCGGGCGGGCGTACGGGGGCGGGCCGGCCGGATCGGCGGCGACCACGGCCGGGAAGTAGTAGTTCAGCCCCAGCCAGTCCAGCGGCTGGGCGATGACCTCCGGATCGCCGGGCCGCTCCGGCAGCTCGACCCCGTACGCCTCCCGCATGTCCGCCGGGAAGCCCCGGCCGTGCACCGGATCCAGCCACCAGCGGTTGGTGTGCCCGTCCATCCGCCGCGCCGCCGCGACATCGGCCGGTGACCCGGTGGCGGGCGCGACGGTGCTGAGGTTGTTCACGAGGCCCACCTCGGCGCCCGGAGCCCGGTCACGGATCGCCTGCACGGCCAGACCGTGCCCGAGCAGCAGATGGTACGAGGCCCGCACCGCCGCCGTGAGGTCCGTCAGCCCGGGCGCCATCCGGCCTTCGAGATGCCCGATCCACGCCGAGCACAGCGGCTCGTTGAGGGTGGCCCAGTGACGCACCCGGTCGCCCAGCCGGCCGGCCACCGCCGACGCGTACTCCGCCAACCGCTCCGCGGTCTCCCGCACCGGCCAGCCCCCGCGGTCCTGCAGGGCCTGCGGCAGGTCCCAGTGGTACAGGGTGACGGACGGGGCGATGCCCGCCGCCAGCAGACCGTCCACCAGCCGGTCGTAGAAGTCCAGGCCCGCGGCATTGACCCGGCCGTCACCCCGCGGCACGATCCGCGGCCACGACACCGAGAACCGGTAGGCACCGACGCCCAGTCGGCGCATCAGGCCGATGTCCTCGGGCCAGCGGTGATAGTGGTCGCAGGCCACATCCCCGGTGTCACCGCCGGCGATCCGGCCCGGCGTGTGCGCGAACGTGTCCCAGATGGACGGCGCCCGGCCGTCCTCGTCGACCGCCCCCTCGACCTGATACGCCGACGTGGCCACGCCCCAGACGAAGTCGTCCGGCAGAGCGGCGAAATCGATCCGTTCGGTCACGGTGTTCCTCTCGACGGACGGCCTTCCGGCACGGGTCATTTGACGGCCCCGGCGGTCAGCCCGGCGACCAGATAGCGCTGCAACAGCAGGAACCCCGCCACCACCGGCACGCTCACCACCAATGAAGCGGCCATGACCTGGTTCCAGTACACGTCGTTCTGCGTCGCGTAGCCCTGCAGCCCGACCGACAGCGTGCGGGTGGTGTCGTTCGTCATCACCGACGCGAACAGCACCTCGCCCCAGGCCGTCATGAACGCGTACACCGCGACCGCGACGATCCCCGGCAGCGCCGCCGGCACCACCACCTTGAACAGCGCCCCCGGCGCCCCGCAACCGTCCACGTACGCCGCCTCGTCCAGCTCCCGCGGCACCGACGCGAAGTACCCGGTCAGCATCCAGATCGAGAACGGCAGCGAGAACGTCAGATACGTCAGGACCAGCCCGCCCCGGGAACCGTAGAGCGCCACACCGGTGGCGTTCCCGATGTTGACGTAGAGCAGGAACAGCGGCAGCAGGAAGAGGATGCCGGGGAACATCTGCGTGGACAGCACCGTCACCGTGAACACCCGCCGGCCGCGGAACCGGTACCGGCTGACCGCATACGCCGCCAACACCGCGACCGGCACCGAACAGACCGTCGCCGACCCCGCCACGATCAGCGAATTCGCGAAGTAGTGCGCCAGCGGCACGGTCCGCCAGATGTCGAGATACGGCTCGACGGTCAGCTCGCTCGGCAGCCACCGGAACGCGCCCGACACGTCCCGCAGCGGCTTCAGCGAACTGCTCAGCATGACGTACACCGGCAGCAGGACGAAGCCGGTCAGCGCGGTCAGGAAGATCCGCCGCGCCCAGCGGAACGACCGCGGCGGCGCGGTGGGCGAGACCCCGCGGCGGGCCCGGGGGCTTCCGGGAACCGGCGGGCCCGGCGCACGGACGGCCGGGCGGGGCGAACGGGCAGCGGTGTCAGCCATCGGCGTGCTTCCTTCCGCGGGACGTCACCAGCAGATAGCCGGCCGTCACCACCAGCAGGAACAGCAGCAACAGCACCGACATCGCCGAGCCGGCGCCGAAGTTCCAGGTGGCGAACGACGACTGGTAGATGTGGACGGACAGCAGATCGGCGGCCTCCGGCGCGGCCTTCCCGAACAGCACATACGGCGTGTTGAAGTCGTTGAACGTCCACAGGAACAGCACCAGCACCAGCACCTGGTTGACCGGCCGCAGCGACGGCAGCGTGATCCGCCACAACTGCCGCAGCATCCCCGCCCCGTCCAGCGCCGCCGCCTCGTAAAGGTCCTTCGGAATGTTCTGCAGCGCGGCCATCACCACCAGGAACGCGAACGGCCAGCTCTTCCACACGGCCACCACCAGCAGGGCCACGAAGCTGTGGTCACCCAGCAGCCAGAACGGCCGGCCACCGGTGAGGTGCAGCTGGTCGTGCAGCACGTGATCGACCAGCCCGCTGTCCCGCTGGAACAGGAACGTCCAGGTGATCACCGCGGCGTACGCCGGCAGCGCGTACGGGATGAGGAACACCGTCCGCAACAGACCCCGCCCGCGGAAGTTCTCCTGCAGAAAGACCGCCGCCGCGGTACCGAGCAGCCAGCACAGCCCGACCGCCAGCACACTGAACACACACGTCACCCAGAACGAGTGCAGCAACGCCGCGCCCACCGGGGCGTTCACGTCCACCACCACCCGGTAGTTGCCCACCCCCTTCCAGGGCGCCGCGCCCCAGTCGCCGAGGAAGAACGGGGTCAGCTCCCGGAAGCTCATCACGATGCCGGTGACCATCGGCACGAGATGGACCAGCACCTCCAGGGCCAGCGCGGGCAGCAACAGCAGATACGGCAGGCCGGCACGGCGCAGCCGCGCGAAACGCACCACCGCGGGCCCGCTCACTTCGCCATCTGCTGCTCGGCCTCGGCCAGCCGGGCCCGCACCGACGCGGTGGTCACCGGATGCCCGGCCGCCGCGTCCGCGAACAGGTCCTTGACCGCGGTGCCCACCGACGTCTCGAACTGCGCCTCATCGGGGACCTGCGGCAGCGGTGCGGCACTCCTGGTGAGCGTCTCCCGCAACACCCTGGTGTCCTTCCGGCCGAACGCCGGGTCCCGCTGCGCGGCCTTGACCGGCGGTATCGAACCGTACCTCGTGTTCAGCAGCCGCTGCTCGGCGTCGCTCGTCAGGAACTTCACGAACCTGCGGGCGCCGTTGAGGTTGTGGGTGTTCTTGAAGACCGCGACGTTGATCCCGGCGAGCATCGAGTTGGTCTGCCGGCCGGCTCCCGGACGGCCGGACCGGACCGGCACCGGCACGACGCCCCAGTCCGACGGCTTCATCCCGTCCGCCGCGAAGGTCGTCGCCGCGGCCTGCCACAGCACCATCGCGGTCCGGCCGGTCGCGAAGTCCCGCAACGACTGGTTCTGGCCGTACTCCGCGTCCCCCGGCGCGATGATCCCGTCCTCGGCCATGAAATCGACGTACTGCTTGACCGCCGCGACCGCCCCGTCGGAGGTGAACGCCGGCCTGCCGGCCGCGTCGAAGAAGTCCGCACCGTGCTGCTTGCCGAGCACGAACACCTGGTGGATGTTGTTGCCCAGCTGCCCGCCCTCGGCCCCCAGCCCCCACCTGCCGTCCTTCGACAGCCTCTTGCCCGCCGCCACCAACTCGTCCCAGGTCGCCGGGGGTTTGCTGATCCCGGCATCCTTGAACATCCGCTTGTTGTAGTAGAGCGCGTACGTCAGTGAATACAGCGGCACCGCGGCCGGGTCCTTGCCCGCCGCACCCGTCGCGGCCAGCGCCGGCGCCGCGAACCGGTCCCGCCCGCCGATCGCCGCGAAACCGCCCTCGTCCCACGGCAGCAGCGCGCCGGTGGCCTGCAACGACGCCGACCACGTATTGCCGATGTTGAGCACGTCCGGGCCCTGGCCCGACGTGGTGGCCGCCAGGATCCGGTTCAGCAGGTCGGGCCAGGGAATGACCTCCAGCTTCACCCTGATCCCCGTCTGCCGCTCGAACTTCTTCAGCTCCGGGCCCAGGATCTTCTTGTCCGCCTCGACGTTCGGCCCCTGATTGGACGCCCAGTACGTCAGCGTCGTCGGGGAATCGTTACTGCCCCCGCCACCTGGGCTCGTCCCGCCACCGCACCCCGAGGCCGCCGCGGCGAGCGCGGCGACGAGGGCGGAGACGGTCGCGACTCGGAGCATGCGCATGACGGATACGCCTCTCTTTGAGGACTCCGAGGGCCGGCCATGTTCAGTTCCTGAACGGCCTCCGGGCTTCACTTCCGGTGTGAGTTAAAGCCTGAGAGACGGAGGCGTCAAGGGAGCGGCCGGTCGGCAACCGGGCCTCGCCGGGCGCGAGTTGAGTGCACCGGCCGCTGCCCCCGCCGGTCGGCCGGCCGCCCGACCGGCGCCCACCCACCACCTGCCCGAGCCACCGCACCCCCACCACCACGCCGGCCGGGCCGATGCCGTCCCCCTCCCGGGACACGGCACGCCCACCCGTGCCTCCCCGTCCGCAGACTCCCTCAGCAGATTCCCTCAGCAGACCGGTGACCGGCCCACCGGAACCATCCGCACGTCCTTCCGAACCACCCCCGGGAAACGGGCGTTGAGGTGGCGGAACACCCGGGCCGGAGGTGGGAAGGAAACCCTCTGGGTCTCAGGCGTCATCGGCCGCGTACACCCGCTGCCCCCCGACGAACGTCTCCAGCACCCGGGTCGCGGCGATCTCCTCCGGCGGCCCGTCGAACGGATCGCGGTCCAGGACGACCAGGTCGGCCAGCTTGCCCGGCTGGATGCTGCCGGTCTCGTCGAGGTGGTTGGCGTACGCACTCCCGGCCGTGTAGGCGGCCAGCGCCGACCCGAGATCGAGCCGCTGCTCGGGCAGGAAGACCGGCACCGAGGCCGACGCCTCCGCAAGGCGGCGGTTGACCGCGACATGCAGCGCGGCGAGCGGATCGGGAGAGCTGACCGGCCAGTCACTGCCCGCCGCGAGCGTGGCCCCGGCCCGCAGCAGATCACCGAACGGGTACTGCCACGCCGCCCGTTCGGCCCCCAGGAAGGGAATCGTCAGCTCGTCCATCTGCGGCTCATGAGCCGCCCACAGCGCCTGGATGTTCGCGGTCGCCCCGAGCCGGCGGAAGCGCGGCACGTCATCGGGGTGGACGACCTGGAGATGCGCGAGATGCGGCCGGGTGTCACGCCAGCCGTTCGCCCGCCGGGCCGCCTCGACCGCATCGAGCGCCTCACGTACGGCGCGGTCGCCCAGGGCGTGGAAATGCACCTGGAACCCTTCCGCGTCCAGCAGCGTGACGTACCTCCGCAGCTCCTCGGGTTCGATGAAGGAGATCCCGCTGTTGTCGGAGGCACAGCCGCAGGCGGTGAGGTAGGGGCTGAGCATGGCCGCCGTATGGTTCTCGGCGATCCCGTCCTGCATGATCTTCACACTCGTCGCCCGCAGCCGCCCGCCCGTCAACTCCTCACGCTTGGCGACCAGTTCAGGAATCTGCTCCGCACCGCGGGCCCGGTCCCACCACAGCGCCCCGGTCACCCGCGCGGTCAGCCGCCCCTCGCTCCGGACGGCCGCATACGCCGGGACCGCATCGACGATGCCGGGGCTGCGGCCCAGCATCGCGTCCTGCCAGGCGGTCACGCCGTAACTGTGCAGCAGACGCTGCGCCCGCAGCAGCCCGGCGGTCCGCTCGGCGAGCGTCGGCTCCGGAATCAGGTCGGCCACCAGCCGCATGGCCCCCTCCTGCAGCATGCCGGACGGATGGCCGTCGGCCTCCCGCTCGATACGGCCGTCGGACGGGTCCGGCGTACGGGCGGTGATCCCAGCACGTTCCAGGGCACAGGAGTTGGCCCAGCCGCCGTGGTGATCGCGGTTGACGAGGAACACCGGCCGGTCCGCTACGAGGGCGTCCAGGAACTGGCGGGTGGGCATCCCACCCGGGAACGCCTCCAGGGACCAGCCGCCCCCGGTGACCCACGGCGCCCCCGGATGCGCGGCCGCGTACGAGCCGATCAGCTCCCGGTACGCGTCCGCGGTGTCCGCGGCGCTCAGATCGCACTGCGCCAACTCCATTCCACCGCCCACCGGATGGACATGCGCGTCCTGAAACCCGGGGATCAGCAGCTTGCCGCGCAGGTCGACCACCTCCGTCCCCGGCCCGATCAACTCCCGTACGTCCGCGTCGTGCCCGACGGCGACGATCCGCTCCCCACGCACGGCCACCGCACCGGCCCGGCTGCGCGCGGCATCGACGGTGTGCACGGGGCCGGAGAGGAAGACGAGGTCGGCGGGGGAGGTGGCGGAGGAAGGGGTGGAGACGGAGGGATTGGTGGAGGGGGAGGCGGAGGTGGGGAGGGAGGTGGTGGCTGAACTGCGGGGGGTCATCGTGCGGTTGCTCCAGGGGTGTGGGTGGTGTGCGTCGTGCTGATTGTCGATGGTTGCGGGTTGCGGGTTGCGGGTTGCCGGTTGCTCGTTGTCGGTGGTGGGTTGCCGGCCGTCGAGCCGTTGAGTCGTGGAGGCGTCGAGCCGTTGACTCGTGGAGTCGTGAGTCGTGGAGGCGTCGAGCCGTCGCTGCGGTCGTCAGCCGTCCGAAGGCGAGGGCAAGGGGTGAGGCGGCGAGGCCAAGGTGACCGCCCCGCCTTCGCCCCCGTCCATCGGCAACGTCAGCGCATCCGCGTCGGTGCCCCGCCCGGTACGGAAGTACGGGGCGCGCCGCACCCACTTGGCCCAGGCCGCGGCCGCCAGCCCCAGCAGGATGAAGACGGCCGGCAGCGTCAGCATGAACCAGCCGTTGTCCGGGCTCATCGCGAAGTGGTCGCTCATCGTCGCGTAGTCCCAGACGAGGTAGCCGCCGAGCCCGAACAGCACCAGCGCGCTCGCCGCGGGCACGACCACGTCCCGCAGCGCACGGACCACACCGCCGCGCAGGCTCTCGCGGAAGCGCACCGCGCAGGCGAGCGCGGTGAGCCCGTAGTAGAGGGCCACCGTGAGACCGATCGAGTTCACCGCGGTGAGGATCATGTCGTTGAGCTGCGGGATACCGACGGCGAGGACGGCGATCAGCGCGGCGATCGCCATGATGAGCAGCGTGCCGACGGCCGGCGAGCCGTAGCGCGGGTGCACCCGCTGCCACACCGGGCCGAGCGTCCGGTCGCGCGCCATCGCCAGCGCACCGCGGGCGGTGGGGATGACGCTCGACTGGAGCGAGGCGAAGGCGGAACACATCAGCGCGGCCAACGGCAGCGAGGCCCAGGGCTCCGGCGCCAGTTTGCCGCCGAGGAAGGTGAGCGCCTGCGGTCCGTTGCGCACGAGTTCGCCGGTGCTCATCACCCGCTGGAAGGCGACCGCCCCGACGAGGAACAGACCCGCCATCACCACCAGCGCGATCATCCCGCCACGGGCCGCGTCCGAGGCGCTGCGGGTCTCCTCGTTGACACTGAACGCCGCATCCCAGCCCCAGTAGATGAACACCGCGAGCACCATTCCCTGCGCCAGCGCCTGGGGCGAGCCGATGTCGAACGGGTTCAGCCAGGAGAGCGAGAACGGCTGGTCGCCGACGATCAATGCGTAGCCGCAGAAGACCAGCAGCACCGCGTACTCGAAGATCAGCAGCCACATCTGCAGCCGGGTCGCCGCACGCACGCCCGTGACGGCGGTGACGGTGACGACGACCAGTGCGACGAGCCCCACGGCGGTACTGATGCCGGTCGAACCCGGATCCAGCCGCAGCCCCCACACACTGTGCCAGCCCAGCTTGTTGAGGAACTGCAGCACCACGGACCCGGTCACCGCGCCCGTGTACGCCATGAAGACCACGTTGCCGACCAGCACCACCCACCCGGTGAGGAACCCGGGCCAGGGACCGATCGACCGGCCGACCCAGGTGTAGCCGCTGCCGCAGTTCGGCTCGGTGCGGTTGAGCCGGGCGTACGAGAGCGCGATGCCGAGGATGGGCAGACACGCCAGCAGCAACAGCGCGGGCGTCTGCCGCCCGGCGTACGCGGCCAACGAGCCCATCCCGATGCCGATGCTGGTGGTGGCCGCGGTACTCGACGCGGCGATCGCCA
Organism: Streptomyces sp. NPDC021749; assembly: GCF_040640655.1. Classification (NCBI taxonomy): domain Bacteria; kingdom Bacillati; phylum Actinomycetota; class Actinomycetes; order Kitasatosporales; family Streptomycetaceae; genus Streptomyces; species Streptomyces sp. NPDC021749. The sequence goes on along the minus strand of NZ_JBFACE010000046.1, from coordinate 33,562 downwards.
CGCCGTCCTTCACCCCTAGCGCGCGGCGCATACCCACGCGGTTCTCGGGTTCCTGAGGCGTTACGGAGGCCATGGCATCGACTCCTTGCAGGGAGGGGGAGAGAGCGAGGGGAGGGGGAGGGGGAGAGGCGGGGCGGGGCGGACCTGGGGGAGGGGAGAGGGCTGAGCCGCCAGGGAGCTATGAGGCGGCCATGAGCGGGTGACGAGGCGGTGACGAGGCGGCTCGGTCCGGTGCGGGTGGCCGGTGGCTGGCCGGGCAGGCGGGCGCTGATGTCCGCCGATGAAACAGGCCCGACAAGCTTGTGTCAACGGTGTTGACGTAACCTGCGGGGAGACATGTGAAAGCGGGTGATTGGAAGGCGGGTGATTAACTGAGCCCGGGTCGCCCCGGAACGCCCCGGGTCGCCCCTGGCCGCGGCAGGAGCGAGCCCCAACTGCCGGGCACGACAAGGGCGGGACCGGACCGGACCGGATCGGACCTGACCTGACCTGACCGGACGGGACCGGACCGGGGAACGGAACGGAACCGCAAGCAGGGACAGAGCGGCAACAACGGTTGGGAAGCCCCGCCCAGGGCAGGCATCGGGCGGTGGCGGGCCGAGACGGGCCCGGCAACGGAGGAGTACAGGAAAGAGGTTCGGCGTGCCAGAAAGCGAACGCGTCCGCGTCCCGACCGAGCGCAAACGGCGCCGTCCGACCAGCTCAGGCGTGGTGCTGTCGGCCGACCTCATCGTCGACACCGCGTGCCGGCTGATCGACGCGCACGGTGCGCAGGCGTTCACGGTACGCAAACTGGGCGCCGCGCTCGGCGCGGACCCCTCCGCCGTCTACCGCTACTTCCGCAACACCGAGGATCTGCTGCTCGCCCTGGCCGACCGACTCATCGGCGAATCCATGGCGGGGTTCGCGCCCAGCGGGGACTGGGCCGCCGACCTGCGCGACTTCGGCCTGCGCGCCTACCGCTCCGCCCTGCGCCATCCGCAGATCGCCGTCTTCAGCACCCTCCGCGTCACCGGGCGGCCGCATGAGCAACGGGCCGTCGACACCGGCATCGGCCTGCTGCTCCAGGCCGGCTTCGACGAGGCGACCGCGGTGCGGCACTACCACGCCCTCGTCGACACCGTCCTCGCCCACGCCGCCCTGGATGCCGGCGCATTGCTGCTGGCCCCCGCCCAGCGCGCGGCGGACGATTACGCCTGGCACTCCGCCTACGGCACCCTGCCCGCCGATGACTTCCCCAGCCTGCACCGCGTACGCGAACACCTCCCCCTCATGACCGGCTCCGCCGTCGAACCCACCCTCGACCTCCTCCTCGCGGCCCTGCGCCAGGAAGCGGCCCACCACACAAGCTGAGCCCGCCCACCCCCAAGCCCACCCACGCACTCACCGGCTCCCAGGGCTCCCACGGCTCCCGCAACTCCCTCAGCACCCACAGCCCCCACAGCCCCCACGGCTCCCACGGCTCCCGCAGTTCCCGCAGCTCCCATGAGGCGCAAAGTCGCCCCCGAATGAGGAATAACCCCAAAACGCCATAGCTCCATAACGCCCAACCAGGTACAACCGGACATTTCTCTCCCGTCAGTGCAAACATGAGGCATGCCCTCTCGACGGCTGACGCCTCTCCGGGGACGACGGGACCTGCGTCATCTGCTGGTGCTGCTCCCGATCGGCCTCATCGTGGCCGTCTGCACGATCGACGTCCTCTCGCCGCCCCACATCCACCTAGGGCCGCTCCTGGTCGCGGCCCCCGCGATCACCGCGGCCTTCGCCGGCCCCCGGCTGACCGTCGCGATCGGGGCGCTGGCTGTCGCCGCCCAGGTGTTCATCGGCGTGGCGCGCCACACCCTCGCCACGGAGAACCTTGAGGCGCAGATCGCCGCGTTGGTGGTGGTCTCCGCGCTGGTCGTCCTGTTCACCGTCATCCGGGGCCGCGATGAGCGCCGCCTGATCAAGAGCCGCTCGGTCGCCGCGGTGGCCCAGCAGGTCCTGTTGCGCCCGTTGCCCGAACGCAGCGGACCACTGGAGATCGCCTCGCTGTATCTGCCGGCCGAGGAGGAGGCGGAAATGGGCGGCGACCTCTTCGCCGCGGCACGCACCCTCACGAGCACCCGGCTGATCATCGGCGACGTCCGCGGCAAGGGCCTGCCCGCGTACGGCCATGCCGCCCTCCTCCTCGGCGCCTTCCGCGCAGCCGCCCACCGCCAGGCCACCCTGCCTCACCTCGCCCGCCACCTCGACGGAGCCGTCCGCTGGGACAGCAGCCAGTGGTCCACCCTCCCGACATCCGGCCCCCAAGGAGCGGAACGGACGGCCGGCTCCCAGGGGGCGGCACGGCCGGTCACCCCTGAGGGCGCGGCACGGACGTCCGGCCCCGAAGGGGAGGAGCGGGTGGCTGGCCCTCCGGGGCAGGTACGGGCGGTCGGTACCGAGGGGGTGAGGCAAGCAACCGGTCCCGGGGTGGTGCGGGCGGTCGGTCCCGAGGGGGTGGAGCAGGCAACTGGTCCCGGGGTGGTGCGGGCAGTCGGTCCCGAGGGGGTGGAGCGCGCAACCGGTCCCGAGGGGGCGGTGCGGGCGGCCGGGTCACAAGGGGCGGCACGGACGCCCGGCCCCGAAGGGGCGGAGCCGGCGGTCGCTCTGCGAGGCGGAGAACAGGCCGCCCCTGCCCCTCCGCCTGTCCCTGCCCCAACGCCCGCCTCCACTGCGGTGCCGGAGCCAGCCGTCAGGCCCATCCCCGACTTCCCACCCGCCGACACCCCCGACCCCGCCCGAGGCCGCCCCCTCCCGGATTCCCACCCGGGCTCCAGCTCCGACCCCGGCCCTACTCCCGCCCCTCGCCGCCTGCCTCCCGATTCTCACCGCGGCCCTGGCCCCGACTCCCGCCCCGCCCCCGACCCGGGCCTCAGTCCCGACCCCACCGCCCTCGACCCCGAAGAGACCTTCGCCACCGTCGCGCTCCTGGACATCCCCGACCGCGCGCCCGTACTCCGCGCCATCACCTGCGGCCATCCCCCCGCCCTGCTCCTGCGCGACGGGACGGCCCGCACCCTCCACCCCGAACGGCCGGCGCTGCCCATCGGTCTCGGCGGCCTGCCCGGTGCCCCCGCCTACGAGGTCGAGACCTTCCCGTTCGAGCCGGGCGACCTCCTGCTCCTCTACACGGACGGCGTGACCGAGGCCCGCGACGCCCAGGGCGCCTTCTATCCCCTCGCCGAGCGCGCCGGCGCCTGGAGCGGCTGCAGCCCGCACCAGCTGCTACGGCAGCTACGAGCGGATCTGCTGGCGCATACCCGCGGCAAGCTGGGCGACGACGCCGCAGCCGTCGCCGTACGACGCCTGCCGACACCCCCGTCGGCCACCCCGTGACCCAACCCACCCCTATCGACGGCCCGAGTTGCACCTGCCCCCTGACCTGCATCCGCCCCCGAGCGGCCCCCGCTCCCGAGCGCCCCCGCTCCCGAGCGCCCCCGCTCCTGAGTGGCCCCCGGTCCCCGAGCGGCACCCGCTCCCGAGCGGCCCTCGCCCCCCCCGCATTGCCCCTGGCCCCCGCAGGCCCCCATCGCCGACACCCACGGCGGCCCACCCTCGACGCCCCGACCGAAACCCTTCCCGCTCCCACCGACCGACCAGAGGCACGGAGGCGCGAAGGCGCGAAGGCACGGAGGCGCGAAGGCGCGGAGGTGTGAAGGCACGGAGACGTGAAGGCGCGGCGGCACGGAAGCGCGAGCCCGAAATATCACGCCAAACCACCCCATAACCCCCCCACCTCACTCCCTGACGCTTCCTCAGGGCCGCCCCACTTGATAGACACGTCCGAATCATCCGCAAGTGGTATGGACGCGCACCATGAACGACCGCAACACCACGGACGACCACATAACCGAGCCGTCCGAGATCTTCGAGTTCGACCTCACCGCCCACGAAGCCCGACGGCGGGCCGAAGTCGTCGCGGCCCTGGGCGACACCTGGGACCCCCTCACGGTGATGGAGGACGAGGCCGCCGCCCACCGGCTCCTCTACTCGGGCCTGGACGCCGACCAGCAGGCCACCTACGACATGCTGGTCGCCGCCAACGTGCTGCCGGCCCCCGAGCAGGGCTGAGCATGCTGCCGCTCGACCCCACCGCCGACATCGGCCGCCGGGCCTGGGTCCCCTGCCCTCGCTGTGAGGACCACCGGGACTGCGGAACCTGCCTCGACGGCCGCACCTGCACCACCCACTGGCGCTACCTCCTCTCCAACAAGGGCAGCGAGCTCCATCTGCAGTGCCCCAACTGCACCCACCTGTGGACCTGGCAATCCGGCTTCGGCGCAGCCGGCGGTCCCACCCCCTGACCCCGGGACCGCCACCGCCGTCCAAGGCTCGCTCCAGCGCCACCCGACCACCCGACGACGACCGCCACCGCCGTCCGAGGCCCGCCGAGCGCCACCCGACGACGACCACCACCCCCGCCCGCCCGAGGGTCTGCAGCGTGTACGCCACCTCCTCACGGCCCGAGAAGAAGTAGCTGCACCCCCATCGCGGCACCCGCCGATCGAGCCCCCCGGCACGCACGCAGGTCCGCAACCAGCGCGGGCGGTGAGCGCCCGAGTGAGCGCGACCAGTTCCATGGCCGCACCGATCGCCCGGGCGCCTTCCCCGGCATCCGCGAGCCGCCCGACACCGACGTACCCAACGTTGCCCTCAAGCCGCTCGAAGCGACAGACGCTCGAAGCGACAGACGCCCTCACTCTCGGCCCGCATCAGCGCGAGAAACGCCGCCCGGCTCGCATCGTCGTCCTCCGGTGGCAGGGACTGCGCCCCTCACTCGTCCCGCCGCAGCAGCCGCAGATGCTTGTCAGGACAATGACCGAAACTCCCTGCTGGACTCCTCGACTCCGCACGGAGCCGCCTCCGTGCGGAGAGGGAAGGGCCAAAGGGCCTACGGTGCGAACAGAGAAGGGCGACGGGCGCCGGAGATCTGCTGCGGCATATCCCTCCCCCCGACGGAAGCCCACCGTCGAAACGCTGCGCCGAATCCCCTGCGGCGGTAGCGTGCGAGGCATGGAGCTGCACGCGCGATCGCTTTGGCTGATGACCGAGCCGCTGCACGCGGTCTGCTATTTCGACGAGAAGTGCCGTGCCCTGGGCAAGGATCTCGGCCTCAAGGGCTTCTGGATGGGCTATTTCGCCTCCCGCACCGCCCCGCTGGGTGCCGTGGAACCCGCTGCCGCCACGGCCGTACTGGGTGTCTTCGCCCCCGGCATGGTGGCCCGGGCCCTGCCCGCCGCCTGGAGCCTGGCCGGCCCGGCGCACATCCTCGACGAACGCGGCAGCCGCGCCGCCCAGGCCCTGCGCAGGATCGACCCCGAGCTGGAACACCGCACCACGGACCTCCTGCCTCCGCTCCAGACCCTCGTCGACCAGGCACCGGCCACCGCACGCCCCCTCTTCGCCGCCAATCGCGCACTCTGCGACCACGCCGACCCCGTCGAACGGCTCTGGCAACTGGTCACCGCCCTGCGCGAGTTCCGCGGCGATGCGCATCTCGCCGTACTCGCCGACGAGGGACTCGACGGCTGCGAAGCCGTCGTCCTGGCCGCCGCCTCCGGCCGCGTCCCCAAGGACACCATCCGGGAGGACCGCGGCTGGAGCGAGGAGGAATGGGCGGCCGCCACGGACCGACTGCGCTCCCGACACCTCGTCGACGCAGACGGCAACGCCACCGAACACGGCCTGCGGGAACGCGAACGCATCGAGAACGCCACCGACCGGCTGGCCGGCCGCATGCTGCACGCCCTGCCCGAAACGGAGACCGAAGCGCTGCTGCACGCCCTGGACGCCGTCGTCCGCCGCGTCCTCGCCGCCGACGTCCTGCCCTTCCCCAACCCGATCGGGCTGCCCCACCTCGACGAACCGCTGCCGCACGCGAGGCAGGCAACGCCGGAACCACGACCGGCTAGTTGACCCCAAAGAAGCGTATGGCCACGTCCAGCGGCCCCCGCACCGCCTGGCCACGCTCACGGAACTTCACCAGGCGGCCACCGCGCCCGCCCCACACGCCGAGAGCCAGCCTCGCGAGCAATACCCCCACTGCCCGCGAGCACCTCACCGAACAACGATTCCTCATGTCTCCCCCTGAACCCGATCACCACGAGCAACGCACCGCACGGAGCAACGCACCGCACGGAGCAACGCACCGCACGGAGCCACGCACCGCACAGAGCCACACACGGCAAGGAACGACGCACCACGCGGCCGCGTCGCCCGCGATGAAAATCTCACTGATCACGACATTAGGCCAAGCCACTGACAATCCACGCTGCGCGCGAACCCGACCGCGTGGCCAGGCATTACGCCATCCGGTGGCTCTCACGGCTCCCCGCCCGGGCGCACCCAGAGTGATTTTCATCTGGTGGTTCGATGGGTGCTTTGGGGTGCTTTGCTACGGCAGGTCGGGACACCTCTGCCCAAGATGCGTTGAACGGGTATGGATCCTAGAGAGTTGTGGGACCGCAACGCCGTGCTGGCAGAGGCGTTTTGCCTGGGAGACGAACGCGTGCGGGAGGCGCAGGCCCGACTTGACGAGGCCCAGGCCGACCGGTCACGAGTTCTGGCGGCATTCGCGGTCACAGTGGGCAGCACCGGCGCCGTGGCCGGACTTTTCGGACTGAACGAGCGGGAAGTGCGTATCGCCCGCCGCACGGTGGGCAAGGACGACGCCCGGGCCGTCGCTGAGGAATTGCTCGCCGCAGCCGCCCCCACCGCGCCGCCCCGCGAAACGGAAGAGAACCCACCGGCGCCCGACAACTCCGCCGAATACTCCCACCACAACCCCGCCGCCGCGCCCCGCACCAACGGCCCCACCCGCGAAGGCGGCGCCGCCACCGGCAACGGCACCGTGTCAGGCTCATCCGACCAGAATTGGTCCCCGGCCATGGACGCGGTCCTCATCGGCAGCTGGCAGACCGGCGTCGACCTCCGGGAACTCGCCGCAGAATTCGGGCTCGACCTCACCCGCCTGGTTACCCGTGCCCAACAGCTCTCCGCCCAGGGGCGGTTCTATCCGGGCCCGACGGAAACCCACGCGGGACGCCACCGCCGCGGCCCCGGCGACATCCATGAAGGCGAATACACCATCCCCGCCCAGCAAACGGCCGCCTGGAACGCCGCACCCCCGGCACACCCCATGGCCACCGCCTGGCAAACCGGCACGGTGCCATCGGCGGACTCCGTCCCCGACGTCACCGCCGCCCTCGCTACCGACTGGGACAACGCCCTCGCCCCCTGGGGCACCCTCGCCCCCACCCACGAGGACCCCACCCAAGCTCCACAACCCTGGACCCAATACCACCTGAGTTCTTGACCCGTTACGACCAGTTACCGATACAACCGGTCCATTCCCCCTACCAGTAGTCACTCCCTGCGGAGTCCATGCCCGGTCCGACTGTTCCCTTCCCACCACTCCGAATGTGATCCTCGTACGCCGACCCACCCCCGACCGTCGCCGAATCGCCCCGGTGTGGCGCCAGCACACAGCCCCACCAGGGCGAACACGGCGTACCCGGCGCCGAAAGCACTGCACGTATCCGTCGAAGAAAGCACTGAGCGTGTCCGGCGCCGAAAGCGAAGAACGTGGCACAGACCGTGAACCCCACGCGAGTGACGAACCGCTGGACCGCGCCGTTCACCGGCTGGCGGGATCCGCCGTCAGCCCCCGTGCAACGCCCCCCGCTTGCGCCACGCCACCATCAGCGCCCCCACAGCACTGAGCCCCAGAAAACCCATCGCCAACAGGAACGCAGGCGACGACGGGGTCGTCGCCCGGGCACCGGCCACGGCATAGGCCGCCGTATTCGGAAGGCCGCCGAGCGCCGTGGCCACAAGAAAAGCGCACCAGCCCATACGAGAAACCGCGGCACAGTAGTTGGCCACGGAGAACGGCAGCCCGGGCAACAGCCGGACCGCCAGCATCGAACGGAAGCCGTGCTCGCTCAACTGCCGGTCGGCCGCCGCCAGCCACCGCGCCCGCAACAACGGCCGCAACGCCTCCTGGCCCAGCAGCCGTCCCAGCCCGAACGCCAGCCCGGCCCCCAGCACCGTACCGGCGAGCGCCGCGGCCAGCCCCGCCACACTGCCGAACAACGCACCCGCAGCAAGGTTCAGAACCGGCCGTGGAACAAAGACCGTGGCGCACAGGCCGTACACCACCGCGAACACCACCATCGCAGTCGCCCCGGACCCCTGCGCCGGCCAGCCACCCGACACAAGACGCTGCGGTTCCCAGTGCAGCATCGCCACCGCACCACCGGCCAGCAGGACGCACAACAACGCCAGCCGCAACCACGGAGAACACACCACACGTGCACAGCGGGCGGCACAACCGTGGCCGGAAGCGGTAGCGGCGAACATCCTGGGAGCGTACCGACCGGCCGCGGATAAATCGTTCGACGCCGCGGCAACCACCCGGCACCATAAGCCGCATGTCCCGGTACGCCTTCCTGTCGCTCACGTCCGCAGTCGCGGACGAGCCGAAGGCTGCCGCCAACTTCCCCGCCGCAGCACCCACCCGGGCCACTGCCCCGATGCCCATCAAGGCCATCGCCGCAGCAAGCGCCCTCGCCACCGCTGCCGCCGTCACCGACGGCGCACGAAGCTGACCCTCTCCGGATCGTCCGGCGGACCCCGCAGGGGGAGGGTCGGCCCGGCCCAGGGGTCCCCACGGCGCCAAGTCGCCGTCCTCACCGCATCCTTGCGAGGAAGAAAACCATGCCCAAGACGGCATACGTGCGCACCAAGCCGCACCTGAACATCGGCACCATGGGCCACGTCGACCACGGAAAGACCACCCTCACCGCGGCCATCACCAAGGTCCTCAGCGACCGCGGCACCGGCACCTTCGTGCCGTTCGACCGGATCGACCGCGCCCCGGAAGAGGCCGCCCGCGGCATCACCATCAACATCTCGCACGTCGAGTACGAGACCGGCACCCGCCACTACGCCCACGTCGACATGCCCGGTCACGCCGACTTCATCAAGAACATGGTCACCGGCGCGGCCCAACTCGACGGTGCGATCCTCGTCGTCTCCGCCGTCGACGGGATCATGCCGCAGACCGCCGAGCACGTACTGCTCGCCAAACAGGTCGGCGTCCGGCACATCGTCGTCGCCCTCAACAAGGCCGACGCCGGCGACCCGGAACTCACCGACCTGGTGGAGCTGGAGGCCCGCGAGCTGCTGAGCACGCACGGCTACGACGGGGAGCACGTACCCGTCGTACGCGTCTCCGGCCTGCGCGCCCTCGAAGGCGACCCACGCTGGACGCAGGCCATCGAGGCGCTGCTCGACGCCGTCGACACCTACGTGCCGACGCCCGAACGCTATGTCGACGCGCCGTTCCTGCTGCCGGTGGAGAACGTCCTCACCATCACCGGGCGCGGCACGGTCGTCACGGGAGCCATCGAGCGCGGCAGCGTACGGGTCGGCGACCGGGTCACCGTGCTCGGCGCGGACACCGAGACCACGGTCACCGGCCTGGAGACCTTCGGCAAGCCGATGGAATCCGCCGAGGCCGGGGACAACGTCGCGCTGCTGCTCCGCGGGATGCACCGCGGCCAGGTACGCCGCGGCCACGTGGTCGCCGCACCCGGCAGCGTCACCCCGCGGCGCCGTTTCACCGCCGAGGTGTACGTGCTCTCCACCGAGGAAGGCGGCCGCCGTACGCCGATCTCCACCGGCTACCGCCCGCAGTTCTACATCCGCACCGCGGACGTGGTCGGCGACCTCGACCTCGGCGAGCGCGGCATCGCACGCCCGGGTGAGACGGTGACGGTCACGGTCGCACTCGGCCGCGACGTCCCCCTGGAGCCTGGCCTCGGCTTCGCCATCCGCGAGGGCGGCCGCACCATCGGCGCCGGCACGGTCCGCACCCTCGCCACCTGACCCGGACCCCAGAGCTGTGCCCCGTACCCCTGACCACCCAGCGAGTACGGGGCGCAGCCCCCAACGAGTGCGCGGCACACCCACCCACGGGCCCCGGCACCGAGCACAGACCCCGTGCACCACCGGCGGCACGGTCCCGGAACTGAGCTCAGGCCCCCAGCGCACCACCGGCGGCACGGGCCCGGAACTGAGCTCAGGCCCCCAGCGCACCACCGGCGGCACGGGCCCGGCACTGAGCTCAGGCCCCCAGCGCACCACCGGTGACATGGGCCCGGAACTGAGCCCAGACCCCGCGCACCACCGGCGGCAGACCCAAACCACCCGCCCGACGCAAACCACCGGCCCGGCACAATGGGACGGTGGACGAAGCACCCGAGCCGATACCCGTCACCCGGTCCGTGGATCACGGCACCGCCAAGTTGCTGCCGGACGTCGACCGGCCGCGGGCCTGGCTGCTGACCGTGGACGGCGCCCCCCAGTCGTACGTCGACCTGGACGCGCCCACGCACCTGGAATTCGAGTACGTGCGTCGCCTCGCCCACGTCCTGGACGAGCTCGCCGCCCCTGGGCAGCCGCTCGATGTGCTGCACCTCGGAGGCGGGGCCATGACCCTGCCCCGCTACCTGGCCGCCACCCGTCCGCACTCCCACCAAAGCGTGATCGAAGCCGACCGAGGCCTGCTCGCCCTGGTGACCGAAGCCCTACCGCTCCCCGACGACAGCGCCGTCGCCGTCCGGGCGGAGGACGCTCGCACGGCGCTGGAGGAGGCACCCGGAGACAGCGCCGATGTGATCGTGGCCGATGTCTTCGGCGGCTCGCGAGTGCCGGCGCACCTCACCTCGGTCGAGTACGCACGCGCCGCCGACCGAGTGCTGAGGGCGGACGGCAGCTACATCGCGAATCTCGCCGACAGCGCACCCTTCGACTTCCTCCGCGGCCAACTCGCCAACTTTGCCACGGTCTTCGAGCACCTGGCGCTCATCGCTGAGCCTTCGGTGCTCCGGGGCCGCCGGTTCGGCAACGCCGTCCTGGTCGCCTCGCACGCCGAGCTCCCGATCTCGCCGCTGGCCCGGCGCGTGGCCGCGGACGCTTTCCCGGCGCGGGTCGAGCGCGGTGCAGCACTCCGGCGGCTGATCGCGAACGCGCTACCCGTACGGGATGCCGAGGCGGTGGCGTCCCCGGTGCCGCCGTCTGGTGCGTTCAGCGTCGGCTAGCGGTGACGCGGAGGGGCGACGGACGGGGCTGACGGACAGGGACAGTGTCCGCCTTGCCGCCTTGCCGCCTTGCCGCCTTGCAGCTTCGCGGCCTTGCGGCGCGTTGCGCTGGCTCGGTTGGCGCCTCGGGGCTGGGGGCGTGGCGGGGCCTGGCAGGTTGGGGCCTGGGGCCTGGGGCCTCGGGTTGGGGCGTGGGGTGCCTTTGCCTTGGGGCTTGGCCGTGTGCGCCTCCTCTGATTCCGGCAACGATTACGGAGCGTTATTCGTTCCCGTGATTTTATCACTTTCAGTGATGATTGTGGGAGGGGAGGGTGGGAGTGAGGGGGGTGAGGGGGAGACGGGTGGGGGGTTGCGGCGGGTGAGGTGGCGGATGTCGGGGACGCAGAGGACGGCGGCGGTGAGGAGGGTGATCAGGGCCGAGCAGGACCAGAGGGCTGCGGTGCGGCCCATGAGGTTCTGGACGGGGCCGGCGAGGGCGGTGGCGAGGGGGATCATGGAGACCGAGCCCAGCCAGTCGTAGGAGGAGACTCGGGAGAACTTCTCCTCGGGGATCTCCTGATGGAGGGCCATCATCCAGGTCACCGAGAAGACCTCGATGGCGATGCCGGTGCCGAACATGAGGACGGTGAGGGCGGGGGACGGCAGCGGGATGGCGAGTGCGGCGGACGGGAGGGCGAGCGGGAAGACGCACAGCGCGCCGGTGAGCAGGAGGCGACGCGGTTTGATGCGGGTCATCAGGAGGGCGCCGATCGCCGTGCCCCCGCCGAAGGCGGCCAGTGCCAGGCCCCAGGGGCCGGGGCCGCCCAGATGTTCTTCGGCGACCAGTGGTCCGTAGACCGCCTCGGCTGCCGCCACCACCGCGTTGACGATGGAGAACTGCACCACTACCGCCCACAACCACGGCCGCGACGCCACCTCGCGCCAGCCGTCCCGCAGATCGTGCAGGATGCCGCCACTCGTCGTGCGTTCGGGGATACCGTGGACGTCGAGGAAGGCGCGCAGTGCCCCGGCCAGGGCGAACGAGGCGGAGTCGACGGCGAGTACCCACCCGGGGCCGACCGCCGCGACCAGTGCGCCGCCGAGCGCCGCGCCGCCGATGTTCGCGCCGCTCACGCCCATCCGGAACACCGCGAACGCCCGGCCCGCCTGCTCCCCGGAGACGCTGGCGAGCAGCATGCCCTCGGAGGCCGGGGCGAAGAAGGCCTGCCCGGTGCCGCCGAGCGCGGCCAGTACGGCCATCTGCCACAGGCGTGGCTCTCCGGTCAGGACGAGCAGCGCGAACAGGCCCTGGGAGGCGCAGCTGAGGGCGTTCGCGGCGACCATCACGTGATGGCGGGGGAGCCGGTCTGCGATCGCACCGCCGATCAGCAGGAAGAGGACGAGGGGGATGGTGCGGGCGGCGGCGACCAGTCCTACGTCGGTGGCGGAGCCGCCGGCGGCGAGGACCGCGAAGGCGGTGGCGATCAGTGCGCCCGAGCTGCCGAGGTTCGCGATCACCGTGGCGCCGGTGAGGAGTAGATAGTTGCGTCCCGCCCAACTGGGGCGCGTTCGCGCGTTGTGTGGTTGTCCTGGCCGCATGGGCGTCAACGATATGGCGGGAAGGGGGCGGAAGGGGTGGGAACGGCGAGGGCCGGGTGCGGGTGGGGCGGGGGGTTCGCAGGGGGCGTCAGAGGAGAGCGGCTCGGGGGTGGGTGCGCGGTTTTTGGGCGCCGTTTCCGTGCGCCGTTTCCGTGCGCGGGTTTCAGGCGCGGGTTTCGGGCGCGGGTTTCAGGCGCAGGTTTCCTGCGGTGAGGCCGGATGATCGTAGGGCCTTCACAACTAAGCTACCGCTAGGTAACATCGCCCGTATGTCCTCCGAGACCCTGCCGTCGATCGGCGAAATGATGGCGGCCTCCGTGCCGATGGTCCGTACGCTGAACCTTGAGTTCACCGAGACCAGCGCCGAGCGCGCCGTGGTCCGCATGCCCGACCAGTCCGACTTCCACAACCACGTGGGCGGGCCGCACGCCGGAGCGATGTTCACCCTCGCCGAGTCGGCCAGCGGGGCCATCGTGATGGCGGCGTTCGGCAGTCAGCTCGGCCGGGCCGTGCCGCTGGCCGTCCGCGCGGAGATCGGTTACAAGAAGCTCGCCATGGGGCCGGTGACCGCGACCGCGGAACTCGGCCGGCCGGTGGGCGAGGTCGTCGCCGAGCTTGACGCCGGGGGGCGCCCGGAGTTCCCCGTCAACGTGGCCATATCGCGCGAGGACGGCGCGGTCACGGGCGAGATGACCATCGTGTGGACCCTGCGGCCGAACAGCTGATTCCGCTCACCGCTCTCGCGGGTACCCGTTGCCCTTCGCGGGTACCCGTTGCCCTTCGCGGGTACCCGCTGACTCGTCCACGGAGCTCGGCCTCCGGGGCGGGGCTCGTCCTCCGGTCGGTCTTCCACGGGCTCGGCGCGCCGCAAGCCTTCCCGGGTGTCGGTGCGCCGCACGCCACGGGTGTGGGTGCCCCGCACGCCGGATGTCGCTGAGCGCAGGTGGATTCGGCCCTCGGACGGTGCGATCGAGTACGCTGCCCGGGCGCCCTGCGGCGCGTCAGGGGATCGATCGGCACCGGTGTCACGGACACGGGGCCACGGCCCGCGGGGGCCCTAGACAGCGGAGGAACCGGCGGTGCACATCCAGGAGTGGCTCGAGACCGTACCGGCCGTGAGCGTCTATCTCCTGGTGGGGGTGGTCATCGGGCTGGAGAGCCTGGGCATTCCGCTGCCCGGCGAGATCGTCCTGGTCAGCGCGGCGATCCTCGCCGCCACCCAGGACCACATCGATCCGTTCGTCCTGGGTACTTGTGCCTCCGTCGGTGCGATCGTCGGCGACTCCATCGGCTATCTGATCGGCCGCAAGGGCGGCCAGCCGTTGTTGCAGTGGGCCGGCCGCAAGTTCCCCAAGCACTTCGGTCCCGACCATGTCGCGATGGCGGAGTCGAAGTTCGACAAGTGGGGCATGTGGGCGGTCTTCTTCGGTCGCTTCATCGCGCTGCTGCGCATCTTCGCCGGCCCGCTCGCCGGCGTACTGAAGATGCCGTACTGGAAGTTCCTGATCGCCAACGTGCTCGGCGGCATCATCTGGGCCGGCGGTACGACCGCGCTGATCTACACCGTGGGCATGGTCGCCGAGCCGTGGCTCAAGCGGTTCTCGACGTGGGGGCTGGTGGCCGCCGTGCTGTTCGGCATCGGCTCGTTCCTGGTCATGAAGCTCCGGGCCAAGAAGGCGGCTGCCGCCCGCGAGGCGGAGAAGACGCCGGTCGCCGCCACGGTCGACTGACCGGCGGGGCGCGATCGCGGCGCCCGGGTGGCCCCGTTCGACTGAGCCGGGACGCGCCGGGCCTCAAGGGGCGATGAGCCGGATCTTCAGGGCATGAGCCAGATGTCGGGGCCGCCGTCGCGCCATTCGAAGACGCCGGTGTCCTCCCAGACGAACGTGCTGGTGCAGAAACCGGCCCGGCGCAGTTTCGCGGCCACGTCACCGGGGCGCAGTGCCCGTCCCAGATCCCGACCGTAGAGCGTCACACGGCGGCCGCCGGTGGACGGCGGATGGACGATCACGGGGGCACGCTTCATGCCCCCAGGATGCGACCGGACCCACACCCTTGCATCCCGAAAGCGATCACGGCTTTACTCAACGTGACCACTCGCCGTTTCTGGTCCGTCTTCCGGGGCGGTGGTGCTGCCACCATGCGCTCACCGGGGCGCCGGGTGGCGCGGCGGTGTCGGTGCGTACCGTGCGGCGCAGGTCGGACAGCATGTGGCGGAGGCCGGTGATGAACAGGGGGTCCCCCACGAGTTTCTTGGCGACCAGCGCCTTGTGGCAGGCCCGTAGGGCCGCCGCCGGATCGCCGTGCGCCCGTTCCGTCAGGGCATGGGCGTAGAGGATCGTCGAGTAGAGCCAGAAGTCGCCGTCGGAGTGCCGGGCCTCCCAGGCGCGGCGGGCCGCCGTTCTGGCGCGCCCCGCGTCGTGCGGTGCGAGGGCGATCGCGAGCAGCGCCCGGCTGTGCGCCGGGCCCGGGCCGAACCACGGGTCGCGGGAGTGGTGCCGGGCGGCCTCCTCCAGACACGCCACGGCCGTCGCGGCGTCCCGGCGGTACAGGGCGAGTACCCCGTGGGCGTGCGCGATCCGGGCCAGTCCGTCCGAGTCGGCGTGCATCACGGCTGCCCGCCATGCCTGGTCGAGCAGGCTCTCCGCAGTAGTGGTGGCATGTTCCTGCGCCGCCAGATAGCCGGCCAGCCACAGCGCCCGGGCCCGTAGGGCGGTGTCGTCGCGGGAGAGCAGCAGCAGCCGGTCCAGATGGGCGCGCCCCTCCTGCCGGTAGCCGCAGGCCGCCCAGTGGAACCACAGGGACACCGCGATCTCCAGTGCGCCCAGCGCGTCCTCGGCGTCCTGCGGGGGATGGGTCAGTGCCGCGTCGAGGTTGTGCTGTTCGTCCTCGACGAGGCGCACCGCGACCTGCTGGTTCGGACCCTGCCAGGCGATCTGCGCCTCGGCGGCCAGGGCCGCGCACGCCTGCCGGAACCGGCGCCGGGCCGCGGGTTCCTCGCCCGCCTCGCGCAGCTGCGTCCGCCCGAAGTCGCGGGCCGCGCGCGGAAGTCGGTAACGGGGTGGCACGGCGGCCCCGGTGTCCGGATGCGCACCGCCCGCGTCCCGTACGCATTCGACCACCGAGGCGCTGCACAGCCGCTCCAGGGCGCCGTCGACGGCCGCTGCAGGAACGTCACTGCTGGTGCAGACACAGCCGGCGAGCCACGGGTCGAAATCACCGGGGAGGATCGAGAGTCTGGCCCAGACCCGGCGGTCGGTGGGCGAGCAGAGGGCGTAGCCGGCGGCGTGGGCGGCGTAGAGCGAGGTGTGCCGTACGGTCGTCGCCGGCCCCGCATAGAAGAGCGCGCCGTCCGCGCCCACCTGGACGGCCAGTTGCGGCAGCGACAAGCGGTCGAGCTGGTGCGCGGCCAGGGCGATCGCCAGGGGCGAGCCCTCCAGTGCCTGACACACCGTCACCAGCAGCTCCGGTGCCGCGGGCCCGGTACGGGCCGCCAAGAGCTCGACGGCCGGCCCGGCGATGCCCTCGCCGAGCGTCACCGGCAGCGGTGCGATCGCCGCCACCTGCTCCTCGGACAGGCCCAGCGGGCGGCGCGCGGTCGCCACGATCCGCAGCCCGGGGGCGGCCCGCAGCAGCCGGCGGACCAGTTGGGCGCACTCGTCGAGCACCGGATCGCAGTCGTCCAGGAGCAGGGCCGCGCGGTGCCGCCGGCAGTGTGCGGTGAGCGCCTTGATGGCCGCACCGACCGGCGGGAGAGCGGGCGTTGAGACTTCCGGCTGCTCTGCCCGCGGCGTCGGAGGCATACGGTCCGGCGAGTCCGTACGGTCCGCGGAGGGCGAACCGTTGGCCGGGTCCGTACGCTTCGCAGGCCCCGAACCGTCCGTCGAGTCGGGACGAGCTGCCGGGTCCGTACGGTCTGCTGACGCCGGCTGCCCACCTGACGGACCGCCCGGCGTGCGGCCTGACGGACGGCCTGACGGACGGTCTGACGGATCCGCCCGGTGCGCCCGGTGCGCCTGGTGCGCCTGGTGCGCCCGGTCCGACTGGCCCGCCTCGTCCTGTTCCGCCGGGCCCAACCCGTCGACCCGGCCGGCCCGTTGCTCCTGCTCGGCTCGCCAAGGCTGGTCCGTTCGTCCCGGCTGCTCTCCTCCTGCCGACCGGCCGGTCCTCTCGGTCCGCCCGCGTCCCCTGCCGCTGACGCAGGGATGTGCGGTGCGGCGGGCGAGGGCGTGGGCGGCCTCGTGGCGGGCCGCGGCGTCCGGGAGGCCTGCTGCGCGCAGCAGCGCGTCGATGACGCTCCCGTCTGCCAGTCCGTCCCAGCAGCCGACCCGGATCACCGTGCCGTCGTGCCGGGCGGTGTGCTCCTCCAGGACGGCGCGGGCCAGCACGCTCTTGCCCACCCCGGCGGGTCCGGTGAGGGTCACCAGCGGAGCGGTGTCCAGCAGTCCGGACAGCTGCTGGTGCTCAACGGCCCGTCCCACTACGGCGGGAAGGGGCAGGCGATCGGCCCACGCGGTCATCGGTCATCCTCAACTACGGCGCGGAGTCGCGCCTTTGCTCGGTCCGGCACGGCGGGTCGCGCTCGTGCGATCCAGCTCTCCACGATGCCAGAACCGACCGTCGGGTAAACGGGGAGAGGCCTTACCGAACGGGGGAAACCGGGACGGTGGCTTTGACGCGAGGGGTCGTCCCCTGGGGGCGGGAGAGGGAACCTGCAGGTCATATGGAGCGGGGCAGGAACCGGGGGCTCGCGGGGCGAACGTAAAATGGGGTCTTTCGACGGGTGCCGTCGTGTGCCGTGGTGGCGGTGTGATGCTCCCGGCCGGCCCAGGACCGAGGAGATCGTCCCGATGAAGCGCGTGTTCCTCAGCGCTGCGACAAGTGTGGTGGCCATGGGCATCCTGGCCGGTTGCGGCGGTGGGGTGGACACCGTCGATGCGTCGGGGGTTCCCCGGTTACCGGCCCATGCCGCGGACGCGGTCAACGGGGCGCCCAGGGTGGTGCCGCCGCGCGGTCCGCGTTCGGTCTTCACGCCCTTCCGTACGACGGGGGACGACGGCACCCAGGTCGTCAAGACGACGTGGCACGGCCGGAAGTCCGGGTTCACCGGTGACATCTGGGCGTGGGTGCCGCCGCAGTACCAGCAGCCCCGGTATGCCAAGAGCGGCTTTCCGGTGCTGATCGCGCTACCGGGTGCGTACGGCTTTCCCTTCAACTACTGGGCGGGGGAGCCGTTCGCGCTGGAGGAGCGGATCGCGGAGTGGTCGCGGGAGGGCAAGACGCTTCCGTTCATCGTCGTGATGCCGGTGCTCAATCCGGAGCGGAAGTACTACGACGGCAGCGACATCCCGGGGCAGCCGAAGATGGGCACGTGGCTGACCGAGGACGTACCGGATTTCGCGCGGGCCAACTTCCGTACGTACGAGAGCCGTGACGGCTGGGCCTTCATGGGGTCGTCGTCCGGGGGGTTCGCGGCGCTGAAGGCGGTGCTGAAGCTGCCGCACCGGTTCAAGGCGGCGATCGTCAACGGGCCGGACACCGCCCCCGATTCGCCGATGTGGCGGGGGCATCCGGAGGAGATGCGCGCCAACGATCCGCGCCATCTGGCGCGGCGGCTGGCCGCGCGCCGGGAGCCGGAGGTCTATCTGGCCTTCGAACTCGGCAGCAGGGAAGCCGCGGTACCCGATGTGAAGCGCTTCATCAGGGACCATACGGGTGGGCCGATCCACTCGACGTTGTTCGAGATACCGGACGGGGTGCACAGCGCGCACACCTACATCCAGCGGATGCCTGAATCGCTGCACTGGATCAGCGAGCAGATGCAGGGGCCCGTACCGTCGGCCTGATCGCCGTACGGATCCGGGGAGTCGCCCGTCCGGGACCCCTGCCTCATGCCTCATGCCTCACGCCTCATGCCTGGCGCACGTCGCCCGGCCGGCTGCACGGTGGGCACCCGGTGTTGCCGCGGCCGGGCGGGCCGTGAGAATGGTGCGTGTCCCGGCCGCATCCACGGCCGGGTGTCCGGGTGTCCGCTGGAAGGAGAGTCGTGCGGTATCTGCGAGCGGCCGGCCTGCTGCTGGCCGGTACGGCTCTGCTGGCGGGCAGCTTCGCGGCCGGTGACCGGTGGCTTGCGGACCGGGATGCGACCAGCGAGGTCAACGGTGTGACCGATGCCGTGCCGCGCGACGAGGTCGCCCGCGCCATCTCTGGCCATCTGTCGCTTCCGGTGTTCCTCAGGGGGCCGCGCTCGGTCGACTGCGCGCGGGACCTGCGGGCGGTCGAGGGGGCCCGGACCCACTGCACCGCCCATTACCTCCGCGGGACGGACCGCGGCATGACCGTACGGGTCGTGCGGGTACACGGTGACGAGATCACGTACGTGCACGACGCCCCGCATCGTTGAGTGCCGCCTCGGCACCCCGCGGGAACCCGGCGTCGCCGGGTGTCGTCCTCTTCGCTCGCGTTCGTTGCGATCGCTACGGCGTCAGGAGCCGGCGCGATGTTGGCGGTTCGTCAGGAACGGCCCGATTCGGTTGCCGTGGGGACCGGCAACGGTGCCCAATGGACGCAAAACCGGCCATTGTTGAATCTCCTTCAGGTGGATAACAGTTCACATCGCCGTTGTACAGCGGTCGTTGACATGATGCTAAGATCATCGCACTTGCCAACGGGGTAGTCACCTGCTATGGCAAGAAAAGAAATCCGCGCATTGGCCTATGAAAATCGCCACCTTCGGGGAGAATGATGCCGTTAGCCGGCCCTTTGATGGCTCTCTGGCAGGCGACTGCGCGCGGCCGTTCACGTATGTCAGGGGTGCTGAGTGATTCCGTACACCGCAGCCCGGCATACGGCATCTGG
The DNA here is from genome assembly GCF_040640655.1 of Streptomyces sp. NPDC021749. Lineage (NCBI taxonomy): Bacteria > Bacillati > Actinomycetota > Actinomycetes > Kitasatosporales > Streptomycetaceae > Streptomyces > Streptomyces sp. NPDC021749. Next base: position 13,994 of record NZ_JBFACE010000046.1, on the reverse strand, counting down.
TGGCTCCGTCGTCCGAAGAGAGTCCTATGACGCAATACTTTCAGGATCCAGCGCTGTGGGCATTGGTCGCTGGTACCCCTGTCGCCGCAACCGCGATTATTCGCGGACGAATGAAGAACGCGGAGCTGAGGAAAGAGAAGGCCGAACTCAGGCAGCACTACGCGAACCTTGAGGACCGCTACGCGGAGGCCGTGGAGGAGGCGAAGGACCGGGCCGAAGAGGCCACCAAAACCACTCTGAAGGCCGCCATGCGGACCCTGCAGGGTCTGGCGAGTGAGCAGCAGCTGGCGATTTCCAAGCTGCAGGAGACCTATGGCGAGCACAAGATCCTTCAGGATCTGCTCGACATCGACCACATGAACTCGCAGTTCGCGCGGCGAGCTCAGTCCATCGCCGTGCTCTGCGACGGCTGGCTCGGCCGGCGTCGTCAGGACGCCTCGCTCTACGATGTGGTCCGCAGCGCGAAGGGGCGTATTCGCCACTTCACGCGCGTCGAAATCCGGTCGCAGAGCCATTTCGGCATCGTGAGCCGTGCCGTGGAACCGGTGGCGCTGGTGCTCGCCGAACTGCTGGACAACGCGACCAGCTATTCGGCGCCCGAGACGGTCATCGAGATCAATATCCGCCCGGTGCCCAAGGGCGTCTGCATCGTCGTCGACGACGCCGGTGTCGGCATGAACGAAGAGGAGAAGGCGCGGGCTGCCCGGCTGCTGTCCAGCGGGAATACCGCGAGCGTCTCCAGCCTCGGCAATCCGCCCCAGTTCGGTTTCACGGTCATGGGCGTGCTCGCCGCCCGCTACGGTTTCAGCGTCTCGGTCGACTCCACTTCTCCGTACGGCGGCGTGCGCGCGGTCGTCCTGCTCCCCGACGATCTGCTCACGTCCCTGCACGAGCCCGAGGAGAGCCCTGCCGTGGCCGCGTCAACCCCGTTGCCGCCCGAGAACCCTCCTGGTCAGGCCGCTGATGTTGCCTCCCGTGGCTACCGCGGACCGGCCCCGTCGGCCCCCGGCGCACCGCCCGCCCCGGCCGCCGCGCAGGCCCCGCCGGAGACCACCGCCGGCGGTTTGCCCAAGCGCCGCCGCCGCGGCGCGATATCCATCGTGCCGGCCGAACCCGAGAACGACCGGACTCCGGCCCGGGACAGCGCCAAGGCCGCGTCCGTGATGGGCGCATTCCAGCGCGGCACCCAATCCGGCCGTCGATCCACCAATGCAAGCAGTGAAGGGCATGAGGTTCAGTGAACTACGATCTGTCGTGGATGCTTGACAGTGCTCTGGAATTGCCCGAAGCGCAGCATGCCATTCTCGTCTCCGCCGACGGCCTTCTTATGGCCCGTTCCAAGGAGGTCGGCCGGGATCACGCCGACACCGTTGCCGCCGCGATGAGTGGCATGCAGTCGCTGAGCCGTACGGTCGCCGACTTCTGCAACGGCGGCGCGCCCACGGTGCGTCCGCAATGGCGTCAGACGCTGGTGGAATTCGACCACGGCTGGGTTTTCCTCATCTCGGCCGGCGAAGGCGCCTACCTCGCGGTTTCGGCCTCACCCGATGTCGACATGGCGGAGATCACCTTCCGTATGCAGCAGCTGGTCGGCCAGCTCGGCAAGGCACTGACCAGTCCGCCGCGTGAGAGGGCCGATATCCAGTCATGACGACCGATGACGAGCCGGAGCTGGAACAGGAAGCAGCTGAATTAGTACGGCCGTATGTCATCACCAACGGCCGTGACCTCCTTGATGATCAGCAGTTCTCGCTGATCACCCTGGTCACCGTGCACCCCGAACCGCCCCGCACCAAGCCGCTCGACCCGGAGCGGCTCAGCGTGCTCGACCTCTGTGCGGGCGGTTTCCTGTCCATCGCCGAAATCGCCGGGCACACCCGGCTCCCGGTGGGCGTCGTCAAGATTCTGGTGTCCGACCTCGTGCACGAAGGCCACCTCTGTTCCCGGGCGCCCGTACCCAGCGCCCAGCTTGTCGACCGGCAAATCCTTGAGGAGGTGCTGAATGGGCTCCAGGCTCGCTTTGGATGACGGCGTGTACCTGCGCAATTCAGTGCAGACCGCGGCGAAGATCCTCGTGGTCGGGCATTTCGCCGTGGGGAAAACCACGTTCATCGGGACGATGTCCGAGATTCCTCCGCTGCGTACCGAAGAGGTAATGACCCAGGCGGGCGCGGGAATTGACGACCCGAAGGGTGCGCCCGGCAAGACCACGACGACCGTCGCCATGGACTTCGGCCGGCTCACCCTCAGCGAGAAGCTGGTCCTGTACCTGTTCGGTACGCCCGGCCAGCAGCGCTTCGTTCAGGTGTGGGAGGACATGACGCGCGGAGCGCTCGGGGCGCTGGTCCTGGTCGACCCCCAGCGTCTTGAGGAGTCCTTTCCTGTCATGGACCTGGTGGAACACTACGGACTCCCGTACGCCATCGCCGTGAACCGCTTCGACGGGACCCCTGCGCATTCGCTCGACGAGATCCGCGAGGCGCTGGACCTGCTTCCTGAGACGCCCGTCGTCAGCTGTGACGCGCGGGACCAGCGTTCCTCGGCGGATTCCCTGATCGCGCTCGTCCGCTATCTCCAGTCCCGCCTCAACTAGGAGTTCACGCATGCATCCTCATTCGGAAATCGAGACTCCGCCACCGGGGTGCCCCGCGCACGCCGGTGGCGGGAGAGCCCCCCTGTACGGCCCCGAATTCGCCGCCGATCCGCACGGCTTCTACGAGCGGCTCCGGCAGTACGGCCCGGTCGCCCCCGTCGAGCTCGCTCCCGGAGTGGAGGCGGAGCTCGTCACCGACTACGCCACCGCGCTCCACGTGCTCCAGAATCCGGACACCTTCGCCCGCGACTCCCGCCGCTGGCGCGCCCTGAACGAGGGCCGGATACCGTTGGACAGCCCCGTGCTGCCGATGATGATGTACCGGCCGAACTGCATGTTCTCCGACGGTGCCGACCATCTGAAGCTGCGCCAGGCCGTGACGGACAGCTTCGCGCGCCTGGACGTGCACCGGGTGAGCCGGCACGTCGACCGGGTGGCCGCCTATCTGATCGACCAGTTCGGCTTCCGCGGCAAGGCCGACCTGATCAGCGACTACGCGCAGGTGCTGCCGCTGCTGGTCTTCAACGACCTGTTCGGCTGCCCGGCGGAGCTCGGGGACCGGCTGATCAGCGCCATCTCCAACCTCTTCGACGGCGTGGACGTCGAGCGGGCCAACGAGGCCATGGCCGGGGCGCTGTTCGAGCTGGTGACGCTGAAGCGCACCAGCCCCGGTGAGGACATCACCTCATGGCTGATGCAGCACCCGTCGCAGCTGTCGAACGAGGAGATGGTCCACCAACTGGCCCTCCTCATCGGTGCGGGCACCGAGCCGGTGCAGAACATCATCGGCAATGCGTTGCGCCTGCTGCTGTCCGACGAGCAGTTCGCCGACGGCCAGCAGGGCGCCGGTGTCCTGGTCGAGGACGCCATCAACGAGGTGCTGTGGAACAGCCCGCCGATCGCCAACTACGCCACCCACTATCCGGTCCACGACGTGGAGATCTCCGGCATCAAGCTGGCGGCCGACACCCCGGTCCTGATCAGCTTCGCGGCGGCCAACACGGACCCGAGCCTGTCCGCCTCCCGGCAGACGTTCAGCAAGCGGGCCCATCTGGCCTGGGGAGCCGGCACGCACGCCTGTCCCGCCAAGGACCCGGCACTGCTCATCTCCATCAGGGCCATCGAGAAGCTGCTGAACACGCTGCCCGACATCGAGTTGGGCGTACCCGCGGACACCCTGACCTGGCGTCCCGGCCCGTTCCACCGCGCACTCATCACGCTGCCCGCCCGCTTCACCCCCGTGCGCCACAGCCGGCGTGAGGGGATGTCGCCCGGTGGCAGCGGCCCCCGGGCGGGCGGGCCGGCCCAGGAGTCCCGGGGCAGGCCGCAGAAGGGCAGTTGGTGGAGCGGGTTCCTCAACTGGTGGCGGGTGTGATGTTCATGACAGCTTGAATGTTCGTTGGCCGCATGAATGTTCATACACGGGGGTATGCAGCGTTGGCGTTTACTGTGTGATCTTCTGGAAGAAGGTGTCGCCGTGGAGCCCGCCCTGGCCATTGCCCCCGTTGACCGGCGCAGCGTGGTTTCGCTCTTCTCCCGTCTGCGGACGGCCGATGGCCAGGCAAATCCCTTGCCCTGGTACGTGAAACTCAGGTCGATGGGAGATATCGTCCCAGCGCCTTGGGGCGGGCACCTGGCGACCTCTTACACTCTGTGCCACCAGGTATTGCGCAGCAGATCGTGGCGGGTACCGGACAGCGGATGGCGGGCCCGTCAGGTCGACGCGGCGCGCTGGAACGCACCCGCATCACGCCAGATGGGCGGCACTCTGCCCATGCTCAACCCGCCGAACCACACCCGCATGCGGCGGTCGGTGGGGAATGTTTTCGACCGTCATTCCCTGGCGGCGATGAAGAGTTCCATCGAGCGTACGGTCAATCGGCTGCTCGACCGCCTCGACGACGAACTCGCCTTTGGCCCAGCCGATTTCTGCGCTCTGGTGAGCGACGAACTGCCGGTTATCACCATCGGTGAATGGCTGCAACTCCCGCCGTCGGACTACCCGTTGCTGCGCTCGCTCACGCACGATCAGGTATTCACCCAGGAGCTGTTTCCGACCCGGAGTCAGCTGGCGCTTTCGGACCAGGCCACCCGCCAATTGCGGGAGTATTTCACCGCTCTGGTGCGTGACCGCAGGAGGAATCCCGGGTCGGACCCGGTCTCGTCGTGGCTCGCCGTCTGGGACGACCTCGAAGCCGACCGGGCGACCGCCGACGAGGCCGTTTTCCACCTCGCGCTCTTCATGGTGCTGGCGGCGCTGGAGACCACTGCGCACGTACTCTCGGGGGCGGTCCGGCTGCTCCTGGAGCACCCGCGCCAACTGGACTGGCTGCGCACCCGCCCCGAGCACATACCGGGCGCGATCGACGAGGTCCTCCGCTACGACGCCCCGATTCACATGATCAGCCGGGTCGCTCCCGAGGACACCGTGCTCGCCGGGGTCACCATCCGCGAGAACGAGATGGTGCAGCTCATGGTCGGCGCCGCCCACCACGACCCGCGCCAGTACGCGGACCCCGAGCTCTTCGACATCCGCCGGCGGTCCCCGCACCTCAGCTTCGGAGGCGGCATCCACTTCTGCCTCGGCAACGCCCTCGCCCGTATGGAGGCGGAGTGCCTGCTCACCGCGTTGCTCCAGCGCCTTCCCGGGCTGCAGCTCGCGGGCGCGCCCGACTGGGCGTCCCGGGTGGCGTTCCGCCGTCTGATCACACTTCCGGTCGCCCGTGCCTGACGCGCCCGGCCGGCCGGACTCCCACGAAGCGTGGAACGACGAACAAGGAACCGCCATGATGCACGACTTCAAGTCCCTCCTCGTGTCCCGGGAAGGGGCCGTCCTCCGGGTGCAGTTGAACTGCCCCGAGACGGGCAACGCCGTTTCCGGGCCGATGCTCGACGAGCTGCTGGCGGTCCTCGGCGCGCTGGACGACGAGACCGGCATCAGGGTGCTGGTGCTCTCCGGCGCGGGCGACGACTTCTGCCTGGGCGGCGACCGCGCGGAGTTCCCCGCCCTGCTCGCTGCGGACCCGAGCGGGGTGGAGCTGCGGGCGCTCGCCAACAAGGCACGCCGGGTGTGCGACGCCCTCGCGACCACCGACGTGGTGACCATCGCGCGGCTGCACGGCGGGGTGGTCGGAGCCGGTGTCGGACTCGCCGTCTTCTGCGATCTGCGGGTCGGCGCCGACACCTGCCGCTTCCGGCTGCCCGAACTGGGGCTGGGCGTGCCGCCCGCCTGGGGCGGCATCATGCCGCGGCTGCTGAACGAGGGAGGTGCCGCCAGGATGCGGGAGCTGATATTGACGGCCGACAACTTCGACGCCGTCACCGCGCAGGAGCTCTCCCTCCTCCACCGGGTCGTACCGGTGGAGGAGCTCGACGGCACCGTCACGCGCTGGGTCAAGCCGCTGGTCCGCCGGTCTCCGGCGGCCCTGAGGACCGCCAAGCTCATGATGAACGGGTACGCCAACGCGCACCGCCTCGCGGACGCCTCCCTCTTCGACGCCGAGCTGCTGTCGTCGGCGCTCACCGTCGCCGCGTCCGCTGGACGTCGCTGAGGTCCCTGCGCGGCATCCCCGGCCGCGGCGCGGTCCCCACGCCCGCCCGCGGCCCCCGCGCCGGCGTCGCTCAGTCCTCCGCCACCGCTTCCCGGTGCGCCGCCGCCAGTTCCCGGTACATCGATGCGTTGACCCGGATCATCTCGCGCTCCTCGGCGGTCAGTTCCCGCTTGACCTTCGCCGGTACGCCGGCGACCAGGGAGCCGGGCGGGATCTGCATGCCCTGCGGGACCAGTGCCTGGGCGGCGACCAGGGAACCGGCGCCGATGCGGGCGCCGTTCAGGACCGTGGCGCCCATGCCGACGAGGACGTCGTCCTCGACGGTGCAGCCGTGCAGCACCGCGTTGTGGCCGACCGAGACCCGGTCGCCGACGGTCACCGGGAACCCGGGGTCGACGTGCACCGTGCAGTTGTCCTGGATGTTGCTGTCGGCACCAAGCACGATCGGGCCGCAGTCGGCCCGCAGCACCGCGTGGTACCAGACGCTGGCGCCCGCGGTCAGGGTGACCTCGCCGATCACCACGGACGTCGGGGCGGTGAACGCCGTCGGGTCCACCGTCGGCTCCTTGCCGCCCACCGCGGAAATCAACGCCCGTTCCGTCATCTCTGGATCTCCTCGCCGTATGTGCGCCGCGCCTCCAGCACCGTAGACGACGCAACGGCCGGCGGACCGGGCCGGCGGCCGGTAGGGCGAAGATCACAGCCCGGCGTCCGGTCCGGCGCCCGCCTGCTGAGTACGGTGTGCGGGTGCCGATAAACCAGAACGTGTTCTCGTCCCTGGCGGCCTGGCGGCGCCGGGCCGTGTCGCGCGCCGTCCACCGCGGTGCGCGCTGGGTGCGGGAGGCCGGGGCCGTCACGGCCGGCCGGCCGGGGCCGTACCGCTTCCGCCGGATCGGGACCGGCACCCGGCTCGCGTTCCCGCAGGGCACCGTGTTCGGCGACCCGTGGATCGAGATCGGCGACCACTGCATCATCGCGCAGGACGTCACGCTCACCGCGGGCATGATGCCGGACCTCGACCTCGGCCCGGACCCGATCCTCACGCTCGGGAACGGCGTGGTCCTCGGCCGCGGCAGCCATGTGATCGCCGATGTCCGGCTGACGATCGGCGACGACTGCTTCTTCGGCCCCGGCGTCTACGTCACCACCACCAACCACAGCTATGACGACCCCGAGACGCCGGTCGGCAAGCAGTGGCCGCGCAGCGATCCGGTCAGCATCGGCCCCGGCAGCTGGATCGGCACCGGCGCGGTCATCCTGCCCGGCGCCCGGCTGGGCCGGAACGTGGTGGTCGCGGCCGGTGCCGTGGTCCGCGGTGAGGTCCCCGATCACGCGGTGGTGGCCGGCGCGCCCGCCAAGGTCGTACGCCGCTGGGATGCGGCGGCCGGCTGGCAGCCGCCGCTGCGCACCCCGGCGCCGGTGCCGATCCCGGAGGGCGTCACGCCGCAGCAGCTGCTGGCGCTGGGGGAGTGGGCGGCGGACGAGGCCGCGGCGCCCGCCGGGGAGGCGTAGCGGCCGCGGCCTGACGGGCGGTCAGCCGCCGGAGGCGAGCAGGACCGAGCCGACCAGCGCCAGGGAGGCGCCGGCCGTCTGTATCGCCCGCATCCGCTCCTTGAGGACGCCGAGCGCGGCGAGCGCGGTGACGACGGGGTAGAGCGAGGCGAGCACCGCGGCCATGGTGACCGGGCCGTGCTGGGCGGCGAGGGAGTACGTGCCGTTCGCGGCGACGTCCGCGATGCCCACGAAGGCGAGCATCGGCAGCGAGCCCTTGAGCGCCGCGAATCCGCCCTCGGGCAGCGCCGGGGCGCCGCGCCGCACCGACACGTACAGGGCGGCGCCGCCGACCGCGACGTTGCACACCCGCTGGACGAACAGCGCGAGGAACAGCCCGGTCACGGTCGTGGACGCCTCCGCGATCAGCGCCATCACCGCGCCGAAACCGAGCGCCGAGACCAGCGTCAGCACGATCGTCTGGCGGGCGATGGACGCGCCGCTGACCTTCGGGCCGCCGGCCAGCAGCACCCCGACGACCGCCACGACCATGCCGGCGGCCTGCAGCAGGCCGGGGCGCTCGCCCGCCACGATGCCGACGCCGAGCGGTACGAGCACGGTGCCGAGCGAGGCGAGCGGGGAGACCACGCCCATCGGCCCGAGGGCCAGGGCGCGGTAGAAGCAGAGCATGGCGGCCGGGCCGACGACGCCCGCGCCGACCGCGAACCACAGCTGCGGCGCGGCCTCCCGCCAGCCGCCGGTCGCCACCACGATGGCGCCCAGGACGACGGCGGCCAGGGTTTGCGAGACGACCACGACGGTCAGTGCCTGGAATCGTCGGGTGAGCAGTCCGCCCCCGAAGTCGGCGAGCCCCCAGAGAAGGCTGGTGGCCAGGGCGAAGACCGCTGTCATGGTGAAACCTCGCAGTACAGTGAACCGGACGCTGAAGTACACCACACCGTAGTCCAACAAACTGAACTGCAGCATCTAATTTATTAGCCCCGACTTGGACGGACCGTGACGGACCTCGACCAGCTCACGCAGTCGCTCGCCCGCAACCTCAAGCACTGGCGCGCCGAGCGCGGCTACACCCTCGACGCCCTGGCGGCCCGCGCCGGCGTCAGCCGCGGCATGATCATCCAGATCGAGCAGGCCCGTACCAACCCGAGCGTGGGAACCACCGTCAAGATCGCCGACGCGCTCGGCGTCAGCATCACCACGCTCCTCGACTACGAACAGGGCCCCCAGGTCCGCGTCGTCGGGCCGGGCGAGGCGGTCCGCCTGTGGTCCACCGAGGCGGGCAGCTTCACCAAGCTCCTCGTAGGAGCCGAGGCCCCCGGCCCCTTCGAACTGTGGGACTGGCGGCTGATGCCCGGCGACGGCAGCACCTCCGACCCCCATCCGCCCGGCACCGTCGAACTCCTCCACGTCCGCGCCGGCACCCTCACCCTCGTCGTCGACGGGGTCGACCACACCGTGCCGGCCGGCGCCTCGGCGACGTTCGAGGCCAAGGTCGCGCACGGCTACCGCAACGACGGAACCGAACCGGTCGAGATGACCATGTCCGTGATCATCCAGCTCGCCCGCTGAGACGGTCCCGCGCCGCCCGGCCGCGGCTGTTAACTTGGCGCCATGCCCGTCCCGATGGATGCCTTCGACGAAGTCCGGCCCGCCGCCGAGTGCCTGGACCTGCTGACCGAGCCCGTGGCCGCGGCGATCCGCGCCTGGAGCGGCTCCGTACCGGTCGAGGAACTCCGCTTCGTCGACACCGACCCGGCCATCGCGGACACCGCCGCGCTCGTCGAGCACCACGGCCCCTGGCTGCTGGAGCAGTCGGCGAACTGCGTGGTGGTGGCCGGCAAGCGCGGCGGCGAGACCACCCTGGCCGGCTGCGTCGTGCCGTCCCACACCCGCGTCGACGTCAACGGCGTGGTGCGCCGCCAACTGGGCGCGCGCAAGGCCTCGTTCGCGCCGATGGACCGGGCGGTCGGCGAGAGCGGCATGGAATACGGCGGCATCACCCCGATCGGCCTGCCCGCCGGCTGGCCGCTGCTCGTCGACGCCGCCGTCGCCGACATCCCGTACGCCCTCATCGGCAGCGGCAGCCGCCGCGGCAAGCTCATCGTCCCCGGCAAGGCCCTGGCCGAACTCCCCGGCGCCACCGTCCTGGACGGCCTCGGCGTGGCCTAGTTGCCGCCTCCGGACCCCTTCCGGAGCGGTCGGCGGACCCGTGAGGCCCCGAGTGGTGGACCCGCTACGGCCCCAGGTGTCAGTGCCGGCGCCTAGCCTGCGGCACAGGACGATCGACGACGAGAGGCTGTCGCGGCTGCGGGCCGCCGCGGCGGCCGGTGACGCCGATGCCGCCGTCGCGCTGGGGCGGCTGCTGTGCCTGACGGCCACCGGCCCGGCGGACGTGCCGGAAGACCTCGACGGCCCCGGGCAGGCGCCGGGCCCGCGCACCGCACCTCCGGGCCGTACAGCTACTACGTGCTGGACGACACCGGCCGGAGCGGCTCGACCGCGCACTGCGCGACGATCGTCGCCTCCCGCCCCGATGAACTGCGCTGGGCGTGCGACCAGTGGTTCTCGGTCGTCGGGGGCTGTGGGCTGAGCGGGGCGCCGGTCCTCACCGCGTACGCGCACGGCGAGGAGGTGGCCGTCGTCCGCCTCGCCGAACACTTCGACCGGGCCGTCGACTGGGACGCGGTCCCGCTTCCGCTCCTGACCGGCGAAGAGTTGCCGCCGGGACTTCCGGTGCCGGGCAGCGGCCTCCACTACGGTTTCGCGGCCCGGGTGGACTAGGCGGATCCCTCCGGGGCGGTCCGGACCCTCGGTCGGCGCGGCCCGTGCGCCCGCTCAGTCGGCCTTCCGCCGCACGCCCGCGCGCAGGTCCAGCGACAGCGGTGTGGAGTGCTCGTGGAAGCCCAGGCTGCGGTACAGCGGTTCGGCGCCGTCCGTGGCGTGCAGGTCCACGCGGCTGACGCCCTGCTCCGCGAACCAGTCGAGCAGGGCCTCGGTGGTGGCGCGGGCATAGCCGCGGCCCCGATAGCGCTGGTCCGTACAGACGTTGAAGACGAAGCCGAAGCGGCCGGTGGGGTGGCCCGGCGCGGGCAGCCGCTGCTCCACCGTCCCGACCGCACACGCCGCAAGATGCGGCGCCCCGGCCGCCTCGTCGCCCGCCACCACGAACGCACCCAGCCGCGCCTCCGGGCCGGACAGCAGCCGGCGCGCCACCGCCTCCGCCTCCTGCTCCCAACTGCCGGGCGAGTCCTCGCCGTTCATCGCCTGGAACATCAGACGCCGCAGCCGGACCAGCTCGGCGGCGTCCCCGGGAACGGCAGCACGTATCTCGATCATGCAGGGAAGCTAGCGCACGCCCGGCTCAGCCCCAACGCGGTATCTCTATGGCCGGCGGGCCGTGCCTCCGACCTCGGTGGAACGTGCGGGGCCCTGTACCGCGAGATCAAGGCCCCGGAGCAGGGGCACCACGCTTGGCGCCCGGAGCACGACGAGGACCACCTGGCGCCGCACCCGGGGGAGTGGTACGAGGTTCACGGCGGACTGATGGCAAGGGCGACGGGCAAGTGGTGCTGCTCGGAAGAACGGAGCGAGACCCGGCACACGGGGCACGTTGCGCGGGCCTCAACTCTGCGCCGGAAGCGGCGGAGTCACATGCCGCCGGGTCCGGGCGGCCCGTACAAGCTCCCGCCCCGGTCCCCTTGAGATCGATCGGTGAGGCACCGGCCGGGGCGGGCCGGCAAAGCCGTACCTCCTTCCGGGTGAGATGCGCCCATCAGGCCCGTACGCGAAGGGCTGAGAGGAGAGTCTGAGGGACCGACCGCATGCTCACCACGGAGGCCGAATGCTTCCCAAGATGGCGGACCACGGGTGCTCGCCCGAGTACCACACAACCAACATCAAGACCGATGACACCCACGTCGAACGCTGCACGTCGTGTGGGTACACCATCACACACGAAAGGCAGGGAGGAGACGGCAATGTGGGGCGTAATATCCCGGCCCCGTACTCCGATCGGAACTCCCGCTGAGAATCCCGAGCTGACGCCCGAGAACGGTCCTCAGTGGCTGGTCTGCGACGGCCGCCACACCGGCGAGATCATGAACATGTACAAGATTGTCGTGGCAGCGGAGAAGGTGCACTGACGACCTACACCCTCACCTACCCTGGCGGCCGGACGGCGTCCTACGATCCGCCGCGCGGGCACCTTCGGCACCCTCCGTCGGCTCCGCCGTGAGGGCCGTGAGGGGGCTGTGAGAGGCGTGCCCGAGAGGCTCGGGAGAGCCGGCTCGCGGAACTGCAGCAGAACATCAAGGCCCTGGAGCAGTGGCACCACGCCTGGCGCTTGGAGCGCGACGAAGGCTACCGGGCTGCTGCACCCGCGAGCCTGGTGCGAGGTTCACGATGGACTGATGACGGCGTGCAAGTGGTGGTGTGCGGAAGAGCGGAGCGAGATCCGACACAGGGCGCACCTTGCGCAGGTCTCAACCCTGCGCCTGAAAGCGGCGGAGTCACTCACCGTCGAAGAGCGTCGCGCCGCCCCCTCCGCATGGCGGAGGGGGGCGGCGAGGATGAATAAGAGAGCCCCCGTCGGGATCATCCGGCGGGGGCTTTTTGCGTGGGGCCACACGAGTACGCTTGCGTCAAGGGCAGGTGAGGCAATGTCTCCACAGATCTCCAACAACGTCCGCACTCTCCGCCGTCGCGCGGGGCTGACCCAAGAGGGTTTAGCCCATGCGGCAGGGCTCTCCGTAACCACCGTGGCGAACATCGAGCAAGGTGGTTCGGCCAGGATGGAAACCTTCGCACGCTTGGCTCAGGCTCTAGGTGTGGACACAGAGAGTCTGTTCGCGGCCGGCACACCGCATCCCGTGCCGGACGACAAGGGAAACCGTCAGCATCTTCTCGAACTACGTCGCCATCTCATGCCGCCCGTCGGTCTCGTCGATGTCCCGGTGACCTCCGCAACCGTGGTCAGCCGGAGCGACCTTGAAGCAAAGATTGAGGCGGTACACACTCATTATCATGCGGACAACTACTCCGAAGTAGCCACGCGCCTACCCGGTATTCTCACCTGCACGCAGGCGGCGTTGTTGGCGGCGGACGGGGACGACGAGCGTAGAGCCATGCTCAGCACCCACGCCAGGGCGCAACTGGTCACCGGTAAGTATCTGACGCAGGTCCGGCAATACGACTTGGCCTACCAGGCGCTGTCTGCCGGCATCCGGGATGCCCGCGCGGCGGACGACCAGACGACGGCGGCTGTTGGCGTCGTCGGGTTGTGCTGGCTGCTCCTGCGACAAGATCGCTTCTCGGAGGCGCAAGACCTGGCCGTGAAGACTGCTGACGCCGTGGAGCCCCGTGTGTCTACGGCCACCCCAGGGCAACTGGCGGTGTGGGGCGAGCTGGCCCTTCGTATCGCGTCTGCAGCTATCCGCAACAACCGCCCAGAGGACGTCAAACCGGCGCGCAAGATGGCTGCCAGTGCTGCTGCCGCGATGGGACGTGAGCACCTGAACTACCGAGCCCACTGGTCTACCTTCGGGCCGGTCACTGCGGAAGTGAAGCGGTTGGAAGATCTTTCGTTGAAGAAGGATGCCCGTGGCGTGTTGAGCGGCGCTGAAGACGGGCCTCTGAAGCCGACTGCGCTGGCTGTACTGGGGCGACCAAGCGCGAACAACTGGAACCGTCACCGCCTCGATATCGCCAGGGCCCATGTGATTCTCGGCTCGCATCAGGACGCCATGGACGAGCTGAAGAGAGTCCGGGCTGAGGCTCCGGAGTGGATCAAGCACCAGTCCATCGCGAGGTACTTGATGCAGGACATCTTGAAGCGCCGGAAGCGCACCCTGACGAGGGACATGCGCCTGATGGCCTCTCACCTGGGGATTTCCGGGTAACTACCGCGTAGCGCGGTGGTTTTGTGGATCACCTCCGCGAACTGCCGGGCTACGCCCGTGGAGTGTCACGCTGCGTCGTCCGATAGTTACAGCATGACGGAGCGACAGACCACGCTGACCCCGCCGGTGCAGCTCATGGACCCGTACGGCGATCTGAACAAGGAGCCGGTTGCGGACTGCGACGTGTGCACGGCGCTGGTGACGCAACGAGACGATGCGCGCAAACGCAAGGACTACGCTGCAGCCGCGATCGCCAGCACGGAGATCGCCTGCCACCCGCACAACGGGCGGAGGCGGACGCCGTGATGACGCCCCCGGTCGCACCGCTCGTCGACGGCCCGCTAGTTGTATTGCCCTGTGAGGTTGGGGACGCGGCTGGCGGGTGGTTGGCCGTTGAGCGCGGTGTGTCCGCGGTGGTGATTGTAGGTGTGCAGCCATTCG
>NZ_JBFACE010000045.1:0-65007 GCF_040640655.1 Streptomyces sp. NPDC021749 | reverse complement strand
TCTCCTACGACCCGGCCAACCACGACTTCATGGTGCGCACCCGCCAGGCGAAGGTGGACGGCATCGAGGTCCCCGACATCGAGGTCGACGACCCCACCGACGACGGCGGCCGGGGCGCCGGCACCCTCGTCGTGGGCTGGGGCTCGACGTACGGCCCGATCACCGCCGCGGTACGGCGCGTACGGGGCGCAGGGGAGCGCATCGCGCAGGCCCATCTGCGCCACCTCAACCCCTTCCCGCGGAATCTCGGCGAGGTGCTGGCGCGTTACGACAAGGTGATCGTGCCGGAGATGAACCTCGGACAGCTCGCCACCCTGCTGCGCGCCAGGTACCTCGTCGACGCGCGGTCGCACACCCAGGTCAGCGGAATGCCGTTCAAGGCCGAGCAGCTCGCGGAGGTCTTTAAGGAGGCCATCAATGACTGAGACGATCTCGGAGCGGGCCTCACACCCCGAGGCGCTCTCCCTGGTTCCCAAGGCCGAGGCCAAGCAGTCCATGAAGGACTTCAAGTCCGACCAGGAAGTGCGCTGGTGCCCCGGCTGCGGTGACTACGCCGTCCTCGCCGCCGTGCAGGGCTTCATGCCCGAGCTCGGCCTGGCGAAGGAGAACATCGTCTTCGTCTCCGGCATCGGCTGCTCCTCCCGCTTCCCGTACTACATGAACACCTACGGGATGCACTCCATCCACGGCCGCGCCCCGGCCATCGCCACCGGCCTGGCCTCCTCGCGGCGCGACCTGTCCGTATGGGTCGTCACCGGTGACGGCGATGCGCTCTCCATCGGCGGCAACCACCTCATCCACGCCCTGCGGCGCAACGTCAACCTCAAGATCCTGCTGTTCAACAACCGGATCTACGGCCTGACCAAGGGCCAGTACAGCCCCACCTCCGAGGTCGGCAAGATCACCAAGTCGACGCCGATGGGCTCGCTGGACGCCCCGTTCAACCCGGTCTCGCTGGCGCTCGGCGCCGAGGCGACCTTCGTGGCCCGCACCGTCGACTCCGACCGCAAGCACCTCACCTCGGTGCTGCGCGCGGCCGCCGACCACCCCGGCACCGCCCTGGTCGAGATCTACCAGAACTGCAACATCTTCAACGACGGCGCCTTCGAGGCGCTCAAGGACAAGGAGCAGGCCCAGGAAGCCGTCATCCGCCTGGAACACGGACAGCCGATCCGCTTCGGCGCACCGGCCGAGGACGGTCTCGGCTCCAAGGGCGTGGTCCGTGACCCGGCCACCGGCGACCTCAAGATCATCGATGTCCGGGAGGAGGGCGCGGACGGCGTGCTGGTGCACGACGCCCACAGCCCCTCCCCCACCACCGCCTTCGCGCTGTCCCGGCTGGCCGATCCCGACACCCTGCACCACACCCCCATCGGCGTGCTGCGCAACGTCGACCGGCCGGTCTACGACACGCTGATGGCCGACCAGCTGGACACCGCCGTCGAGCAGAAGGGCAAGGGCGACCTCGGCGCCCTGCTGACCGGCACCGACACCTGGACGGTCGTGGGCTGAGGACCGGCCCGAGGAGCCGCTGAGGACCTCCTGGGGGCCTCCGAGGGCCCTCCTGAGCTCCTTCCGCGGGTGCCCGCAGGGGAGGCGTCGTACGGCGTCCCCCTGCGGGCACCCGCCGTTCCGGGGCTCGGCTCCGGCTTCCGGCGCGCGTCCCTTCTGCGCGTCCGGTACGGGTGCCATGCTGGCGGCCTCCGAACCAGGGGGCAGAACATGAGCATCGTCGTCACCGGCGCCACCGGAGCGCTCGGCCGGCTGGTCATCGAGGAGCTGCTCATCCGCACCGACCCGGCCGATGTCACCGGCCTCGTCCGGGACCGGGCCAGGGCCGCCGATCTGGAGGCGCGCGGCATCGCGGTCCGTACCGTGGACTACGGCCGGCCCGACACACTGGAGGACGTCTTCGCGGCCGGCGACCGGGTGCTGCTGATCGCCGGGCACGGGTCCGGGCAGCGGGTCACCTGGCACCGCGCGGTGATCGATGCCGCCCGGGAGGCCGGCGTGGCGCTGCTGGCGTACACCAGCGTGCTGGGCGGCCCCACCGCCACCTTCTCCCTCGCCGAGGAGCACCTCGCCACCGAGCAGGCGCTGCTCGCCTCGGGCGTGCCGTACTGCCTGTTGCGCAACGGCTGGTGCCATGAGAACTACACCGGGGCGCTCGCCGCCACGCTCAGGAACGGCGCGGTGTTCGGCTGTGCCGGCGACGGCCGGGTGGCCACCGCCGCGCGCCGGGACTACGCCGAGGCGGCCGCCGTGGTGCTCACCGGCACCGGCCATGAGAACACCGTCTACGAACTGAGCGGCGACACCGCCTGGTCGATGGCCGAGTTCGCCGCCGAGGTGTCCCGGCAGACCGGCCGGCGGATCCCGTACCGCGACCTGCCGCAGAAGGAGTACGTGGCGCGGATGGTCGAGACGGGGGTGCCGGCGCTGGGCGCGCGGATGGCCGCCGAGGCGGACGCCGGGATCGCGCGCGGGGAGCTGGCGGCCACCACCGGTGACCTCTCCCGGCTCATCGGCCGCCCCACCACCCCGGTCACCGAGGCCATCGCGGAGGCGCTGGCGCGGGCGGAGGGCTGAGACGGGCCCCGCGGCGGCCGGGCGTCCAGCGGCCTTCCCCGTCCGCCCCCTTCCGGCCTGCGACGCCGCCTGTCATCACCGTTTTTTGCATACACCCATGACACATGGGCGGCTGCGGCGCTACCTTCGCAGGGGCGACCGTCACCGAGCCGGCGCAGCACAACCAGGAGGGCCTCCTTGCAGTCTCGAAGCGATCAGCGCACCGGCCTCGTCTTCGGCATCGCCGCCTACACCATGTGGGGCCTGCTGCCCCTGTACTGGCATCTGCTGGACGCCGCCTCGCCGTCGGAGATCCTGGCGCACCGCATGGCGTGGTCGCTGCCCGTCGCGGTCGTCATCCTGGCCGTGCTGCGCCGCTGGGCCTGGATACGGCCGCTGCTGCGGCAGCCCAAGAGGCTGGGGCTGGTGCTGGTCTGCGCCCTGGTGATCTCGGCGAACTGGTTCCTCTACATCTGGGCGGTCAACGCCGGGCACGTCCTGGAGGCCTCGCTCGGCTACTTCATCAACCCGCTGGTCAGCATCGCCTTCGGCGTGTTCTTCCTGCGCGAGCGGCTGCGGCCGCTGCAGTGGACGGCGGTCGGCGTCGGTGCCCTCGCCGTGGTCGTGATGACCGTCGCCTACGGCAAGATGCCCTGGATCGCCCTCGGCCTGGCCTTCTCGTTCGCGACGTACGGGCTGGTCAAGAAGGGCATCAAGCTGGACGGCATCGAGGGCTTCAGCGCCGAGACGACGATGCAGCTGCTGCCCGCGCTGGGCTTCCTGATCTACCTGGGGTCGCGCGGCGAGTCGGCCTTCGTCAGCGGCGGGGTGGGCCAGGCACTGCTGCTGGCCGGCTGCGGGGTCGCGACCGCGGTGCCGCTGATCTGCTTCGGCGCCTCGGCGGTCCGGCTGCCGCTGACCGTGATCGGGATGCTGCAGTACCTGGCACCGACCTTTCAGTTCGGGCTGGGCCTCACCGTCTTCCACGAGGAGATGCCGGCCGAGCGCTGGGCCGGCTTCGGGCTGGTGTGGGTCGCGCTGGCCGTGCTCACCTGGGACGCGCTGCGCACGACGCGGCGGGCCCGGGCAGCACTGGCCGACGCCGCCGCCCGCGCGAGGGAGGCGGCCGCGGAGCAGGCCCGGGCAGCCCGGGCCGCGCAGGCCGGGACCGCCCCGGTCGACGGCGCCGCGGAGGCATCGGCGGCCGGGACCGCGTCCGCCGGCCCGGCGGAGGCCACCGGCCTTACGCCGTGATGTCGCGGGTGGTGAACCGCGCCCAGGCGGCCGAGCCGAACACCGCGGTGTAGAGGGCCTGGAGGCCGAGGTTCCTCTGCAGCTGGTCCCAGTAGACCGGGTCCCGCAGCAGGTCCGCGAACGACAGCCAGTAGTGCGGGAACAGATACGGCTGGACGGCGCTGAGCTGCGGGATGGTGTTGAGGATCTGCACGGTGATCAGCAGGCCGACCGTGGTCGCCATCGCGGCGATACCGCTGCTGGTGAGCGTCGAGACGAACAGGCCCACGGCGGCCACGCCCATCAGGGACAACGCCACCACGACGGCGATGGCCAGCGCCCGCAGCAGCCCCTCGCCGAAGGATATGGACGTCCCGGACATCAGGGTGACCTCGCCCAGGGGGAAGAGCACCGCCCCGGTCGCCAGCGCGGACAGCGCCACGACCAGGGTGGCCACCAGGCAGAACGTCAGGGTGGTGGCGTATTTGACCAGCAGCAGGCGGGTACGGCCGGCGGGCGCGACGAGGAGGTAGCGCAGGGTGCCGCCGTGTGCCTCCCCGGCCAGGGAGTCGCCGGCGATCACACCGACGGACATCGGCAGGAAGAACGGCAGCGTCACCGCGAGCGAGGTGAACACCAGGAAGAGGCCGTTGTGGGTCACCTGGGAGATGAACGCCGGGCCGCCCTGCCCGCCTCCGCCGTCCGGGCCGCCGTCCCCCGTCTCGATCTTGACGGCGATACCGACCAGCACCGGGACGCCGGCCAGTACCGCCAGCAGGGCGAGGGTCCGCCAGCGCCGGAAGGTCATGGCGATCTCGCTCCGCAGCAGGCCCAGCGACCACAGCGGTCGGGGCCGGCGCAGCACGCCCTCAGCCTGCGACATCGAAGCCCTCCCCGGTCAGCTGCACGAACACGTCCTCCAGCGTGGCCCGTTCGGTGCCGAAGCCGCGGACCCGGACCCCGCCGTGCACCAGCGCGGCGTTGAGGTCCGCGAGCTCGGTCGGGCCGGCCCCGTCGTCGGCTTCCGGCAGCTCGCCGGTGACCCGGTCGTCGGTGATCTGAAGGCCGGTCAGACCGTGCTCCTTCAGCACCCGGACCGCGTCCGCCGGGTCGGGGGTCGTGACGGTCAGCCGGCCGGGGCCACGGGAGCCGAGGACCGTGGCGGAGAGGTCCGCGACCGTGCCCTGGGTGATCAGCCGGCCGCGGGCCATCACCGCGGCGTGCGTGCAGACCTGCTCGATCTCGTCGAGGAGGTGCGAGGAGAGGAAGACCGTGGTGCCGTCCGCCGCCAGCTCGCGGACCAGCGCCCGGATCTCCCGCATGCCCTGCGGGTCGAGGCCGTTGGTCGGCTCGTCGAGGACCAGCAGCTCCCGGGGCCGCAGCAGGGCCGCGGCCAGGCCGAGCCGCTGCTTCATGCCGAGGGAGTAGGCCCGCGCCTTCTTCCCGGCCGCCGCGCCCAGCCCGACCCGCTCCAGGGCGTGGCCCACCCGCTCGTCGCGGCTGCGCGGATCGGCGTCCGGGTCGGCGGCGTCGAAGCGCCGGAGGTTCTCCCGGCCGCTGAGGAAACCGTAGAGCGCCGGGCCCTCGATGAGCGCGCCCACCTTGGGCAGCACCCGGCGACCCGCGGCGGGCATCGGCTCCCCGAGCACCCGCGCGCTTCCGGCGGTCGCGTCGATCAGGCCCAGCAGCATCCGAATGGTGGTCGTCTTCCCGGAGCCGTTGGGCCCGAGGAACCCGAAGACACTGCCGCGCGGCACCACCAGATCGAGCCCGTCGACCGCGAGCTGGCCCCCTCGGTACGCCTTGGTCAGCCCCCGCGTCTCGATCGCCGCCCGCTCTCCCGCGCGCGGCGCCCCGGGGCCGGGCGCGGGTGGAAGCGGGAGTGGGCCGGCGCCGGATGCCAACGGGCCGACGGGACCGGACGCCCGTGCGCCGGTGGGGCCGGGCCCGCGTGCGCCGGTGGGGCCTAGCCCGCCTGCGCCGGTGGGGCCGGGCCCGCGGGCAGGCGGGCGCGCGCCGTCGGGGCCCGTGGCGGGCTGCTGTGGCATCGGCTCCCCCATATCGTGCGGCCGGGCCATGGGCCGCCGCACCGCCCCGGCGGGCGGCACGGCGGTCCCGTGCTTACGGGGCCCGTTACTTCGCGGCGTCGGCCGCGTGGATCAGGGCCTGCTTGTCGACGGCACCGACGTAGACCGTGCCGTTGTCCGTTATCAGGGCGTTGACCAGGCGGGTGCTGAATATCCGGCCGGAGCCGAACGACCCGCTGACCTTCTCGCCGATGCTGTCCAGGAACTTCCCGGCGTCACCGCCGACCTGGTCCTTGCCGGCGGGCACTCCTGCGCCCGCGCCCTTGATGGTGGCGATGGACGTCCAGCCCTTGCCGATGACGTTGAGCCCGCCGAAGTCCTTCCGCAGGTCCTTCGGATCCTTGCGGGAGCCGAAGTCCTTGAACTTCTTGCCGTGTTCGCGCTGCGCCGTCGCCCGCTCCTTGTCGCCGTCGACGACCTTGGCGCCCTTGGGCGGCGTGAAGGCGAAGAGGTCCGCGTCCGGTTTGGCGAAGTCGACGTTGGTGTAGCCGACGTCGATGGCGGCCGCGCCACCGCTCTTCGGGGTCAGGGTGAACTTCAGCGGGACACCGTTGGCGGCGTCCACCGCGACCCGGATCGAGCCGACCGTCGAGGCGGCCTGCTTGGGCTTGATCAGCAGTTGGTAGGCGTCCCGTCCGGCGACCCTGGCGGTGCCGTCCACGGTGACCGAGGTGGTGTCACCGGCAGCCTGGAGGACCTTCTTCGCCAGATCCTGCGGAGTGGCGGTCTTCAGGTCGCCGGGAAGGCCCTCGGGGCCCCGCTTGTGCGCACCGTGCCGGCCGGCGTCGGGCGCGGTGCTGTGCATCGCGGTGTTGCTGCCGCTGTCGTACGCCCAGACCTCTTTGCCGTTGTGGACGAGGCTGTACTCGGCGGCCTTGTCGACGATGGACACCCGCTGCTTCGCGGGGCCGTCGGCGGCGACGCGGAGCGTGTGCGCACCGGACGCCAGCTCCATCAGCTTGCTCCGGGGCGACGCGGACGCGCCGTCCTGGCCGTGCTCGCCCTTCTCGCCACCCTGTCCGTCACCGAAGCCGCCGGCCGCAGCGCCGCCGGGCAGGGACGGCAGGCCGAGGTCCGTGCTGATCCGGACCGTGCCGGACAGCTGCTGGACGTCCGAATTGGCGATCTTGGCTATGAGGTCCTGGGCCGAGATCTTCGGCAGGTCCGGGGAACCGGATCCGGCGAACGCCGGGACCAGCCCGATCGTCGCCGCCGCCACCCCCGCCACCGCGACCGGTACGGCGTACCGCACCGCCTTCCGGCGCTTCGGGGAGCGCCCCCCGTCCGCCTCGTCGGTGACCTCAGTCGGTTCGTACCGTGGCATCTGCCTACCTCCGTCGTCTGCGGCGGCCGCCGAGCTGTCCACTCGCCCTCCCCTGGGCTCATTGTGGACCGACCGCCGCGCTGTGGTGTTTCCATCTCACCAATTCGCGCGGCGCATCGCGTCAGCCCGCGGGTCCAACTCGTCCTACTGCTGAGGTATGACGCCCGGTCACCGCACGACGGGCCCCGTACGACCTGGGGTTGACCGAACCCTGAGAAGAGGGGCGCGAACCCTGAGGAGACGGGAGGGCGAACCCTTAGGGGTGTCAGCCCGCTCGGTGAACCACCGCGTCGCAGAGGCCCTCCAGGGCCTCCTTGGCCGTGCACGACGGGAGGGGGGCCAGCGTCGCGCGGGCCTCTTCCGCGTAGCGGACGGTGTCCCGGCGGGCCTCTTCGAGTGCCGGGTGGGCGCGCAGCCCGGCGAGCGCCTCGGCGTGCCGGGCGTCGTCGGTGAGGTCGCCGGCGAGCAGTTCGCACAGGGCCCGGTCCTCGGGCGTGCCGGCGTCGCTCTCGGCGCGGGCCCGCAGCCGCAGCACCGGCAGCGTCGCGATGCCCTCGCGGAGGTCCGTACCGGGCGTCTTGCCCGATTCGTGCGAGTCGCTGGCGATGTCCAGGACGTCGTCGGCCAGCTGGAAGGCGGTACCCAGCCGCTCGCCGTACTGGGTGAGGATGTTGGCCATCGACTCCTCGGCGCCCGACATCATGGCGCCGAAGCGGCAGGCGACGGCCACCAGCGAACCGGTCTTTCCCGCGAGGACGTCGAGGTAGTGGTCGATGGGGTCGCGGCCGTCGCGCGGTCCGGCGGTCTCCAGGATCTGGCCGGTGACCAGGCGCTCGAACGCCTCGGCCTGGATCCGGACGGCCTCCGGTCCGAGGTCGGCGAGGATGTGCGAGGCGCGGGCGAAGAGGAAGTCGCCGGTCAGCACCGCGACGGAGTTGCCCCAGCGGGCGTTGGCGCTGGCCACCCCGCGGCGCACTTCCGCCTCGTCCATCACGTCGTCGTGGTAGAGCGTCGCCAGATGCGTGAGCTCCACGACGACGGCGGAGGGCACCACACCCGGAGTGTGAGGGTCACCGAATTGGGCGGCCAGCATCACCAGCAGCGGCCGGAACCGCTTGCCGCCCGCGCGCACGAGATGCTGCGCGGCTTCGGTGATGAACGGCACGTCGCTCTTGGTGGCCTCCAGCAGGCCCTCCTCGACAGCCGCCAACCCGGCCTGGACATCGGCCTCAAGAGCCTGGTCCCGCACGCTCAGCCCGAAGGGCCCGACGACGGTCACGAGGGGTACTCCTGTCTGCTGACGATCAAACTGAATGTCGATCTGTCGCTGTCTCCACCATTGGCCAGCGTATCCGGTCGCAGTTCGATCACCGTGAGCGCCCGCCCCCCGAACCACCCGGGAAGCACAGCTACGCCCCACCCCGCACCTTGTTGATCACCGTTGATCACGTTTTGGCGCGGCTTTGACGCCGAAGTGGGGGCCCGCCGGGGCCGGCAGACCCCGTGAACCCCAGCAGCCACACCGCTCACCGATGAGCCGGATATCCACCCGTACCACACGCACTTCGGCCATCTTCGCGACCCGCCCGCCTCACCGGCGACGCGGTGCCACCCCCTCCCACGGGCCGTCAGCCGTATGCCCGCGCCACCGCCCGGGCCAGCCGGGGCCC
Source organism: Streptomyces sp. NPDC021749 (assembly GCF_040640655.1). Taxonomy (NCBI): domain Bacteria; kingdom Bacillati; phylum Actinomycetota; class Actinomycetes; order Kitasatosporales; family Streptomycetaceae; genus Streptomyces; species Streptomyces sp. NPDC021749. The sequence continues at coordinate 56,125 of NZ_JBFACE010000045.1, read as the reverse complement.
GGCGAAGGCCGTGCCGCACACGAAGCGCATCACCGGGCCGAACGACGCGGCGGCCGGCAGCCCGGTGAAATACAGCCCCGGTACCGACGAGCCGAACCCGGCGTCCAGAAGAGGACCGCCGGCCCGCGCCACGATCCCGGTGCGCAGCCCCGGCCCGAGGAAGTCCAGCGCCGCGAGGTCCATCCGGTAGCCGGTCGCCGCCAGCACATGGTCCGCGGCCAGCTCGCCCCCGTGCCCGTCGGCGCCGCGCAGCGCCAGTACGGGGCGGCCGTCGCGGACCGTGGCCCGTACGATCCGCCGGCCCTGCGTGACCTGCACCCGGCCGGTGAAGCGGTCCCGGAGCCACCACGCGCCGAGCGGACCGAGGACCCGCCGCACCAGGAGGCGGCGCACCGGAGGCGGCAGGAACCGGAACGCGCCGGCGTGGTGCGTCAGCGCGTACAGCGACCAGGCCTTGCCGAACGGCGAGCCAGGCCGCCACCGCGGCCGGCGGTCCGGTGGCGCCCCGAAGCCCACCGCGGCGGGCCCGCGCGCCACGACCCGTACGGACGCCGCACCCGCCTCGGCGAGCAGGACCGCGCTCTCCAGCGCCGACTGCCCGGCACCGACCACGACCACCTCCCGGCCCGCCAGCGCCGCCAGATCGCGGTGCTGGGAGCTGTGCGAGACCGGCCCGGTGGCGGACGGCCCGTCCGGGACCGCGGCGGCCAGCCGGCGGGGCAGATGGGCCAGCCCGCTCAGCCCGGTGGCGACGACCACGGCCCGGGCACCCACCTGGTCACCGCAGTCCAGCTTGAGCTCGAATCCGTCCGCCCGCCTGTCCACCGACACCACCCGGACCCGCTCCACATCGGGCACCAGCCGCCGCTGCACCCACTGCCCGTAACGGACGAACGTCTCGACGGGCAGGAGCTCCCAGTCCGACTCGTAGCGCGGCTCGCCCGCCGCGGCGCAGTAGTCGGCGAGCGCATGGCCCTCCAACGGTACGTCGATGCTCGACGCCACGGGCGTCGACTTCAGCAGCATGCCCGTGGGCATCTGCTCCTGCCAGCTGGCCATCGGGCGGCCGAAGACCCGCACCGGCACGCCCCGCGCCCGTAGATGGGCCGCCGTCGACAGGCCGTAGGGACCGGCCCCGATGACCGCTACCGGAGTGCTCACTGCCGTTCCTCCCCTTGCCTCTGTGGTGCCTCGCGCCCAGGTGGAGACGCGTGTTCCGTGGGTGCCTGCCGGGGTGGTGCGTCGCGCCTCGCAGGTGCCTGGCCAGGCGGTGCCTCACGCCGGGGCTCACGGTGGTGGCCGCCCGGCGGGCCGCCCGGCGCAGTCGCCACAGATGCCCTCGGGAACGGCGCACCCCGTGAGGTGCAGATGCAGGGCGCGCGGACCACATCGACGCCGGCCGTGGTTTCGAACAGCCGGAACGGCGCGCCCATACGGCGGTTGAAGTCCAGCAGCTTGTACCGGCCGTCGGGCGGGTCGAGCCGCCAGTCCAGGTCGGCGGTCCCGGTGAACCCGATCCGGCCGGCGAACCGCGTGGCCTGCCACGCCAGTTCGGGTTTGTCGATGCCCGGGCGCAGGCCGTCATACCCGCGTGCGGCGGCCACGAGCGCACCTTGACGCCGCTGAACAGCGCCAGCGGCGCGCCGTGTGCCGCGAAACAGGCGTGCACGATCCAGTCCTCGGACTGCTCCCGCGGTAGGCACTCCTGCACCACCACGGCAGGCCGCGGGCCCCAGTCCCGAGCCGGCGCGAGCAGGTACTCAGAACCCGCGATCCGGGTGGTGCCGGCGACCGCGGGCGGGCTGCGCCGGACGAACGCCTCCCGGTTCTTCGCCACCACGAGGAAGCGCCCCCGCCCGGCGTACGCCTCGACGTCCCCGTACGACGCGGGGAAGACGGCGGCCGGTGACGGGACGCCGTGCACGGCACACAGGTCGTGCAGCCCCTGTTTGCCGGCCAGCCGGCGCGGCGGGCCGGGAGCGGGGCGGGCGAGAAGAAACGGCCCGTCGAGCGCTCCGGCATGCTCGGCGATCAACACCGCGGCCTCGTCATCGGCGGGCAGCAGCACCGCCGGCCGGCCGATCCGGCGCCCGATCCGCAGCAGCCCCGCGACCAGCCGATCCGGCTCCTCGCGGCCCGTGGTCGGCCAGACGAGACGCCCGCACAGATAGCGGGAGGCCACAGCGGGCGTGAAACGGTCCTCCGCCACGGCGTACAGGGGGACGCCCAGCCGCCCCAGGCTGCGGATGGCACCCACACCGCCGTGATGCAGGGGGTACGCCCCGATCTTCACGATCAGGCCGGGAACCTTCCGGTCGACCGCGAGCCGTGCGCCACTGCGAGCCACGTGTCCCCCCTCGGAACGGTCCCGCCCCGGCCCGTGCCAGGAAAGGAAGCTAGGCCCGAATTGCGCGGTGCGGCAAGGCTTTTCAGGACATTGCCGGGACTTGGGGCGTGCGACGTCGGGCACCCGTTGGCCGCCTCGCCACGCCGCGCGCCGTTCACTCCCCTGCGGACCCGGCGCGCCGCCAACCGGCGTGCGCCCGGTACGGCGTCCCCGGCGCCGTACCGGGCGTACGGCGTCCCCGGCGCGCCCGGGCCCGTGTGCCGCGCCTTCCTCACCCCGGCCGCCTCGCCCCGCTTCCCTCCCCGCCCGGCTCGGGCCGGTCCCGCCCGCACCGTCGCGCCTCCACCAAGCCGGTTCGGCACGCCCGCCGGAGCCGTCCGGCGGCCTTCCGCGGGCCGTTCCCGCCCGCCGTCCACCGCGCCGACCACGCCTTTCGGAAGTTATCCACAGGCTCCTTCGCTGCGACGCCGCCAGCCGTACTCTGATCACCGAGCCACCGGCCCGGGCCCACCGCCCCGGCCGGACCGGCCGCTCACCGGCGACGACGAACGCGAGGAGCTGTCCATGCCCGAGCAGAGCCCGTTCGACCTGGCGGAAGGCGACCCCTTCGGCCCGCACAACCTCCCCTACGGCGTCTTCAGCACCCCCGACGCCCCCGGACAACACCGGATCGGCGTCCGCTACGGCAGTTACGTCCTCGACCTGAGCGCACTGCCCAGCGCCCTGCCCGCCGCCATCCACCCGCACGCCGAACTCCTCACCGCACCCACCCTCAACCCGCTGCTGGCGGCCGGCCGGCCCGTATGGCAGCAGATCCGCGCGGCCGTGCACAGCGCGGTCACCGACCCCGCGCACCGCGACGAGGTCGCCCCGCTGCTCCACCCACTGGCCGACGTCACCCTGCACCTCCCCTTCGAGGTCGCCGACTACGTCGACTTCTACTCCAGCGAGCACCACGCCACGAACGTCGGCCGGATCTTCCGCCCCAACGGCGCGGCCCTTCCGCCCAACTGGAAGCATCTGCCGATCGGTTACCACGGCCGCGCGGGCACCGTCGTCGCCACCGGCACCCCGATCGTCCGGCCCAACGGGCAGCGCAAGACCGCCACGGACGACGCCCCCGTCTTCGGCCCCTCCACCCGCCTCGACATCGAGGCCGAGATCGGCTTCGTCGTCGGCACTCCCTCCGCCCTCCACGAACCCGTCGGACTCGACTCCTTCCGTGACCACGTCTTCGGCGTCTGCCTCGTCAACGACTGGTCCGCCCGCGACATCCAGGCCTGGGAGTACATGCCGCTCGGCCCGTTCCTGGGGAAGTCCTTCGCCACGTCCGTCTCCGCCTGGATCACCCCGCTCGACGCCCTGGACCACGCCCGCACGCCCCCGCCCACCCGCGACCACCCGCTGCTGCCCTACCTCGACGACACAGGAGTCGAACCGGGCGGCATCGACATCCGTATCGAGGTGCGGATCAATGACGAGACGGTCTCCCACCCGCCCTTCTCCGCCATGTACTGGACCGCCGCCCAGCAGCTGGCCCATATGACCGTCAACGGCGCCTCGCTGCGCACCGGCGATCTGTTCGCCTCCGGCACGGTCTCCGGCCCGGAACCCGACCAGCTCGGCTGCCTGCTCGAACTCACCCAGGGCAAGGGCCCCTATCTCCAGGACGGCGACGAGGTCACCCTGACCGCCTGGGCGCCCGGCCCGGACGGCGCCCGGATCGGCCTGGGCGAGGTCACCGGCAGCATCCAGCCCGCGCGCACGATTCCGGCCCGCGACGCGACATGAACGGCATCGGCACCGGCCCCGGCACCGGCACGCCGCTCACCCTCCCCGAGGAACTGCTCCTCCTCGGCCTCGACCCGGTGCGCGGCCGCCCCCTGACCAACCCGAAGTATCTGCACTACGGGCTGGCCGGCGCGGCGCTGGCGGACCTGGAGGCGGCCGGGCGGATCACCGTGGAGCGCGGTGACCGGATCACGGTGACCAATCCGCTGCCGCTCGGCAACGCGATAGGGGACGGCGCGCTGGCGGCACTGCCCGCCCCGGCCAAGGGCGGCAAGGGCGTCAAGGCGCACCGCTGGGTCCACGGCGCCGGCCGCCCCCTGCATGAGCTGTGCCTGCGCGTGCTGGAGAAGCGCGGCGCACTGCGCAGGGAGACCCACCGGGCACTGGGCCTGTTTCCCTACGAGCGGTTCCCGGTGGGGCCGGTGGACCTCACCGGGCCGGCCCGGGCCCGCTTCACGGCGGCCGTCGACGCCGGGCTGCCCGGCTGGCGCGACCGGCTGCTGGCCGCGCAGGTGGCGGCCTGCGACCTGGACGTCAGGCTCCTGCCCGGCGCCGCCGGCCGCTCGCGCCGGCGCGCTCTGCGCGGCCTGGCCAAGGAGTGCTGGACGTCCCGCGCGGTCCACCACGCCGTACAGCAGGACAAGAGCGCGGCGGGGGGGTAGGGGCGGGGGAGGAGGGTGGGGTGGGGAGGGGGAGGAGGGTGGGGTGGGGAGGGGGGAGGGGGAGCCCCCCCGGCAAAGAGCAAGCCCGCCGCGACCCTCCCCCGCACCGCCCACCCTCCGGCCCCCTCACCCACCCTCGGCCCCTCCTCCAGCCCAGCCAGCCCTGACCGCACACCCTGCAGCCCCTCCCCTCCCCCGCCCCTACGTCACAGCCCCACACCAACTGCGTACCGGCGTTGATGCAAGAGCGCTGACGGGGCGGACGGTGAGTCGGGGCGCTGTTAGCCTCACGATCCCTGACCCACAACGGAGGAGACGTACGTGCGCAAGGCAGCACAGATCGCCGGGGCGGCAGCCATCGCCGCGATGCTGCTCAGCGGTTGCGGAAGCAGCGGCGACAACGGCAGCGACAGCAAGCCGAGCAAGACGCCGGAGGCTCCGCCGTCGACTCCGGGAGGCGCGGACAAGCCCGCGAGCCCCAAGGCGGTCGAGGGTGCCTGGAAGGCCGGCACGGACAGCAGCCCGCTGGTCCTGGTGATCACCAAGGGCACGGTCGCCTTCAGCAACGGCCACAAGTCCGCGTGTCTGGGCAAGGTCCAGGAGATGGCCGGGATGACCATGGCCGTCGTCAAGTGCACTGACGGGGACACCACCCGCACCATGGGCACGCTCAAGGCCGGTTCGGACGGCAAGACCCTGACCGTCGACTGGAAGAACGGCCCCACCGAGAAGTACACCAAGACCAGCGACGGCAGCGTGAAGATCCCCGACATGCCCGAGCTGCCGAGCGGTATGCCCAAGAGCTGACGCCGCCCACGGGGCCGACCACTGGGCGGTCGGCCCGCGGTCGGCCCGCGGTCGGCCCGTCCTGCACGGCGAACGGCCGCCGTCCGGAACCCCCGAGGGCTCCGGACGGCGGCCGTTGCCGCGGGCACCACGGAAGCCTCCGCGGTGCCGGGCCGGCGATCGGCCGGGCCGAGGGCCGGCCTCCCGCCGTTCAGCGCATACCGTTCAGCGCACGAAGACTCCCGCGTGCCCGGCCAGGTCGAGGAAGTACTGCGGTGCCAGGCCCAGGACCAGGGTGGCGGTGACGCCGATGGCGATGGCCGTGGAGGTCAGCGGGCTGGGCACCGCCACGGTCGGGCCTTCGGCCTTGGGCTCGTTGAAGAACATCAGGACGATGACGCGGATGTAGAAGAACGCGGCGATGGCGGAGGAGATCACACCGACGACCACCAGCCAGCCCGCGCCGCTCTGCGCGGCCGCCTTGAAGACCGCGAACTTACCGGCGAACCCGGAGGTCAGGGGGATGCCGGCGAAGGCCAGCAGGAACACCGCGAAGACCGCGGCCACCAGCGGCGAACGCCGGCCGAGGCCGGCCCACTTGGAGAGCTGGGTGGCCTCGCCGCCCGCGTCCCGCACCAGGGTCACGACGGCGAACGCGCCGAGCGTCACGAAGGAGTAGGCGCCCAGATAGAACAGCACCGAGGAGACGCCGTCCTTACTGGTGGCGATGACACCGGCGAGGATGAACCCGGCGTGCGCGATGGAGGAGTACGCCAGCAGCCGCTTGATGTCGGTCTGGGTGATGGCGACGATCGCACCGCCCAGCATCGTGATGATCGCGACGCCCCACATCACCGGCCGCCAGTCCCAGCGCATGCCCGGCAGGACGACGTACAGCACCCGCAGCAGCGCACCGAACGCGGCGACCTTGGTGGCGGCCGCCATGAAGCCGGTGACCGGAGTCGGGGCGCCCTGGTAGACGTCCGGGGTCCACATGTGGAACGGGACCGCGCCGACCTTGAACAGCAGGCCCATCAGCACCAGCGCGCCGCCGATCAGCAGCAGTGCGTCATTGCTCATCGTGCCGGCCAGCGCCGGGTCGATCTGCTTGGCTCCGTCCGAGACCACCTCGGCGATGCCGGCGTACGTCACCGTGCCCGCGTAGCCGTACAGCAGGGCGATGCCGAACAGGAGGAAGGCGGAGGAAAACGCGCCGAGGAGGAAGTACTTGAGCGCGGACTCCTGCGACAGCAGCCGCTGGCGGCGGGCCAGTGCGCACAGGATGTACAGCGGGAGGGAGAAGACCTCCAGCGCGACGAAGAGCGTCAGCAGGTCGTTGGCCGCCGGGAAGATCAGCATGCCGCCGACCGCGAAGAGCAGGATCGGGAAGACCTCGGTGGTGGTGAACCCGGCCTTGACGGCGGCCTGTTCGGCGGCGCCGCCGGGGACGGCCGCGGGCTGGGCGGCGAAGGAGTCCACATGTGCGCCATGCGCGGCCGGGTCGAGGCGGCGCTCGGCGAAGGTGAAGACCGCGATCAGGGAGACCAGCAGGATCGTGCCCTGGAGGAACAGAGCGGGGCCGTCGACGGCGACGGCGCCCATCGCGGCGACATGGGCCTTGGACGAGCCGAATCCGGCGGCCGCCAGTCCGATCACCGCGGCGAACGCGGCGGCCAGCGCCACCAGGGACAGCAGCAGCTGGGAGTAGTAGCGGCTGCGGCGCGGGACGAAGGCCTCGATCATGATGCCGAGCACCGCGGCGCCGAGGACGATCAGGGTGGGTGAGAGCTGGGCGTACTCGATGTGCGGCCCCGGGATCTTGCCCGGCGCTCCGGCCGCCGCTGTCCACAGGCTGTGGACACTTGCCACGGAACTCACTTCGCGGCCTCCACATCTTGATCACTCGCGGCGTGTCCGGTCCGGCCGCTGCCGGGCACGGCGTTCACCTGCACAGTGGGCTTGGGGTCCTTCTTGTCCACGACGGACAGGGTGTGCTCGACCGCCGGGTTGACGAGGTCGGTGAGCGGTTTGGGGTACACGCCGAGGAAGAGCAGCAGCGCGATCAGCGGCGCGACCACCACCAGTTCCCGGGTTCGCAGGTCGGGCATGGTGCTGACCTCGCTCTTCACCGGCCCGGTCATCGTCCGCTGGTAGAGGACGAGGACGTAGAGCGCGGCGAGGACGATGCCGAGGGTGGCGATGACGCCGATGACCGGGTAGCGGCTGAACGTGCCGACCAGGACGAGGAATTCGCTGACGAACGGGGCCAGGCCGGGCAGGGAGAGGGTGGCCAGGCCGCCGATCAGGAACGTGCCGGCGAGGACGGGGGCGACCTTCTGGACGCCGCCGAAGTCCGCGATGAGCCGGGAGCCGCGGCGGCTGATGAGGAAGCCGGCGACCAGCATCAGGGCGGCGGTCGAGATGCCGTGGTTGACCATGTAGAGCGTGGCGCCGCCCTGTCCCTGGGACGTCATGGCGAAGATGCCCAGGATGATGAAGCCGAAGTGGGAGATCGAGGCGTAGGCGATCAGCCGTTTGATGTCCCGCTGGGCGACCGCGAGCAGGGCGCCGTAGACGATGCTGATCAGGGCGAGGACCAGGATGACGGGGGTGGCCCAGCTGCTGGCCTCCGGGAAGAGCTGGAGGCAGAAGCGGAGCATGGCGAAGGTGCCGACCTTGTCGACCACCGCAGTGATCAGCACGGCGACGGGGGCGGTTGATTCGCCCATGGCACCGGGCAGCCAGGTGTGCAGCGGCCAGAGCGGGGCCTTGACGGCGAAGGCGAAGAAGAAGCCGAGGAACAGCAGGCGTTCGGTGGTGGCGCCGAGGTCCAGCCGGCCGGCCGCGCGGGCCTCGACGATCTGCGTCAGGGAGAAGGTGCCGGTGCCGAGCTGGTCGGCGGTGGCGGCGTACAGCCCGATGACCGCGGCCAGCATGATCAGTCCGCCGGCGAGGTTGTAGAGCAGGAACTTCACCGCGGCCTGCGACCTGCGGTCGGCGGAGCGTTCCTCGCCGTCGGCGCCGGCGCGGTCCCCGAAGCCTCCGATGAGGAAGTACATCGGGATCAGCATGGCTTCGAAGAAGATGTAGAAGAGGAAGACGTCGGTGGCCTCGAAGGAGATCACCACCATCGCCTCGACGGCGAGGATCAGCGCGAAGAAGCCCTGGGTGGGCCGCCAGCGCCGGTTGGGCGTGGCCTCCTCCAGCGGGTCGGCGTCGTGCCAGCCGGCCAGGATGACGAACGGGACGAGCAGGGCGGTCAGCGCGATCAGGGCGACCGCGATGCCGTCGACGCCGAGTTCGTAGCGGACCCCGAAGTCGCTGATCCAGGCGTGTGATTCGGTGAGCTGGAAGGGGCCCTGGGCGCCGGGGTCGAAGCGGAACGCGACGATCAGGGCCAGCGCGAAGGTGAGCAGGGAGAACAGCAGCGCGAGCCATTTGGCCGCGGTGCGCTTGGCGGCGGGCAGCGCGGCGGTGGCGATCGCGCCGATCGCCGGTACCACGGCCGTCGCCGTCAGCAGGGGAAACGACATGGCTCAGACACCCCTCATCAGCAGGGTCGCGGCGACGAGTACGGCGGCCCCGCCCAGCATCTGGACCGCGTAGGAGCGGACGAAGCCGCTCTGCAACTGGCGCAGCAGGGCGGAGAGTCCGCCCATGGCGGCGGCCGTGCCGTTGACCGCGCCGTCCACCAGGGTGTGGTCGAGCTGGACGAGGGTGGTGGTCAGGTGGCCGCCGCCGCGGACGAAGACGATGTCGTTGAAGTCGTCCTGGAGGAGGTCGCGGCGGGCGGCGCGGGTGAGCAGCGAGCCGCGGGGGGCGAGCGACGGGACGGGCCGGCGGCCGTACATCAGCCAGGCGACGCCGACGCCGAGGAGGAGGACGGCGATGGTGGCGGCCGTGACGGTCGTGGCGCTGACCGGGGAGTGGCCGTGTGCGAAGGACGTGACCGGCTCCAGCCACTTCACGAAGGCCTCGTTGAGGCTGAACAGGCCGCCGGCGAAGACCGATCCGATGGCCAGCACGATCATGGGGAGGGTCATGACCTTCGGCGACTCGTGCGGGTGTGGCGGAGCGTACTCGCCCCGGGTCTCGGCCGCGGGCTCGACGGAGGGCCGGTCGGGCGACGGGGTGGGTGCCTTGCGCCAGCGCTCCTCTCCGAAGAACGTCATCAGCATCACCCGGGTCATGTAGAACGCGGTGATCGCGGCGCCCAGGAGGGCCGCGCCGCCGAGGATCCAGCCTTCGGTGCCGCCCTTGGCGAACGCCGCCTCGATGATCTTGTCCTTGGAGAAGAAGCCGGACAGGCCGGGGAAGCCGATGATCGCCAGATAGCCGAGGCCGAAGGTGACGAAGGTGACCGGCATGTATTTCCGCAGGCCGCCGTAGCGGCGCATGTCCACCTCGTCGTTCATGCCGTGCATCACCGAGCCGGCGCCGAGGAAGAGGCCCGCCTTGAAGAAGCCGTGGGTGACCAGGTGCATGATCGCGAAGGCGTAGCCGATGGGGCCGAGGCCGGCGGCCAGGATCATGTAGCCGATCTGCGACATCGTCGAGCCGGCCAGGGCCTTCTTGATGTCGTCCTTGGCGCAACCGACGATCGCACCGAAGAGGAGGGTGACCGCGCCGACCGCGACGACCGCGGTCTGGGCGTCCGGTGCGGCGTTGAAGATCGCCCCGGAGCGGGTGATCAGATACACGCCGGCGGTGACCATCGTGGCGGCGTGGATCAGGGCCGAGACCGGGGTGGGGCCCTCCATGGCGTCCCCGAGCCAGGACTGCAGCGGCACCTGGGCCGACTTGCCGCAGGCGGCCAGCAGCAGCATCAGTCCGATGGCGGTGAGCTTGCCCTCGGAGGTGGCGCCGGTGGACGCCAGCACCGGGCCGAACGCGAACGTCCCGAACGTCGTGAACATCAGCATGATCGCGATGGACAGGCCCATGTCGCCGACGCGGTTGACCAGGAACGCCTTCTTGGCGGCGGTGGCCGCGCTGGGCTTGTGCTGCCAGAAGCCGATCAGCAGGTACGAGGCGAGGCCGACGCCCTCCCAACCGACGTACAGCAGGAGGTAGTTGTCGGCGAGGACGAGCAGCAGCATCGCCGCGAGGAAGAGGTTGAGGTAGCCGAAGAAGCGGCGGCGCCGTTCGTCGTGCTCCATGTAGCCGATCGAGTAGACGTGGATCAGTGAGCCGACGCCGGTGATCAGCAGGACGAAGGTCATGGACAGCTGGTCGAGCTGGAAGGCGACGTCGGCCCTGAAGCCGCCGACCGGGATCCAGCTGAACAGGTGCTGGTGCAGCGTCCGGTGGTCGGCGCTCCTGCCGAGCATGTCGGCGAAGAGCGCCACCCCGACGGCGAACGAGGCCACCGCGAAGAGCGTGCCGATCCAGTGGCCGGTGCGGTCGAGCCGTTTTCCGCCGCACAGCAGCAGGGCCGCACCGACCAGCGGTGCCGCGACGAGCAGCGCGATCAAGTTCTCCACTTTGGGCGACCCCTTACAGCTTCATCAGGCTGGCGTCGTCGACCGAGGCCGTATGACGGGTGCGGAAGATCGTCACGATGATCGCCAGGCCGACCACGACCTCGGCCGCGGCGACGACCATCGTGAAGAAGGCGATGATCTGGCCGTCCAGATTCCCGTGCAGCCGGGAGAAGGTGACGAAGGCGAGGTTGCAGGCGTTGAGCATCAGCTCGATGCACATGAACACCACGATGGCGTTCCGCCTGATCAGCACCCCGGCCGCGCCGATGGTGAACAACAGGGCGGCGAGGTACAGGTAGTAGACCGGGTTCATTTCTTGGCGCCCTCCTTGTGCTCCTTGGGCGACGCGCCGCCGGACGGCGGGGCTTCGGGCTCCTCACCGGAGCCGCGGCCCAGCCACTCCTCGGAGCGCCGCTCCAGCGCCTTCAGGTCGGCGAGCGACTCGCGGGAGACGTCCCGGAGCTGGCCGCGGGCGCGCAGCGTCGGACTGACGGTCAGCTCGGACGCGGTGCCGTCGGGCAGCAGGCCGGGGATGTCCACGGCGTTGTGCCGGGCGTAGACCCCGGGGGCGGGCAGCGGCGGCACCTGCTTGCCCTCGCGGACACGGGCCTCGGACTGCTCGCGCTGGGTCCGGGCGCGCTCGGTGCGCTCCCGGTGGGTGAGCACCATCGCGCCGACGGCCGCGGTGATCAGCAGGGCGCCGGTGATCTCGAAGGCGAAGACGTACTTGGTGAAGATCAGCGCGGCCAGCCCCTGGACGTTGCCGCCGGCGTTGGCCTCGCCCAGGCCGTTGAACTCCTTCAGCGAGGCGTTGCCGATGCCGGCGATCAGCAGGATGCCGAAGCCGAGGCCCAGTCCGGCGGCGAGCCAGCGCTGGCCCTTGAGCGTCTCCTTGAGAGAGTCCGCCGCGGTGACGCCGACCAGCATGACCACGAACAGGAACAGCATCATGATCGCGCCGGTGTAGACGACGATCTGCACGACGCCGAGGAAGTACGCACCGTTGGCGAGGTAGAAGACCGCCAGGACGATCATGGTGCCGGCCAGCGACAGGGCGCTGTGCACGGCCCGCTTCATCAGGACCGTGCAGAGGGCGCCGACGACGGCGACGGTGCCCAGGAGCCAGAACTGCACGGCCTCACCGGTGGAGGCCGCGGCGGCCAGGGAGATCATCGCTCGGTCACCTCCCGCGCGGCGGGCTCCTGCGGGCCGGTCGTGGCGGCGGCCTCCTGGGGCTGCTCCCCCTTGGACACCGCGACCTGACGGACCGTCCCCGGGGCGGCCTCGGTCACCAGGCCGCTGTAGTAGTCCTTCTCCGTCATGCCCGGGTGGATCGCATGCGGCGTGTCGACCATCGTGTCCTCCAGGCCGGCGAGCAGCTCCTCCTTGGTGTAGATGAGCGAGGCGCGGGACCGGTCGGCGAGTTCGTACTCATTGGTCATGGTCAGTGCGCGGGTGGGGCAGGCCTCCACGCACAGGCCGCACAGGATGCAGCGCAGGTAGTTGATCTGGTAGACGCGGCCGTAGCGCTCGCCCGGGGAGTAGCGCTCCTCGTCGGTGTTGTCCGCGCCCTCGACGTAGATCGCGTCCGCCGGGCAGGCCCAGGCGCACAGCTCGCAGCCGACGCACTTCTCCAGCCCGTCGGGATGGCGGTTGAGCTGATGGCGGCCGTGGAAACGCGGCGCCGTCGGCTTCTTCTCCTCCGGGTACTGCTCGGTCAGCCGCTTCTTGAACATGGCCTTGAAGGTCACGCCGAAGCCGGCCACGGGGTTCTGGAACTCAGGCACCGTCGCCCCCCTTTCCGTCGGTTTCGTTTCCGTCACTGACAGTGTCCATCCGACCACTGACAATCAACTCACGGTCATGGCGCGGGCGTCGGCGCGGCACCGGCGGCAGGCTCTGACCGGGCAGCGGCGGCACCGGGAACCCGCCGGCCATCGGGTCGAACGCGCCCTCACCGTCCGGCTCCTCCTCCACCGCACCGCGCCGGAAGAAGTCCACGAGCAGCGAGATCAGCAGCAGCACGACCGCGCCGCCGGCGACGTAGAGCACGATCTGGGAGAAGTCGTAGCCCTCGTTCTTCAGCGCCCGGACGGTGGCGACGAGCATCAGCCAGACCAGCGAGAGGGGGATGAGGACCTTCCAGCCCAGCTTCATCAGCTGGTCGTAGCGCACCCGGGGGAGCGTGCCGCGCAGCCAGATGAAGAAGAACAGCAGCAGCTGGACCTTGATCGTGAACCACAGCATCGGCCACCAGCCGTGGTTGGCGCCCTCCCAGAACGCCGAGATCGGGTACGGGGCCCGCCAGCCGCCGAGGAAGAGGGTGGTCGCGACCGCCGAGACCGTCACCATGTTCACGTACTCGGCGAGCATGAACATCGCGAACTTGATGGACGAGTACTCGGTGTTGAAGCCGCCGACCAGGTCGCCCTCGGACTCCGGCATGTCGAACGGCGCCCGGTTGGTCTCCCCCACCATCGTCGCGATGTAGATGAGGAACGACACCGGCAGCAGCAGGACGTACCACCTGTTCGCTTGCGACTCCACGATGGTGGAGGTCGACATCGACCCGGAGTACAGGAAGACCGAGGCGAAGGCGGCGCCCATCGCGATCTCGTACGAGATCATCTGCGCGCACGAGCGGAGACCGCCGAGCAGCGGGTACGTCGAGCCGGAGGACCAGCCCGCCAGCACGATGCCGTAGATGCCGACCGACGCGGTGGCCAGGATGTAGAGGACGCCGATCGGCAGGTCGGTCAGCTGCATCGTGGTGCGCTGGCCGAAGATCGAGACCTCGTTGTCGGCCGGGCCGAAGGGGATCACCGCGATCGCCATGAACGCCGGGATGGCCGCCACGATCGGCGCGAGGACGTAGACGACCTTGTCGGCCCGCCGGACGACCAGGTCCTCCTTCAGCATCAGCTTGATGCCGTCGGCGAGCGACTGGAGCATGCCCCAGGGCCCGTGCCGGTTGGGGCCGATGCGCAACTGCATCCAGGCGACGACCTTGCGCTCCCACACGATGGAGAACAGCACCGTCAGCATCAGGAACGCGAAGCAGAAGACCGCCTTGATGACGACCAGCCACCACGGGTCGCGGCCGAACATCGACAGGTCCTCCTGGGCCAGCGCGGTCTGCGCGGAGGCCAGTTGACCGAGCTGCATCATGCGTCCACCTCCTTGGCCGGCTTCGGCGTGCCCGGGGCGGCGGAGATCCTCACCAGTTCGCCGGGGCGCGCACCGGTGTCGGCGGCCACGCCCCCGCCCGTGGAGTTGAGCGGCAGCCACACCACCCGGTCGGGCATCGGCGTCACCTGCAGCGGCAGCCGCACCGAACCGGCCGGCCCGCTGACCGCCAGCAGGTCGCCGTCCTTGACCCCGGTCTCGGCGGCGGTGGCCTCCGACAGCCGGGCGACGGCCGCGTGCCGGGTGCCGGCCAGTGCCTCGTCGCCTTCCTGGAGGACGCCCTGGTCCAGCAGCAGCCGGTGCCCGGCGAGCACCGCCTCACCGGCGCCGGTCCGGGGCAGCGGCTGCCCGATCTCCAGCGGGTCGCCCGCGTACGGGCCGCCCCAGGTACCGAGCCGGGTCAGTTCGCGGCGTACGGAGGCGACGTCCGGCAGCGCCAGGTGGACGTCGAGGGCGTCGGCGAGCATGTGCAGCACCCGGGAGTCCGGCAGCAGATGGCGGCGGGTCATCTGGTCGGGCTTGAGCGCGGCCTCGAACAGCCGGGCCCGGCCCTCCCAGTTGAGAAACGTTCCGGCCTTCTCCACCACGGCCGCCACCGGGAGGACCACATCGGCCCGCTCGGTGACCTGGGAGGGCCGCAACTCCAGGCTGACCAGGAAACCGATCTCGTCCAGGGCGGTCAGCGCCCGGGCCGGGTCCGGCAGGTCGGCGACCTCGACACCGGCCACCAGCAGCGCACTCAGCTCACCGGTCGCCGCGGCCTCGATGATCTGGCCGGTGTCCCGGCCGTGCCGGTGCGGCAGCGCGGCCACACCCCAGACGGCGGCGACCTCGTCGCGGGCCCGCGGGTCGGTGGCCGGCCGGCCACCGGGCAGCAGACCGGGCAGCGCGCCCGCCTCCACGGCCCCGCGTTCGCCCGCCCGCCGCGGGATCCACACCAGCTGCGCGCCGGTCGCGGCGGCGACGCGCACCGCGGCGGTCAACGCGCCCGGCACCGCCGCCAGCCGCTCACCGACGACGATCACCGCGCCGTCCGCCCGCAGCGCCTCGGCCGCGGCGTGTCCCTCATTGCCGGCCAGCGCGTCCAGCCATTCCGTTTCGGTGCCGGGCGCGGCCGGCAGCAGCGTCCCGCCGGCCTTGATCAGCCCGCGGGAGGCGTAGGCGGCGAGCCCGAAGGTGCGCTGACCGTACTTGCGGTGGGCCTTGCGCAGCCGCAGGAAGACGCCGGGCGCCTCCTCCTCCGCCTCGATGCCCGCCAACAGCACCGCCGGCGCCTTCTCCAGGGCGGTGTACGTGACCCCGCCGCCCCCGAGGTCGCGGCCGCGGCCGGCGACCCGGGCGGCCAGGAAGTCCGCCTCCTCGGCGCTGTGCACCCGCGCCCGGAAGTCGATGTCGTTGGTGTGCAGCGCGATCCGGGCGAACTTGGCGTACGCGTAGGCGTCCTCGACGGTCAGCCGGCCGCCGGTCAGCACACCGGTACGGCCCTTGGCCGCGGCCAGTCCGCGGGCCGCGGCCTCCAGGGCAACCGGCCAGCTCGCCGGCTCCAGTTCCCCGGACTCCGCGTTGCGCACCAACGGGTGCTCCAGCCGGTCACGCTGCTGCGCGTACCGGAAGGCGAAGCGCCCCTTGTCGCAGATCCACTCCTCGTTGACCTCCGGGTCGTTGGCGGCCAGCCGCCGCATGACCTTGCCGCGCCGGTGGTCGGTGCGCGTCGCGCAGCCGCCCGCGCAGTGCTCGCACACCGACGGCGACGACACCAGGTCGAAGGGGCGGGAGCGGAAGCGGTACGCGGCCGAGGTGAGCGCGCCGACCGGGCAGATCTGGATGGTGTTGCCGGAGAAGTACGACTGGAAGGGGTCGCCCTCCCCGGTGCCGACCTGCTGGAGCGCGCCGCGCTCGACCAGCTCGATCATCGGGTCGCCGGCGATCTGGTTGCTGAAGCGGGTGCACCGCGCGCACAGCACGCAGCGTTCGCGGTCCAGCAGCACCTGGGTGGAGATCGGCACCGGCTTGGCGAACGTGCGCTTCTTGCCCTCGAAGCGCGTGTCCGGCTCACCGACCTGCATCGCCTGGTTCTGCAGCGGGCACTCGCCGCCCTTGTCGCAGACCGGGCAGTCCAGCGGGTGGTTGATCAGCAGCAGCTCCATCACGCCGCGCTGCGCCTTCTCGGCCACCGGGGACGTCAGCTGCGACTTGACGACCATGCCGTCGGTGCAGGTGATCGTGCAGGACGCCATGGGCTTGCGCTGGCCCTCGACCTCGACGATGCACTGCCGGCAGGCGCCCGCGGGGTCCAGCAGCGGGTGGTCGCAGAAGCGCGGGATCTCGATGCCGAGGAGTTCGGCGGCGCGGATGACCAGCGTCCCCTTGGGGACGGAGATCTCGATGCCGTCGATCGTCAGGGTGACGAGGTCTTCCGGGGGGACCGCGGCGGCGCCGCTGCTCGACCCCGTAGTGGTGACGGTCATGCATTCACCCCCAGGTGAGCGTCGTCGTCGGCCCACAGGGTCGACTTGTCGGGGTCGAACGGGCAGCCCTTGCCGGTGACGTGCTGCTCGTACTCCTCGCGGAAGTACTTGAGCGAGGAGAAGATCGGCGAGGCGGCGCCGTCGCCGAGCGCGCAGAACGACTTGCCGTTGATGTTGTCGGCGATGTCGGCGATCTTGTCGAGGTCGGCCGGCTGGGCATTGCCCGCCTCGATGTCGCGCAGCAACTGCACCAGCCAGTACGTCCCTTCACGGCAGGGCGTGCACTTGCCGCAGGACTCGTGGGCGTAGAACTCGGTCCAGCGGGTGACCGCCCGCACGACGCAGGTGGTCTCGTCGAAGCACTGCAGCGCCTTGGTGCCGAGCATCGAGCCGGCCGCGCCGACGCCTTCGTAGTCGAGGGGCACGTCGAGGTGCTCGTCGGTGAACATCGGCGTGGAGGAGCCGCCGGGCGTCCAGAACTTCAGCCGGTGGCCGCGGCGCATCCCGCCGCTCATGTCGAGCAGCTGGCGCAGGGTGATGCCCAACGGGGCTTCGTACTGGCCGGGGTTGGCGACATGGCCGCTGAGCGAGTACAGCGTGAAGCCCGGGGACTTCTCGCTGCCCATCGACCTGAACCAGTCTTTTCCCTTGTTGAGGATCGCGGGAACCGACGCGATGGATTCGACGTTGTTGACGACAGTGGGGCAGGCGTAGAGGCCGGCCACCGCAGGGAAGGGAGGACGCAGCCGGGGCTGTCCGCGACGGCCCTCCAGGGAGTCCAGCAGCGCGGTTTCCTCACCGCAGATGTACGCGCCGGCGCCCGCGTGCACGATCACGTCCAGGTCGAGTCCCGACCCGAGGATGTTCTTTCCGAGGAAGCCCGCCGCGTAGGCCTCGCGCACGGCTTCGTGCAGCCGGCGCAGGACGGGTACGACCTCACCGCGCAGGTAGATGAAGGCGTGGTGCGCACGGATCGCGTGACAGGCGATCACGATCCCTTCGATGAGGGCATGCGGGTTCGCGAAGAGGAGGGGGATGTCCTTGCAGGTCCCCGGCTCCGATTCGTCGGCGTTGACAACGAGATAGTGCGGTTTGCCGTCGCCCTGCGGAATGAACTGCCATTTCATTCCGGTGGGGAAGCCCGCGCCGCCGCGGCCGCGCAGACCGGAGTCCTTGACGTAGGCGATGACGTCGTCGGGGGACATCGCGAGCGCCTTGCGCAGGCCCTCGTAGCCCTCGTGCCGGCGGTAGGTCTCCAGCGTCCAGGACTCGGGCTGGTCCCAGAGGGCGGACAGGACGGGCACGAGGAGCTTCTCGGGGCTGGCCTCTCCCCCGGCCGTTGGCCGGGAGGAGCCGCCGTATTCGGCTGCCACGGTCATCACTCCCCCTCCTTAGCGGTGGGCCCGGCAGGGTGGTCTGCGTCGGAGTCCGAGGTTTCCTGCGGGGCGTCGTGGGAGCTGGGGTGCCCCGCGGGCGCCTCCTCCCGGGGGTGGCCGCTGGGGGGCTCCCCCGCGGTGCCCTCGTCGGGCCGGCCGCCCTCTCCGGTACGGGGCGACACGACGTGGTCCGCGCCGGCGCCGCGGCCGGGCGCGGCCTCCCCCTTGGCCAGGCGGAGCCCGATCAGCGAGGCGGGCCCGGCGCTCCCGGTGGCGGCGGTGGCGCCCGGCCGCTCGTCGGGGAAGCCGGCGAGGATGCGGGCGGTCTCCTTGAAGGTGCACAGCGGCGCGCCGCGGGTGGGTGCGACGGGCCGGCCGGCCCTCAGGTCGTCGACGAGCCGCCGGGCGGACTCCGGCGTCTGGTTGTCGAAGAACTCCCAGTTGACCATCACGACGGGCGCGAAGTCGCAGGCGGCGTTGCACTCGATGTGTTCGAGGGTGACGGCGCCGTCCTCGGTGGTCTCGCCGTTGCCGACGCCGAGGTGCTCCTGGAGCTCCTCGAAGATGGCGTCGCCGCCCATCACCGCGCACAGGGTGTTGGTGCAGACCCCGACCTGGTAGTCGCCGCCGGCCTTGCGCCGGTACATGGAGTAGAACGTCGAGACGGCGGTGACCTCGGCGGTGGTGAGGTCCAGCAGCTCGGCGCAGAAGCGGATGCCGGTGCGGGTGACGTGCCCGTCCTCGGCCTGGACGAGGTGCAGCAGCGGCAGCAGCGCCGAGCGCGGGCCGGGGTAGCGGGCGATCACCTCCTTGGCGTCCGCCTCCAGCCGGGCCCGGACGTCGGCCGGGTAGTCGGGGGCGGGGAGCGCGGGCATCCCCAGACTGGTGGGGCTTGCGGAGGCTCCCTGCGGAGAAGACGCAGTGGTCACCGGTCGACGCCTCCCATCACGGGGTCGATGGACGCGACGGCGACGATGACGTCGGCGACCTGGCCGCCTTCGCACATCGCCGCCATGGCCTGCAGGTTGGTGAAGGACGGATCGCGGAAGTGCACCCGGTAGGGGCGGGTGCCGCCGTCGCTGACCGCGTGCACGCCCAGCTCGCCCTTGGGTGACTCGACGGCCGCGTAGGCCTGACCGGGCGGGACCCGGAAGCCCTCGGTCACGAGCTTGAAGTGGTGGATCAGGGCCTCCATCGAGGTGCCCATGATCTTCTTGATGTGGTCGAGGGAGTTGCCCAGGCCGTCCGGGCCGAGCGCCAGCTGGGCGGGCCAGGCGATCTTCTTGTCCGCGACCATCACCGGCCCCGGTTCGAGCCGGTCCAGGCACTGCTCGATGATCCGCAGCGACTGCCGCATCTCCTCCAGCCGGATCAGGAACCGCCCGTAGGCGTCGCAGGTGTCGGCGGTCGGGATGTCGAACTCGTAGTCCTCGTATCCGCAGTACGGCTGCGTCTTGCGCAGGTCGTGCGGCAGGCCGGCGGAGCGGACGATGGGCCCGGTGGCTCCGGTGGCCATGCAGCCGGCCAGGTCGAGGTAGCCGATGCCCTCCATGCGGCCCTTGAAGACCGGGTTGCCGGTGGCGAGCTTGTCGTATTCGGGGAGGTTCTTGCGCATCTTCTTGACGAAGGCGCGCACCTGGTCGACGGCGCCCGGGGGCAGGTCCTGGGCCAGGCCGCCGGGCCGGATGTAGGCGTGGTTCATCCGCAGGCCGGTGATCAGCTCGTAGATGTCGAGGATCAGCTCGCGGTCCCGGAAGCCGTAGATCATGATCGTGGTGGCGCCCAGCTCCATGCCGCCGGTGGCGATGCACACCAGGTGGGAGGAGAGCCGGTTGAGTTCCATCAGCATCACGCGGACCACCGAGGCCCGGTCGGGGATGTCGTCGGTGATGCCGAGCAGCTTCTCCACGGCCAGGCAGTAGGCCGTCTCGTTGAAGAAGGGGGTGAGGTAATCCATCCTCGTCACGAAGGTGGTGCCCTGCGTCCAGGTCCGGTATTCGAGGTTCTTCTCGATGCCGGTGTGGAGGTAGCCGATGCCGCAGCGGGCCTCGGTGACGGTCTCCCCGTCGATCTCCAGGATCAGCCGGAGCACGCCGTGCGTGGACGGGTGCTGCGGCCCCATGTTGACGATGATCCGCTCGTCGTCGGACTTCGCCGCGGACGCCGCGATCTCGTCCCAGTCGCCGCCGGTGACGTTGTAGACGGTGCCCTCGGTGGTCTCCCGGGCGAGCGACTCGGTCGTGTCGAAGTCGCTGGACGTGCGGTGGCCGTTCGGGGAGTGGGAGTGCGGTGCAGTAGTCATCAGCTGTACGACCTCCGCTGGTCGGGAGCCGGAATCTGGGCGCCCTTGTACTCGACGGGAATGCCGCCGAGCGGGTAGTCCTTGCGCTGCGGGAAGCCCTGCCAGTCGTCCGGCATCATGATCCGGGTCAGCGCGGGATGGCCGTCGAAGACCAGGCCGAAGAAGTCGTAGGTCTCGCGCTCGTGCCAGTCGTTGGTCGGGTAGACCGCGACGAGCGAGGGGATGTGCGGGTCCGCGTCCGGCGCGGAGACCTCCAGCCGGATCAGCCGGTTGTGGGTGATCGAGCGCAGGTGGTAGACGGCGTGCAGCTCGCGGCCCGTGTCGCCGGGGAAGTGGACGCCGCTGACGCCGGTACACAGCTCGAAGCGGAGCGCCGGGTCGTCGCGCAGGGTCCGGGCGACCGTCGGCAGGTACTCCCGCTCGATGTGGAAGGTCAGCTCGCCGCGGTCGACGACGGTCTTGGAGATCACGTTCTCGGGGACCAGCCCCTGTTCGTCGAGGGCGCCCTCCAGTTCGTCGGCGATCTCGTCGAAGTCCCCGTACCCGTCCCGGGCACCGGGCCCGCCGTACGGCCGGGGGGTCGCGCCGGGCAGCCGGACGGTCCGGACCAGGCCGCCGTAGCCGCTGGTGTCGCCGCCGTTGTTGGCGCCGAACATCCCGCGGCGGGTGGCGATCACCTCGCCGGTGTCGTCGCGCTGCGCCGGTACGGCGTCCTCCGCGGCGTTGCCGCCGCGCGGCTCGTCGTCCGGACGCTCGGGGTTCTTCTGCTCACTCACCGCAGCAGCCCCTTCATCTCGATCAGCGGGAGCGCCTTGAGCGCGGCTTCCTCGGCCTCGCGGGCGGCCTGCTGCTGGTTGACCCCGAGCTTGGTGTGCTGGATCTTGTCGTGGAGCTTGAGGATGGCGTCCATCAGCATTTCGGGGCGCGGCGGGCAGCCCGGGAGATAGATGTCGACGGGCACGATGTGGTCGACGCCCTGCACGATCGCGTAGTTGTTGAACATGCCGCCCGAGGAGGCGCAAACCCCCATGGAGATCACCCACTTCGGGTTCGGCATCTGGTCGTAGACCTGCCGCAGCACGGGGGCCATCTTCTGGCTGACCCGGCCGGCCACGATCATCAGGTCCGCCTGCCGCGGGGAGCCGCGGAAGACCTCCATGCCGAAGCGGGCCAGGTCGTAGCGGCCGGCGCCGGTCGTCATCATCTCGATGGCGCAGCAGGCCAGACCGAAGGTCGCCGGGAAGACCGATGACTTGCGCACCCAGCCCGCGGCCTGTTCGACGGTGGTCAGCAGAAAGCCGCTGGGCAGCTTCTCTTCAAGTCCCATGGGTGGCCCCTAGTCCCATTCCAGGCCGCCGCGACGCCAGACGTAGGCGTAGGCGACGAAGACGGTGAGCGCGAAGAGGAGCATCTCGACGAGCCCGAACAACCCCAGGGCGTCGAAGGTGACGGCCCAGGGATAGAGGAAGACGATCTCGATGTCGAAGACGATGAAGAGCATCGCCGTCAGGTAGTACTTGATCGGGAAGCGGCCGCCACCGGACGGTTGTGGCGTCGGCTCGATTCCGCATTCGTACGCTTCGAGCTTGGCCCGGTTGTAGCGCCTGGGCCCGACGAGCGTGGCCATGACGACGGAGAAGATCGCAAAGCCTGCCCCGAGGGCTCCCAGTACGAGGATGGGCGCGTAAGCGTTCACCGTCCCCGCTCCCTTCAGTCGACGATGACTGGATGGCGGTCCGCCCGGGCCCGCTCACCGCCCCTCGGAGATCGTGCACATGTGAGGCAGTTCACAAGCCCGAACCGCCTGCATCTTATGCCTGCTGGTCTGTGATCTGCGACACGGGGGTGAACAACGCCTTTGTGATCTTCACCACCCGGCGAAGGATCATGAAGCCGGATGAGCGGTGATCTTCATACGTGAAGCGCGCGAGTGATCACCAGAGGTGACATTCACACGGGTTACCGCTGGTCAGCGCGGATTGGCCAATATCAAGGGGTGCCCGCCCAGGGCAAATTGGCGTCTGGCCGATTCAACTGGTATACGCGGCCCGCCCCGTGGCCGTGACCCGCTCGTGACCCCGCCGTGATCGTCGGCACGTGCTCGCGTTCACGAACTCCGGCGGGGCAGCGGGTCACGGGGACATAACGGACCACGTCACGGGAACATAACGGACACTCAGGAGTGACCTATCCCACGCTATTTCGAGCACTAAGTCCTTGACGCCTGGGAAGCCTTGGCGTGGCGCGTAGGGAAGTGGTAGGCCCCCTTTGAGCCCCTACGGACCCTCAAATGCCGTGCGTAGGAACATGATCGCGAAATTCGGGCATCGCACCGGCGGAGCCGCGAGCGGCAAAAAGTCCCTTTTATTCATCGCGTACGCGTCAAGTGTGGCGCACTGCACTCTTGTTGGCAGCAACCAGCGGCTCCTGATAGCCGTTGGGCCATGTCCCCGAACGCACACATACCCAGCCACCGGAAGCCCCGCCGCCCTTCCGCGTCCTCCCGGGCGCTGCGCGCGGGTGTGACCGGTGGCTTCCTCACCCTCGCGGTGACCGGAGCGAACGTGCCGGCCAGCGCCGCGGAAAAGCCCGTCTCCGAGACGCAGGAGATGCCGACGATCACGACGGCGCTGGCCACCAGCGCCGCCAAGAGCGCCGACACCGCCGAGCAGGTCGCGTTCAACTACGAGCGTCAGGCGCTCCAGGACAGTGCCTTCTCCAAGGCCGCCAAGGCAGCGGAGAAGCACAAGGCCGAGGCCGTGAAGAAGGCCAAGGCCGAGGCGAAGAAGAAGGCCGAGGCGGCCCGCAAGGCCAAGGAGGCCGCCCAGGCCCGGGCCTCGCGCTCCGCCGAGCGGACCACCCTGTCGGCGCCCTCCACCGGCACCGGCTCCACCGCCACCCTCGTCTCCTTCCTCAAGGCCCAGCTGGGCAAGGCGTACGTCCTGGGAGCCAGCGGCCCCTCCTCGTACGACTGCTCCGGCCTCACCCAGGCCGCCTTCAGCCAGATCGGCATCGACCTGCCGCGCGTGTCGCAGGACCAGTCGACGCAGGGCACCCAGGTCGGCCTCGACAACCTCCAGGTCGGCGACATCCTCTACTGGGGCAGCGCCGGCAGCGCCTACCACGTCGCCGTCTACGTCGGCGACGGCAAGTTCATCGGCGCCCAGAACCCGAGCACCGGCATCGTCGAGCGCCCGCTCAGCTACGACATGCCGACCGGCGCGGTGCGCGTCCTGTAGGACTGCGCCGGGGCGCGCACGAGTCGCGTACGAGTCGCGGACAAGTCACGTACGAGGGCCGCCTCTCCTTCGGGAGGGGCGGTCTTTTGCGTTACCAGTGATCCATATTGCGCCGTTCCCGGTTATCCGTAGGCGCGCCGTTCCCGGTTATCCGTAGGCGCGCCGTCACCGAGGGGCGGTGCGCGCCGTTGCATCTCTCGCCATGCCCGTACCCCGTACCCGGGCACGAGAGAGGGATCACGCGCACCGATGACCATCCGCCTGACCATCCGCACGACCACCCGTACGTCCGTCCGTAGGCCCGCCCGTACGCCCGTCCGTAGGCCCGTCCCGAGCGCGGCCCGCCATCCAGGCCACTGCCTCGGCGGGCGGGCAGCCACCGCCGCCGCCCTCGCCACCACCCTCGGCCTCGGCCTGGGCCTGGGCGCCGTCCCCGCCGCCGCCGGTACGGCCGACGGCGGCGGCTGGCACCAGGACGGTCTGTCGCTGACCGCCGCCGACAACAAGAGGGTGGACGCCTTCGCGGCCCGCGCCCGCCGCGCCGAGCGCTCCATCAGCCCCCAGGTCCGCGCCGCCGCCAAGATCAGCCACGCCGAACTCGTCGGGTTCGACCACCGGCTGAAGTCACCGGACTCGCTGAAGCGGAAGGTCGCCACCGCCATGCGGGAGAACCCGGGACGGACCGTCGACGAGTCGCTCGGCAAGATCAACGACGCGGTCCGGTTCACGCTCCAGTGGCCGGACGCGAAGTACAGCCAGGGCGTCACCACCGCCTCCGCCCTGCTGTCCGCGTGGGGCAACGACTCCACCCGCTGGTCCAACACCTGGCACCGCCCCACCGGCTACAAGGCGATCAACTCCGCCTGGCGCGCCCCCCGCTCCCACCAGCTCTTCGAGGTCCAGTTCCACACCCCGCAGAGCAAGGCGGCCCAACTGGAGACGCACAAGCTGTATGAGGAGCAGCGGCTGCCCAACACCCCGCCGGAGCGCGTCCGCGAGCTCCAGGAGAAGCAGGACGCGATCTTCGCGGCGGTCCCGGTCCCGCCCGGCGCGGAACGGCTGACCGCCCCGACCCGCCGGCTCTCCCCCGACCCGGCCCGCCGCCTGCCGGTCCCGGACCGGAACCCCGAGCCGGGCCGGGACCCGGTGAACTCACACTGAATCACGCCCACTTGGCGTCAATTCGGGCGTAACCGTCTGAACATGGGCGAGCCGGCCGGGGCCCCGCGCCCCGACCGGCTCGCCCATGTCGGCCGGCTCGCGTACGTCGGCCGGGGCTCGCGTACGTCGGCCGGCTCCCGTCCGCGGACCCCCGCGTCACCCCGCCGACCCCCGCGTCACCCCTTCACAAAGGCCAGCACATCCGCGTTGAGCTGCTCGTGGTGGCTGGCGTAGATGCCGTGCCCGGCCGTCGGGTACTCCTCGTACACCGCCCCGGGGATCAGCCGGGCGGTCCGCCGGCCGGTGATCTCCACCGGGGCGGACATGTCGGCCGCGCCGTGGATCACCAGCACCGGGACGTCGATCTCCGGCAGCGTGGCCCGCTGATCGTTGAACAACGCCTCCCGCTGCGCCTGGAGCGTCGCCCACGGCGAGGCCGACAGACACTGCGCCAGCGTGTGGTCCACCAGGGCCGGGGAGACGTCGTTGCCCAGGTGGGTGGCGAAGAACGCCTGCGCCTGACGGGTCAGCCACTTGGGCCGGTCCGCCCGCAGCTGCGCCATCGTCGCCGCCACCGCCTCCTCCGGCAGACCGTCCGGGTTGTCCTCGGTACGGGCCAGGAACGGCAGCATCGCCGCGATCAGCACCGCCCGGCGGACCCGCCCCGAGCCGTGCCGCGCCAGATAGCGCGCGATCTCCGCGCCGCCCAGGGAGTGCCCGACGAGGGTGACGTCCCGCAGGTCTAGGTGGTCCAGCAGCGCGGCGAGATCGTCGGCGGTGGAGTCGATGTCGTACCCGCCGGAGGGCCGGTCCGAACGGCCGTGACCGCGCCGGTCGAACGCCACACAACGGAAGCCGTTCTCCGCGAAGAACGGGAGCTGGTACTCCCACATCTCGGTGTTCAGCATCGCGCTCGCCACGAACACCAGCGTCTCGCCGGTGCCGTACTCCTCGTACCACAGCTGCGTACCGTCGTGCGTCTCGAAGAACATGCCGCTTCCTCCCCGCTGTGAGCGGCCCCTGCCGCCCGTGTCCTTGACGCACACAAGCTTCGCGGCAGGCCACCGGCGGCTCAATTACCCATGAGGTCATGTGGCCGTGAGGTCAGGGCAGGTGCGCCGTGGCCGTGACCTCATGGGTGGCCGCTACCGGAGCTCCCGGGTGTCACCAGCCCGCGCCGGCCGGCTGCCGGGTCGTGGCGTTGAGCCGGTTGAAGAGGTTGGCGATGCCGATCGACAGGACGAGCGCGGCCAGCTGCTTCTCGTCGAAGTGGTCGGCGGCCGCGTCCCACACCGCGTCCGGCACCGGGTCCGCACTGTCCGCGAGCCGGGTCGCCGACTCCACCAGGGCCAGCGCGGCCCGCTCCTCGTCCGAGAAGTACGGCGCCTCCCGCCAGGCCGCCACCGCGAACAGCTTGTCGTCGCTGATCCCCGCCTTGCGGGCGCTCTTCACCCCCCCGTCGACGCAGAAGCTGCACCCGTTGATCTGGCTGGCCCGCAGGTGCACCAGCTCCAGCACCTCCTCGGACACCCCGCCCGCACGCGTCGCCTTGACCACGTCGAGCAGCGGCTGCATGGCCTCGGGGATGACCACCGCGGGGTTCTTCATACGTGCGTCCATCACTGCGCTCCTCAAGGGATCGGCGGAACAACCTTCGTCACCGCACTGACGGATCCCGCCGGGAGAATGTGACAGGAGAAGGTGACAGGGAAGGTGACAGGAGAAGGTGACAGGAGAAGGTGACAGGAGAATGCGACAGGGCGGCCGGAAGGAATTCCCGGCCGCCCTGAAGCAGATCGCGATCGCGGTACGCCCTCGCGCCCGCCTTCCCGCCCCGCCTTCCCGCTCCGCGTTCCCGCTAGGCCTTCGGCGCCACCTTGCTCAGCCCGTTGATGATGCGGTCCATCGCGTCGCCGCCCGTCGGGTCGGTGAGGTTGGCGAGCATCTTCAGCGTGAAGCGCATCAGCAGCGGATGGGTCAGCCCGCGCTGGGTGGCGATCTGCATGACCTTCGGGTTGCCGATCAGCTTCACGAAGGCCCGGCCCAGCGAGTAGTAACCGCCGTAGGTGTCCTTGAGGACCTTCGGGTACCGCTGCAGGGCCAGCTCCCGCTGGGCGTAGGTGGCACGCGCCTGCGCCTGCACGATCACCTCCGCCGCGATCGCCCCCGACTCCATGGCGTACGCGATGCCCTCCCCGTTGAACGGATTGACCAGCCCGCCCGCGTCACCGACCAGCAGCAGCCCCTTGGTGTAGTGCGGCTGGCGGTTGAAGGCCATCGGCAGCGCCGCGCCACGGATCGGGCCGGTCATGTTCTCCGGGGTGTACCCCCACTCCTCCGGCATCGACGCACACCACGCCTTGAGGATCTCCCGCCAGTCCAGCTCCCGGAACGACGCGGAGGTGTTCAGCACGCCCAGCCCGACGTTGCTCGTCCCGTCACCCATCCCGAAGATCCAGCCGTAACCGGGCAGCAGCCGGTCCTGGGCCCCGCGCCGGTCCCACAGCTCCAGCCACGACTCCAGGTAGTCGTCGTCGTGCCGCGGCGACGTGAAGTACGTACGGACCGCGACGCCCATCGGACGGTCCTCACGGCGGTGCAGGCCCATCGCCAGCGACAGCCGGCTGGAATTGCCGTCGGCGGCGACCACCAGCGGGGCGTGGAAGGTGACCGGGGTCTTCTCCTCACCGAGCTTGGCGTGCACGCCCGTGATGTGGCCGGTCAGCTCGTTCACGATCGGCGCGCCCACGTTGCAGCGCTCGTACAGCCGCGCGCCCGCCTTCTGCGCCTGCCGTGCCAGCTGCTCGTCGAAGTCGTCGCGCTTGCGGACGAGCCCGTAGTCCGGGAAGGAGGCGAGTTCCGGCCAGTCCAGCTGCAGCCGGGAGCCGCCGCCGATGATCCGCAGACCCTTGTTGCGCAGCCAGCCCGCTTCCTCCGAGATGTCGATGCCCATCGCCACCAGCTGCTTGGTCGCGCGCGGCGTCAGCCCGTCACCGCAGACCTTCTCCCGGGGGAAGGCGGTCTTCTCCAGCAGCAGCACGTCCAGACCGGACTTGGCGAGGTGGTACGCGGTGGCCGAGCCGGCCGGCCCGGCACCGACGACGATCACATCCGCGGTGTGCTCCGAGAGGACGGTGGGCTCCGAGCCGACGCTGTGCTTCGCGCCGACGGCGGTCACGGACTCGGTCGCGGGCACGGACCCGGTCGCAGACCCGGTCGCAGGCTCGGACGTCGCAGGCTCGGACACGGACTCGGACTCGGGCGCGGGCTCGGACGCGGACTCGGTCACGGCGGTGTCTCCCGGAAGTCGATATCTGGATATCTGGGTGCCGACCGGCACCGGGCATGTGCAGTCTATGGGGGCCCTGGTGATCAGCGCCTGAAGGGTTGTCCGTCCATGAAGCCGAAGGGCTGTCCCATGAAGCCGAAGGGTTGTGCCATGACGTCCCAGACCCCGCCGACCGCACACCGGACCCCGCTGCCCCCGCTCACCTCGCCAACCCCGCTGACCCCGACCCCGGCCACGTCCCCCGCCCCGACCCCGGCTCCCTCCCCCTCCCCGTCCCCGATCCCGTCGGCCCTGCCCGGACCGCACGCGGACCGGCCGCTGCCCGCCGTCGAACTCCGCGTGCCCACCGACGAGGACGCCCTGCACTGGCACCGGGTCTTCAACGACCGGGACGTCATGGAGTTCCACGGCGGCGCCCCCGCCGAACCCTCCGTCTACGAAGAACTCACCGCCCGCCAGCGCCGCCACCACGCCGAACTCGGCTTCTGCCTCTACACCCTGCTCGACCCGGCCGACGGCGCCGTCATGGGCTTCACCGGCGCCCAGCCCTGGCCCGGCGACTGGGGCCCGGTGGGCGAGATCGAGATCGGCTGGCGCCTCGGCCGTGCGTACTGGGGCAAGGGCTACGCCACCGCCGCGGCCACCGCGGCCCTGGAATCCGTACGAGCAGCGGGCGTACGCCACGTCGTCGCCATGGTCGACGCCCGCAACACCCGCTCGATCGCGGTGACCCGGCGCCTGGGCATGCACCACGCCGAAACCCTGCTGACGCCGGTGAGCGGGCGCACGGGGCACTGCTATCGGTTGGAGGTGTGAGGGGGCCGGGGTGGGCGTGGGGGTGAGGGTAAGCGTGGGGGTGGGGGTGGGGGTGGGGGTGCCATCCACCTCCTTCCTTGCCTAATCCACATCCACGTCGCTGACGGACCACGTGCTGAGCGCCGTGCTGAAGACCTTGTCGTTCTCGGGGTCGTACAGCACGTCCAGACACTCGTAGTAGACGCTGTACTCGGTCCCGTCCTCGGCCACGTACGCCTGGTCGATGGCGTGCACGGTGTTCCCGGTCTCGTTGACGTACGTGAACTCCCAGCGGGCGCCCGGGCGGTGGGCGAAGGTGTTCTTCTTCAGCTCCACCCGCTGGTAGTTCGTCCGCTTCTTGGCACCCTTCTCCAGATTCACGAAGTTCCCGTACGACGAGGTCGGTGCGTGCGCGATGACGCCGATGCGCAGGTACTGCTTGCCGGCCGGGGCCGTGTAGTCGACCTGGGTGCCCTTCACCGAACGCGTCCAGTCACTCTTCACGGCGAGCGAGAACCCGTACGGGTCGTACTTCTGGACGAACCCGTCAGGGAGGCCGGCGGTCGAGCCCGGGGTGGGGCCTCCCGCGGGGTCACCCGTGGGCGTCGCGCTCGGTCCGCCGGTGCCCGTCGGCGCAGGGGACGGCGACGGAGACGCCGATGCCGACTCCCCGGCCCCGCCGCCCTTTCCGGCATCGCCAACCTTGCCGCTGCCGGCGCCCTTGTGGTTGCCGGCATCCCGATGCCCCAGGAAATACAGCGCTCCCGCCATCGCACCCCCACCGACCAGAAACGCAGCCAGCGCCAGCGCCACCCACTTCCCGACCCGACGCCGGGGCCGCCCCTGGGGCGGGGCGACGGGCGGTGGGGCGGACGTCGGTGTGGCGGAGGTCGGTGTGGAGGAGGTCGGTGTGGAGGAGGTCGGTGTGGCGTTGGTGGGCGGGGCGCCGACCGACGGGGAGCCGGCCGCCGGGGCGGCCTGCGGAAGGGTGGGCGGCGCGGAGGGGGCAGAGGGCGCGGACAGGGCGGGACCATCGCCCGACGCGGAGGACGGTACGGGACCGTCGCCCGACGCGGGGGACGCAAAGGGAACCCCGCCCGACGCGGAGGACGGTACGGGAACACCACCCGACCCCGGGGACGAAACGAACGGCGCAGCCCCAGGAACCGCACCCGGCAGCCCAGCCGCCAGCGGGGGCGTCGGAGGCATCAACGGCGCCCCCGCAGCCCCCGTCGCAGCCCCGCTCGCAGTCCCCGTCGCAGCCCCCGTCACCCGCCGCAGATACGGAACGACCAGCACCGCGCCGAACACCCACAGCAGCGCGAACAGCAGCGTCTCGGCACCGCCCACGGCGATCTCGCCATGAGCGCCCATGGCCTCGCCGCCGTACCCACCGCCGTAACCGCCGCCGTAACCGCCGTAGCCCTCGCCATAGCCATAGCCACCGCCGGAGCCGTAGCCACCGCCCGCCCGGAACGCCGCGCTCGCGCTCGCCCCCGCGACCAGCACCAGCGCCATCAGGGAAGCGACGAAGAAGCCCGCGGACAGCAGCTGTTCACGGCGGTCGGCGCTACGCCGTACGACCAGGAATCCGATCAGCAGCGCACACACCAGCCCGCCGACGATGACCCCGAACAGCACCCAGCCGCCGCCCTGATCCCCCAACTCTCCGTAGCCGATCGACTGACGGCCCGAGGGATCGAGGAACGGAATGTCGGGAAGGGTCCACTCCGCGTTCAACGGCGCGCCCCAGGCCATCGCGAGCGCCAACGCACCGATATTGGGCAGCAGCACCAGCATCGCCACTACAGCGCCGCCGCTGATGTCCTTCTCCGCCGTGGCGAGCAGCGTCACGACCGTGACGATCCCGGCCACGGTGACCACGATCAGCAGCGTCAGCAGCGCGGTACGCAGCGCGCCGACGGCGAGCTGCCACGCGGGCCGGGCGGCGAGCCACGCCCCCGCCTCGGCCCCGGCCGTCGCCATCCCGACAACCACGGCGGCCAGCAGGAACGAGCACAGCAAGGAGAGGAACGGCGCCGACGACAACTCCACACCGTCGTACGAAGGCTGCGCCAGCAGCCCCAACACGAAGCTTCCCGCCCCACACAGCACCGCAACCCGCAGCACCGCTTCCACCACACCAGCCACACCGGCCGCCCTGACCGAACCGGCCGCACCGACCACACCGTCCGCACCGACCCCTGGCGCGCCAGCAGCTCCGCCGGCCATCGGGGCACTGCCCGCCATCGGGGCGCCAACCGACGAGATAGAAGCCGGCCGCAGCACCCGCCGAGCGGCGAACACCAACACCCCCGCCCAGGCCGCCGTCACCACCAACGGCACCAGGGACAGCGTCGCCTCACCCCCGAGCCGCCCACCGAACGGCCCAAACGATTCAGACATGTTGCCCGATATCGTGACGCCACCACCCACGCTCTGCAGCAGCAACGCCAGTGCGATCCGCATCCGTACGCCCCACCCGAGCCCGCCCGAGTGTGCATCGTCCGCGAAGAACATCGCCGCCACACCAGCGAGCACCGGCAGCAACAGCGTCGGCCACACGGCCACCTTCACCGCCGCCAGCCAGTCCCCCTTGGCCGCCCGAACAAGCAGCCCCCCAACACCCGAGGCCCGCCCGGTCCCCCCATACGCCCCCACCCCAGAAGGCGCAGAAGCCACAGGCGCCCCACTCGGAACAGGAGGCACAGAAGGCACAGGCGGCACGGCGGAAGGCGCAGACGCATCAGGCCCAGCAGACCCATCAGGCCCAGACAGCGAAACAGGTGATGGCGACGCGGCACCCTGCCGCTCCCGCCCACAGTCCATACAAAAACGGGCTTCCGGCGGCGAGGCGGAACCACAATCCGGACAGAACGACGACAAGACGGACTCCGGGAAGGTCAAGGAACATCGCCCGCGCCTACCGCGAGCGACCGTAACCTACAGACACCACCCCAGCACCCCCGGTTCCCCCCAACCCCAGCCAGAACGCCACCCCAGCCAGAATGCCACCCCCAGCCCCACGCGCCACCCCAGCCCCACGCGCCACCCCAGGCCGACGCGATGGCCGCCAAGCGCCGACCATCGCCCGCCCGTCAGCCCCAACAGGCCTACACCACTTGGCGCTTAGGCTGCCTTGGCGCCCAGACCGCCTTGACGCCCAGACCGCCTCGATTCCAGTCGCGTCCCCATCGCCTCGCTAGGCCGGCTTGGTGCCCCGGTGCAGCGCCACGATCCCCCCGGTCAGGTTCCGCCAGGCCACCTTCGTCCACCCCGCGCCCTGCAACCGAGCCGCGAGTTCGGGCTGGTTGGGCCAGGTACGGATGGACTCGGCCAGGTAGACGTACGCGTCCGGGTTGCTGCTGACCGCCCGCGCAACCGGCAGCAGTGCCCGCATCAGGTACTCGGTGTACACGGTCCGGAACGGCGCCCAGGTCGGCTCGCTGAACTCGCTGATGACCACCCGCCCACCGGGCTTGGTCACCCGGTACAGCTCCGCCAGCGCCGCGTCGATGTCCTGGATGTTGCGCAGCCCGAAGGAGATGGTGACCGCGTCGAACACGTCGTCCGCGAACGGCAGCCGAGTGCCGTCCCCCGCGGTGAACGGCAACCACGGATGCCGCTTCTTGCCCTCGGTCAGCATGCCCACGGAGAAGTCGCAGGGCACGACGAACGCACCGTTCCGGGCGAACGGCAGCGAGGAGGTGCCGGTCCCGGCCGCCAGGTCGAGCACTCGCTCGGCCGGCCGCGCGGCCACCGCGCGTTCCACCTCCTTGCGCCACAGCCGCGCCTGCCCCAGGGAGAGCACGTCGTTGGTGAGGTCGTACCGCGCCGCCACGTCGTCGAACATCGCGGCGACTTCGTGCGGCTGCTTGTCCAGGGATGCTCGGGTCACCCGGCCATTCTCCACCGTGCCCCGCCCGCACCCCGCCCGGGGCACGCATCTGGGCCCAGGGAAGGAGATCGGCCACTGGCGGCGGTGGGCTAGTGGCGGCGGTGGAGGAGGCGGCCGGAGAGGATGGTGGCCAGCGGGGTGCCGTCGGGGGCGAAGACGGCGAAGTTGGCGGGGCCGCCTACCTGGAGGGTGCGGGGGCGGGCGTCGGGGAGTTCTTCGAGGCCGGAACGTTGTACGGCGGTGCGGACCGCGGGGCGGGTGAAGGGGCCGGTCAGGGCCGTTGTGCCGGTGGCGAGGAGGCGTTGCAGGCCGCGACGGGCGCTGGCGCCCCAGCGGGTCTCGGTCATGTCGAGAGCCGCGAGAGCCTCGCCCGTGAGGGGTTCGGTGCCGAGTTCGTCGGCCTCGCGCGGGTCCGGGTGGTAGGCCGCCTCCAGTAGTGCGGCGCCGTCGGGTTCGTAGCGGCCGGGGGTGAGGATGCCGTCCCAGTCGCGGAGGCGGGCGCGGTCGCCGTAGCTCGTGGAGAGTTCGTCGTACGGGCCGATGGCGGCGATTCGGGAGCCGTCGACGACCACGCCGCTGTCACCGGTCAGCGCGCTGGTCAGCGCGCTGGTCGGCGCGCTGATGTCGCCGACACCCGCGCCGCTCTCGCCGGCGTTCGTGCTGCGAGCGGCGGCACGGGTGGCGTCGGGGGCGTCGGGGGTGTCGGTGAGGTGGACACCTCGCCGGGCTCGGTGAAGTGTCAGCATGGGGGGCCTACCTGGCTTCGATGAGCTTCAGTTCGGGGTGGGCGGTGCCGCCCTCGATGGCCGTCGAGGAGAGGTGGGAGACGACGCGTTCGTCGATCGGGTCGTTGGCGGGGTCGTCGTGGACCACCAGGTGCTCGTAGGTCGTCGCGCGCTGCGCCGGGACCCGGTCCGCCTTGCGGATCAGGTCGATGATCTCCATGCGGTTGGAACGGTGCTTGGCGCCGGCCGAGGAGACGACGTTCTCCTCCAGCATGATGGAGCCCAGGTCGTCCGCGCCGTAGTGGAGCGACAGCTGGCCGATCTCCTTGCCGGTGGTCAGCCAGGAGCCCTGGATGTGGGCGACGTTGTCGAGGAAGATCCGGGCGATCGCGATCATCCGCAGGTACTCGAAGATGGTGGCCTGCGTCTGGCCCTTCAGGTGGTTGTTCTCGGGCTGGTAGGTGTACGGGATGAAGGCGCGGAAGCCGCCCGTACGGTCCTGGACGTCGCGGATCATCCGGAGGTGCTCGATCCGCTCGGCGTTGGTCTCGCCGGTGCCCATGAGCATCGTGGAGGTCGATTCGACGCCCAGCTTGTGGGCCGCCTCCATGATTTCCAGCCAGCGCTCGCCGGACTCCTTCAGCGGGGCGATCGCCTTACGCGGACGGGCGGGGAGCAGCTCGGCACCGGCGCCCGCGAAGGAGTCGAGGCCGGCGGCGTGGATCCGCTGGATCGCCTCCTCGATCGACACCCCGGAGATACGGGCCATGTGCTCGACCTCGGAGGCGCCGAGGGAGTGGATGACCAGCTCCGGGAATTCCTTCTTGATGGCCGAGAAGTGCTTCTCGTAGTACTCGACGCCGTAGTCGGGGTGGTGGCCGCCCTGGAACATGATCTGGGTGCCGCCCAGCTCTACGGTCTCCGCGCAGCGCCGCAGGATGTCGTCCAGATCCCGCGTCCACCCCTTGGCGGTGTCCTTGGGCGCGGCGTAGAAGGCGCAGAACTTGCAGGCCGTCACGCACACGTTGGTGTAGTTGATGTTGCGCTCGATGATGTACGTCGCGATGTGCTCGGTGCCGGCGTAACGGCGGCGGCGCACGGCGTCGGCGGCCCGGCCCAGCGCGTGCAGCGGCGCGGAGCGGTACAGGTCGAGGGCTTCCTCCGGCGTGATGCGGCCGCCCTGCGCGGCGCGGTCGAGTACGGACTGGAGGTCGGCGTTCTCGGTCACCGGGGCGTCCCTTTCGCAGGCGGGCATCACAACGGACCCAGCGTACGTCAGCCCTCTGACAGTCCCTTGGCAGGCCCTGACCACTGACCCGACCACCCGACCTGAGCCCTGACCTGACCACCGACCCGACCACCACTGACCTGAGTCCTGACCTGACCACTGACCCGAGTTCTGACCTGCCCGCCCCTCACCTCTTCGTCAGGGTCGCCTTCGGTGTGCCGCCCGCCGGGTCGTTCGAGGTGAACGCGATCGTGGTGCCGTCCTTGGCGAGCGTGTACGTCACCCGGGACTTGTTGCCGGTGCAGCCGGGGCCCTGTTTGCCGTCGGGGCGCTCGATGAGGATCAGGCGCCGGTCCGTCGCGGATTCCAGTTTCGCCTTGGCCTCGCAGCTCACCAGCACCGCGTCGTAGGTGGTGTGGATGACGTAGTCGCCCTTGCCACCCGTGGTGATGGTGCTGGTCATGGTGCCGTTGGGGAAGCCGTGCGAAGTGGTGATGCTGCCCGTCCAGGTGCCGAGGAACGGCTTGGCGACGGCGGATGGGCCGTTGTAGCCACCGGGGTCGGTGGGCCGGCCGGACGGGGTGTGGCCCGTCGCAGGCGGCTTGGCGCCCGCGTGGTCGCCGCCGGCGGCGTCACCGCCCGTATTGGGCAGCAGGGTGAAGACGAAGCCCGCGGTCGTCGCGGCGGCCAGCGCACCGGCCACCGAGAGGACGAGGGTGCAGCTCACCCGGCGTGGGCGGTCCGCGTCCTTGCCGCCGACCGCACCGGTCAGCGCGAACCTCCGCTCCCCGGGAGCCGGCCGCCCCTCCGGGACGAGCCCGCCCGTTCCACCGCCCGTGCCGGTCGGCAGGCCGGCGAGGTCGGGGGCGGTCGGGGGGTGGGCGGCTCCGCTGGGGTAGCCGGCCCCCGGGTTTTGTGCCGGCGCGTCGAACGGCACCAGCCCCGATGAGGCCAGCCCCGAGGCCACCCCTCCCGAGGAGGCCACCCCCGAGGCCACCCCCAACACTGCCTCTCCCGACACGGACAGCCCCGGGGCCGCCTCTCCCGACACGGACAGCCCCGGGGCCGCCTCTCCCGACGTCGCCTCTCCCGGTGCGGCCGCCCCCGCCCCTGGCTGCCCCGGCCCGCCGACCCCCGCGTCGAGGTTCAGCAGTTCCACGGCCTGGCGGCTGACCCGTTCGACCAGGGGGCCGGGCAACCAGCCGGCCCGTACGAGGCCTGCCGCGCCGCCGCTGCCCTCTCCCGCCTCCCCCGCGAGGCGTACCGCGAGGTCGGCCGGAGCGGGGCGGTCCGCCGGGTCCTTGGAGAGGCACTGGGCCACCAATTCCCGCAGTTCGCCGACCAGTTGGGAGCCGAGTTCCGGCTCCTCGTGGACGACCTTGTAGAGCAGGCTGGCCGAGGAGTCGCCCGGGAACGGGCTGGTGCCGGTCGCCGCGTACGCGAGGACCGCGCCCAGCGAGAAGACGTCGGCGGCGCTCTCCGCGCCCCTCCCCAGGATCTGCTCCGGTGCCATGTAGCCGGGGGAACCCACCGAGACCCCGGTGGTGGTGAGGGAGGCGGTGCCTTCCGTGGCCCGCACGATGCCGAAGTCGATCAGTACCGGGCCGTCCAGCGTCAGCAGCACGTTCGACGGTTTGACGTCCCGGTGGACGAGGCCGAGTGCATGGACGGCGGCCAGCGCCTCGGCGAGTCCGGCGCCCAGCACCCGTACGGAGCGTTCGGCCAGCGGCCCGTACTCGGTGACGGCCTGGGTGAGCGACGGCCCGGCGACGTAGCCGGTGGCGACCCAGGGGACGGCGGCGTCCGGGTCGGCGTCCAGTACGGGCGCGGTCCAGGCGCCGCCGACCCGCCGTGCCGACTCGATCTCCCGCCGGAAGCGGGCCCGGAACTGGTCGTCGACCGCAAAGTGGGCGTGTACGACCTTCACGGCGACCGTGCGCCCGCCGGCGCTGCGGCCCAGATAGACGCGCCCCATACCGCCCGCGCCGAGCCGGCCGAGCAGCCGGTACCCGCCCAGGACCCGCGGATCGTCCCCTGACAGCGGCTCCATGGCCCCGCCTCCCCCTCGATACGGCGGCCCCAGCTTAGGGGTCCCCTAGCGTCCCGGTCCGGACGCGTGGCAGGGCCATGACCGGGCGCGTGGCAGCGCCATGGCAGGGCACGTGGCAGGGCCATGGGGCGCGTGGCCCACGGGGTGCATGGCCCACGGAGTACGCGGGCCACGGGGCGCAGCTCAACCGCTGCTGCCGTTCAGGGGCTGCTGCCGTTCAGGGGCTGCTGCCGTTCAGCGGCTGTCCGCAGCCCCCAGCAGTTCCACCTTCACGTCCGCCGGGAAGCCGGTCGTCGGGCCGACCCGCCGGGCGAATTCCCTGACGCCGCGCAGCTGGTCGGGGCCGAAGCGGAAGTCCAGGGTGGTGAAGTAGCGCTCCAGTACGGGCTCGGCGAAGGTCTCCCAGCGGGCAGCCTGCTCGGCGACCTTGCCGACCTCTTCCAAGGACAGGTCGCGGGAGGCAAGGAACGCCTCGTGCACCTTCTGCACCACGACCGGCTCACGCTCCAGGTAGTCGCGCCGCGTCGCCCATACGGCGAAGACGAACGGCAGCCCCGTCCAGTCCTTCCACATCTGGCCGAGGTCGTGGACCTCCAGGCCGAGCCGCGGGCCGTCGTGCAGATTGGCGCGCAGTGCGGCGTCGCCGATCAGTACGGCGGCGTCCGCCTCCTGCATCATCAGGCCGAGGTCCGGCGGGCAGGTGTAGTAGTCGGGCCGTACGCCGATCTTCTCGGCGAGCAGCAGCTGCGCGAGGCGTACGGACGTCCGCGAGGTGGCGCCGAGGGCGACCCGGGCGCCGTCGAGCTGCTCCAGCGGCTTCTGCGAGACGATCACGCAGGACATCACCGGGCCGTCGCAGCCGACCGCGAGGTCCGGGAAGGCGACGAGGTCGTCGGCGGCGCGGAGGAATTCGACGAGGGTGACGGGGGCGATGTCGAGTTCGCCGCGGATGAGCTGCTCGCTGAGCTTCTCCGGCGTGTCCTTGCTGAGGTCCAGATCGAGGAGGGTGCCGGTGCGGGCGAGGCCCCAGTAAAGGGGCAGGCAGTTCAGGAACTGGATGTGGCCCACCCGCGGCCGGCTGCGACGGTGGTCGGCGTCGGCTTCTGCGGATGCGTCTTCGAAGGTTGAATTGTCCACATGCGGAGGCTAGACCCGGCGGCTTCGGGCCGGAGCGGCGGGGGCGACGCACCGGCGGGGACGGTCCCGCGGATGGCCGTCAGCGCTCCTGCGGAGGGACGCCGGCGGCCCGGCGTATGGGTGGCGGCCCGGCGTGCGGCCGTCGGCGGTGCCTCGGATGGACCTCGGCGGGGTGGCGAGGCACGCGCCTTGGGTGAGGCAACGCGCACGTCGGCGGAGTGATCTATCGACCGCCGACAGAGACTCCGGCACAGACTCCGACAGAGACCCCGGCAGAGGCAACGTATGGACGTTAGTGCTGACGGTTAAACGTGATCTTTGGCTCTTCCGCCTCACGAGGTCACCATGCTACGCTCAGCGCAAGTTGCAGTTTGGTTTCCCTTGCAGTACAGAGCCTGCGGAGCATGTGACCCGCAGGCTTTTGTAGTTTTCAGACTTGTTTGCAGGTTCTGGAGCAGGGCAACCCTTTGGCCCAAGGAGGGCTTATGGCTACCGGAACCGTCAAGTGGTTCAACGCTGAAAAGGGCTTCGGCTTCATCGCCCAGGACGGCGGCGGCCCGGATGTCTTCGTCCACTACTCCGCGATCAACGCCTCTGGCTTCCGCTCCCTGGAGGAGAACCAGCAGGTGACCTTCGACGTCACGCAGGGCCCGAAGGGTCCGCAGGCGGAGAACGTGACCGCGAGCTAAGTTGCCCGGCCCGGAATTCTTCCTGGTCGCACCAAAGTAGTACCCAAGGAGCCCTGCTCCGTCACTTCGGTGGCGCAGCGGGGCTCCTGCCTTTTTTCCACGCCGCGCCTTGCCGAATCTTCCTTGACTTCTGTCTCCTGCCTTCCTCTTCTCCGCCCTTCCCTTCTCCGCCTTCCCCCTCTCCCGCTCTCCCCTTCTCCCGCGCGCCCTCACCGCTCGCGCCTTTTCCCCGCCCGCTTTTTGTGTCACCTGTCGCCCCGGCCACTCCCCCGCTAGCTGCGCCGCGCAGAATGCGCCCACCGGCGGCGCCTTTGTGGCAGCGGCAACGGCAGCGACAACAGCAACGGCAGCGACACAACAATGGCGGCTTGATGAACTTTTTCCGGCCGGCGCATTACGTCTGGTTGCTCTGCTCGGCCGCTACGCACCGTTGCCGGGGCGCGATGACGGAGATGTCGGCGCGCCGCTCCACCCGCCTCCGTAGCACCGCAAAGCACGATCAGACCCAGCAAACAAATGTGCGATAAATGTGCGCCAAAGTGATCACGGAAAGTGGTCACATGACAACATGCCGCGCTCTACCGTGGGCAGAATGAGCGAGCAGTTGCCTCCGCAGAAGCCCTGCCCCGACTGCTGCGGCAGAGGAACCGTGGACTGGGAGACACCGACCGGCGACAAGGTCACCACGCAGTGTTCCGGGTGCGGCGGCACCGGCACCGTCCTGGCGTAGAGGAGACGAAGGCGACGTCATGGCAGCGGCATCATCAGCGGCCTTCGGCAGGAACGGCAGGCCGGTCGGCCTGGAAGCGCAGTACGTCGGCAGGCTGCCGTGCTGCCTCTGCGGCATACGGTCGATGAAGCTGCCCGGACGCCAGGGCGGGGTCTGCATCCCCTGTTACGCCGACGAGTGCGCCGCGGCCGGCCGGCGGGCGGCGACGGCCGGGGGCTGGGTCGCCGCGAGCTTCGTCGGTGATCCATGTCTGGCGTGCGGTTCGCGGTCCGTCGACGCGAACGGCTGGGCGTTCTGGTGCAACTCCTGCGAGATGCAGACGGCGGTGGCGCTGCCGCCGCGGTGACCGGCCCGCAGCCGTTGCGGTGACCGGCCCGGTCCAGCCCCGTCCGCCTCGGTGACCGGCC
This sequence comes from Streptomyces sp. NPDC021749, assembly GCF_040640655.1. Lineage (NCBI taxonomy): Bacteria > Bacillati > Actinomycetota > Actinomycetes > Kitasatosporales > Streptomycetaceae > Streptomyces > Streptomyces sp. NPDC021749. The sequence goes on along the minus strand of NZ_JBFACE010000045.1, from coordinate 16,376 downwards.
CCGTCCGCCCCGTCCGCCTCGTCCGGCCCGGTGACCGGCCCGCTCCGCCCCGTCCGCCTCGGTGACCGGCCCGTTCTGCCCCATCCGGCCCGGTCTACACGGTGGTCGGCCCCGTCCACCCCGGTGACCGGCCCGGCTCGCCGCCGGACGCCCCGTTGGTTGCCCTGTCTACCACCCATCCCACGGGTAGCGTGGGCCGTAAGGCATGAGCCTGACACGGTCGCACGAGGCGTGGGCGCCATGTTCAACAGCGCAGAATCCGAACGCAGTCTGAACGCGCCGCTGCCGGCGCCCCGGTACGTGGGCTGGTGGGTGTGGAGCGCGATGAGCTTCGCCGGGCTGATCGCCGCCCTGGGGCAGGTGGGAGATGGCACCCAGGCCGCATGGAAGGGCCCCGGGCCCTTCGGATTCGTGGGGCAGGTCTTCGGCGGCCTGGGCGCCGTCTTCAGGCCGGGGGACGGCGGCGCGTCGATCGGTGTGCGACTGGCGATCCTGTTGATCATCCTGGTGCTGCTGTACTTCCTGTGGCGGGCGACGCGCGCGTGGCTGGCGTACAAGCCCGGCGCGGTGGACGTCCAGCAGTTGGAGGACGCCACCCCCGAGGGGACGCCGAAGCCAAGCGATGCAGACCTCACCGCCCGGCTGCGCCGCCGCCTCTCCGACAGCAGCATGTACCCACCGGCCACGCTCCCCGCGCAGGCCCCGGCCGAGTCCTTCCTGGAACTGCTCGGCGACGTCGAGATCGACCCGGACAAGCTGGGGACCGCGCTGCCGAAGCTGCTCGGCCGGCTGCGCCCGAAGCTGGCGTACCGGGTCAGCGGAGTGCTCCAGTACAAGGCGGACGGACCGGACCCGTACGGCATGACGGTCACCGTGACCGCGTTCCTCTTCGGCGGCTCGCGCGCGAAGGACGTCTGGGGCAGCGACTGGGACGACGTCATCCGGAAAGCGGGCAGCTGGACCATCTGCACCCTGCTGCCGGTGACCCGCGCGGGACGGATGCCGCCCTGGCGCCGCTGGTGGGGCCAGGAGTTCCCGCCCGAGCTGTACGAGGCGTACCAGGAGGCGAACGCGCTGAGCCGCGCGGGCCGCCAGCACGAGGCGCTGGAGCAGTACTTCACCGCTGTACGTCTGGATCCGGTCAACCCCTACCTCCGGGCGGAACTCGCCGAAACGCAGGAGAAGATGGGGCTGCACATCGATGCACTGGACACCTGCCAGCGGGCGCTCACCCTCGACGGGCAGAGCGCGCGTGAATACCGCAAACGGCTGTGGCTGAGCCACTGGAACCCGAACCTGTGGCGGCGGCTGCGGTATTTCGTGCACCCGCGCGTGTACCGCGAACTGCTCGGCCTCCGGTACCGCAATTCGGTCATCCTGGGCACGTCCGAGAGAACCGCAGAGGACTGGGTCGGGGAAACGGGCACCCAAGGAGAACGGACCAGCAAGAACCTCATTCCCTTGCTGGTGAACCGGTATTGGCCGGCCGCCCTCGACCTCGACTACACGCGCGTGCCCTTCTTCATGTGCCGGAAGAAGCGGAAAGTGCGGAAAGAAGCGGGCCGGGATTCGCTGCGGCAGACGTTGCAGAGCGACGACGTCGCCGAAATCCGGGTCGTGATGCAGCGGGCCGCGATGCAGGAAACGGCGCGCCTCGCCGCCGATGACACCTGGGCCCGGTTCTGGCTCTACTGGCCTTCGTGGGTGTGGAGTTGGACCCGGTTCTTCTGGCCCGTCTCCTACTACCAGAGCGTGCGCGGCGGGGCCTCCTCCGTCACCCGTGGCGCATTCCACATCAACCGGAGGGTGTGGGCCCCGCTGCGTCTGGCCTGGGCGACCAGCACATACGACGAGACCAGGCACCCGTACGAGTGGCGGCTGCCTTATACCTGGCGCCTCCCGGTGAACCCGCTCCATTGGAAGCAACTGAAGATCCGGCCCCTCCGTTGGCGGCTCGCTCTCGCGGCGCTTCTCTGGGCGCGTCATGACTGGCACACGCACTACAACACCGCATGTGTGTATGCCGTGGCCATGAATGCACCCGCTTCGGACACGACCGTGCAGCGGAAACTCGCCGGGCGCGCCATCTCCCACCTCGACCATGCGATACAGGCCACGCGGGGCAAGGCTGCCGCCGTCGAACGGTCATGGCTGGTCAAGGAGGACGCCGATCTCAAGGCGCTGCAGGACAAGGACAACCCCACGAGCACGCTCTTCAACAACTTCGTGCGGACGATGTACCCCAGCGCGGAGACGTTCGAGCAGAGCCCGCCCAGCAGCCGTTCCGAGGCGCAACTACGGGAATACGACTACCGGCTCCTCGAAGAGATCGCCAAGGTCATGCAGGAGCTCTGGAGCCAGCGCTACGCGCAGGGCGACGCGGATATCCGGCTCGCCACGGAATGGCTCCGGACGGAGCGCGGCATCTGGAAGTCGGTACGGGAGATCGCCGATCCGGACAGCCGGCGCAGATGGCAGGACCGGGTGAGTTTCATCCGCTACCTGCAGGCGAACTGCCAGCCCGCGGCGACGTCCGCGCTGGGTTTCCCGCCCCCGCTGGTCCCGGACGAAACTGCCGGGCAGAACGGTCACCCGGATTCCGGCGAGATCGAGAAATCGCTGACCACTCTCCAGCACGATCTGGAAAGGCGACGGGCGCTCGCCCGCGCGAGCGGTGCTCTCGACCGGCCCTACGCCAACTGCCAGCGGGGTCAGCGGGTGCTGCGGGAGGCCGCCGCGAACGGGGTGACCCGTCTGGACGCGAAGGTGGTCCAGCGGCTCTCCACGGGGTACGCGGCGGCCTGGCAGACCCTCGACGACTGGCTGGCGGGCGAGGCCGACCACCGGGCGTTCAGCCAGGCGGTGAAAGACGTGCCGCAATTGACGCGTCGCCGCGTCACCGCGCTACGCGAGGCGAGAACGTTGCGGATTTGACCGCGGAGACGAAGGCGGACCAGGCCGCCGCGGGGATGACCAGGGCGGGGCCGGCGGGGTCCTTGGAGTCGCGGACGGGGACCACGCCGCCGCTTACGGTGTCGGCGACTTCGAGGCAGTTGCCGCCGCTGCCGTTGCTGTAGCTGGACTTACGCCACTGGGCAGCGCCGCTGAAACCCTCCGCCACTTCGAGGCAGTCTCCTCCGCTGCCATTGCTGTAGCTGCTTTTTCTCCAGCGTGCGGCGCTCAAGTCAGGCTGGCTGGTTGCCATTTCGATAGTCCTCAGCCGCATTCTCGATCAGGTTGAGGGACGCCTCCGGCGGCAGCGTGGCGGCCCTGAGCCGATCGTACGACCTGCGGTACTCCTTCACGAGAGCCGGATCGTCGATGGTGTCTCCCGTGTGCAGCGACTCCGTGTAGACCAGCGGCGGAGCGTCGGCGAAGGTCATGATCTTCGCCGTACCGAGCATGAACGGGTGCGCCCCGCAGTTCCACGGCAGCACCTGTGGAGTGATGCGGCACCGGCGTGCCAAGGCCGTGATGTGGTCGAGCTGTTCGGCCATCGCGTCCGGCGGGAGGATCGGCAGCCGGAGCAGCGATTCGTGCAGGATCACCCAGTACTCGGGCCTGACCGGGTCGTCGAACAGCCTGGCTCGCGCCAGCCGGGCGTTGACCTTGGCGTCCGTCTCCTCAAGCGGCTCGACGGGATGAGTGGCCCGGACGACCGCCCGTGCGTACGCGCCCGTCTGCAACAGACCCGGGATGAGGCTGGGGCACCATTCCTCGATGAGGTCCGCGTGCTTCTCGGCCTCCAGCACCTTCTCGAAGTACTCCGCATGCCCGCTCCGCCGCGCCTTCCGTACGTCCTCGCACCGCCGCTCGAAGAACCCGTCCGTGTCCAGCACGCGGTCGACGTGCCGGGCGAGGTCCAGCGGCATCCGTCGCGTTCCGCGCTCGATTTCGCTGAGGTAGCTCGCGCCGTAGAAGCTGCCGTCGACCGTTTCCTGGAGCGTGCGGCCCGCTGCCTCCCGCTTCCAGCGCAGCTCGGCACCGTAGAAGGCGGGGACGCTCGCCGATCCGTCAACGTCTTTGCGTGCGGGCATGGTTCACCGTTCCACGGTTCGCGCAGTGGGGTCCGAACCCCTTCAACGTTACGCCGCGTGACGGCACTCTGTGAGGCGTTCGTCACCATCCGCACACGGCCTGCGGGCCAGACAGGAAGGCGTACCACCCATGCCCAGCCACCTCCACGACGAGGTCCACGACTGCACCGAGCTGCTACGGAGTGCGCTGCGGGCCCACGACATCACGTTGCCGTCGCTCGGCGTCGATCTGCCGGGGCTCGCGGGCAGCTACGCGCTGCCGCTCGTGGCACTCGGTAACTGCAATACGGAGACCGCCCGCCGGCTCGCCGACGTGCTGCGGAAGGCGGCCGGGCGGTGAGAGCGCCGGGCGGGCCGCTCACGCTGGAGCTGCTCGCCGTGCCGAAGGAGGTGCCGGGGCTGCGGCGGGCGGTGCGGGCGCATCTGGGCGGGCCGTGCGCGGACGTGCAGCTGTGTGTGAGCGAGATAGTGGGGAACGTGATCCGGCACCTGGGGGAGGGCACTCCGGTGACCGTGCACATCAGGAGCGCGGCCGGGGGCCGTACCCGTGTCGAGGTGAACGATCCCGATCCGCGGGCGCTGCCGGTGCTGGTGCGGGCGGCGGAGGACGCGGAAACCGGGCGCGGTATGGCGCTGCTGGACGCGGTCGCGGTGCGGTGGGGCGTACGGCAGGGGGCGGGCCGGAAGACCGTGTGGTGCGGGGTCGCGGGGTAGCCGCGGCCCGGACCGCTGCCCCGCCAGCACCCGGGCAGCGCAAAGGCCCCGTGCCACCTCCCCCACAGAGGTGACACGGGGTTCCAGTTTGACGCGCGGACGGCCCTGGCTCCAGAGGGGGGTCACGTCCTTTCGTAAAGGGCTTCTATGTCTTTGGCGAAATCTCGCGCCGCGGCGGCCCGCCACAGCTTCAGGGAGGGGGTGAGATGTCCGGTCTGTTCGCTGAATTCCGCGGGGAGGACCGCGAAGCGGCGGATGGACTCGGCGCGGGAGACGAGCGCGTTGGCGTCGCCGACGGCGCCCAGGTCGCGGTGGGGAGCCATCTGTCGGGGTCGGTTGCGCGTCGTAGAGCTTGCGGGCGGCCTTGAGGGCGACGCCGGGGCCGCAGGAGTCGGGGAAGCCGGAGGAACCCGGAGGAGCCGGAGTCGGGAACAGCAGCCGCAGGAGGCGGAGGAACCGAAGGAACCGGAATCAGGAACAGCAGCCGCAAGAGGCGGAAGAGCCGGAGTGAGGAGCACTCACGCGTACTCGCCGTGGCTGCCGGGTGGGCCCGCCGGGCCGGCGGGCCCACCCGGCGCCCAGCGCTGCCCCGCCATCAAGCGGCCCAGGCCGGCCCAGGCGAAGTTCATCATCGTGGCGGCGGCGTCCTTCGCCGTCGGATGCACGCGCTCCCCCGAAGGCCCCTCGTCCGTACGGACGTTGGCCCATTCCGCGAGCGACTCGGCCGCGCCGACCAGGGCGTGCGCGAGCCCGGCCACCTCGCGTTCGGCCAGTTCACCGGCGCAGCCCGCCTCCTTCGCGGCGACGCCGATCAGGTCCGTGACGAAGGAGACGACCTCCGCGCGCATGGCGGCGACTTCGCGCGCGAACGGTTCGCCGTGCGTACGGGCCTGCTGGTGGAGTACGGCCCAGCCGTCCGGGTGCTCGGCGGTGTGCGTGAAGAAGCCGCGCAGGCCGCTCCACAGCTGGTGGTCGGCCGCGGCGCGGGGCTCCACGGCCGCGGTCACGGCCGCCACCAGCGCCGCCGACTCGCGCCGGATCACCGTGCTGAACAGTTCTTCCTTCGAGTTCAGGTAGAGGTAGACCAGCGGTTTGGAGACCCCGGCCACCTCGGCGATCTCGTCCATCGACGCCGCTCGGTAGCCGCGCCGGGCGAAGGTCCGCACCGCGGCATCGAGCATCTGCTGCTCCCGGACGGCCCTCGGCACCCGCTTGCTCTTCACAGCTCCCACCCTGAATATCCCTCCGCCCCGCCCCTTTACCGCAAAGTAAGTTTACGATCTTCGCCTTCCGCGCCCGGGTTTCCGACGGCTTCCCGCCATCCGCAGGACGGCAGCATCCACAGCACCCCTCCCTCTGCTTGCACAGATTTTCTTGAAGCCGTTTGACAGCGCCGGGCGCGCGGCGAGACGATACGTTTCGGTTCGCTTCCCTTCGCTTTTCCTTCGCTTCCCTTCGCTTCGATTCGCTTCGCGCGTCGGTCGGCCGCTTCGATTCGGGTCGGTCGGCGTCGTTTCTTTTCGTTTCCTCACAGGGCCGAGGGGCTGACCACCCCTTCACCCGCTTCGCTTCCTGGAGAACATCACCGTGCAGCAGTTCATCGACGCCGCCCCCGGCATCCGCCTGTGGACCGAGCAGCGCGGCGCCGCCGATGCGCCCCCGCTGCTGCTCGTCATGGGGGCCCAGGCGAGCGGCGTCGGCTGGCCGGACGAGCTGGTCGACGCGCTGGCCGAGCACCACCGGGTGATCCGCTACGACCACCGCGACACCGGCCGCTCCACCTGGTCGTATGACGACCGGCCGTACCGGATCGCCGATCTCGCGGACGACGTGATCGCCGTCCTGGACGGGCTGGGCATCGAGCGTGCGCATCTCGTCGGCATGTCATTGGGCGGCATGCTGGCCCAGATGGTGCTCGCCGACCACCCCGACCGATGGATCGGCGCCACTCTCATCGGCACCATGGCCCTCAGCACCACCCCCTACACCGCGCCGGACGGCACCGTCGTACCGGTCGGTGAGCTCCCCGGTATCAGGCCCGAGGTCCTGGAGCTGTGGGCCCGCCCGGTCGAGGACCACGGCCCGGCGGCGGAGGTGGCGCGCCGGCTCGAACACTGGCGGGTACTCGCCGGTAGTCAACTCCCGTTCGACGCCGAGTACTACGGTGCCCTGGATCGGCGGGTCATCGAGCACACCGGGCACCACCGGGTGGGCACCGCGCACGGGCGGGCGGACGACAGCGGGATGCTGCGTACGGAGCAGCTGGCGCGGAACGAGGTGCCCACGCTGGTGATCGCGGCGCCCGCCGAGCCGGTGTTCCCACCGCCGCATCCGCAGCACCTCGCGCAGTGCATCGGCGGCGCGCATCTCGTCGAGATCCCGGGGATGGGGCACGCCCTGCCGCCGGCCGTACAGGGGCCGCTGGCGGAGGCGATCCTGGCGCACACGGGGGCGGTGACGGCGACGACGGCCTGACAGGTGCGCGCTTGCCCCAACGGGAGACCCCTTGGGGAGCCCCTTGGGGAGCCCCCCTTGGGGAACTCCCCGCCCCTTGGGCGTGTCAGGAGCCTTCGGTGACGTCCAGTGCCGTGCCGTAGAGGCGGGACACCTTGAGGCGGAGGACGACGCGCCGTTCGGCGACGGCCTCCGCCAGGAAGGCGTCCTCGTCCAGCGGGGCCCCGCCCGCGGCCGCCATGGCGAGCAGTTCGCGGCCGACCGCGTCGCCGGGGACGGTGGTGGGCGGCGAGACCTCCACCTCGCCCTCGGCGACCGCGTAGGCCCACACATCGCGGCTGACGTGCAGGGCGGCGTGCGGATCGGCGCGCAGGTGGCGGGGCTTGAGGCGGTCCTGCGTGCTGGAGACCCGTACGATCCGCTCCGCCGGGTCCCAGCGGTACAGGACGGTGGCGAGGTGCGGGTGGCCGGTCTTGCGGACGCTGGCGAGCACGCCGAACTGCTGCTCCTGGAGGATGCCGTCGAGTTCGGTGTCGGTGAGGACGAGGGGGGCGGGGCCGGGCATGGGGTGCTCCGTTTCGGTGGGTGGGGGGCTTGTGGTCGTTCGTGTGGTGCCGGTTCAGGCCGCCACCGCCACGTCCGGCACCACGGTCACGTCCGGCGCCGTGGGCCGCCGCAGCAGGACCGTGGCGGCCAGCAGGGCCAGGACGAGCAGTCCGGCGCCGGTGGCGAAGGCGACGTGGTAGCCGGCGGTGAGGGCTTCGGGGCGGGGGCTGCCCTGCCGGGTGAGGGCGTCGGTGCGGCCGGCCGCCAGGGTGGACAGCGCCGCGACGCCGAGCGCCGAGCCGAGCTGCTGGGTGGTGTTGAACAGGCCGGAGGCGAGTCCGGCGTCCCGGCTGTCGATGCCGGACATGCCGAGTCCGGTGAGCGCGGGCAGGGCCAGGCCGAATCCGGCCGCGAGCAGCATCACGGGCAGCAGATCGGTGACGTAGGAGGCGTGCACGGGCAGCCGGGCGAGCAGGGCGAGGGCGCCGATCAGCGGGACGAGGGCGGTACGCAGCACGGCGCGCTCCCCGTAGCGGGCGATCAGCCGGGCCGAGACGCCCAGCGAGACGGCGCCGATGGCCAGGGCGGCGGGGAGCATCGCCAGCCCGGTACGGGCGGCGTCGTAGCCGCGTACGCCCTGCAGGTAGAGCGCCACCAGCACCTGGAAGGCGAACAGGGCGGCGATCATGAGCATTTGGACGAGATTGGCCGTGACCACGGCGCGCGAGCGCAGCAGGCGCGGCGGCAGCAGCGGGGTGCGGGCCCGGGACTGGCGCAGGAAGAAGGCGGCGACCAGTGCCGTTCCGGCGAGCGCCGGAACCAGCGTGTGCGGCGAAGTCCAGCCGTACGTCGCGGTGTTGACGATGCCGTACAGCGTCGCCATGAGGCCTGCGGTGATCAGGAGCGCTCCCCAGGCGTCGGCCCCGGCCCGCAGACCGGGCCCCCGGCCTGCGGGCAGTGCGGGTCCGGCCAGGGCGAGGACGGCGGCCCCGATGGGCAGGTTGATCAGGAAGACCCAGTGCCAGTCCAGGGCGTCGGTCAGCAGGCCGCCGAGCACCTGGCCGATCGAGGCCCCGGCGGCGCCGGTGAAGCTGAACACCGCGAGGGCACGGGCCCGTTCGCGCCCCTCGGGGTAGAGGGCGGCGAGGATGCCGAGGCCCACGGCCGCCGTCATGGCGCTGCCGATGCCCTGCAGGAAGCGGGCGGCTAGCAGCACGGCGGGGCCGGAGGCGAGACCTGCCAGCAGGGACGAGGCGGTGAAGACGGCGGTGCCGGCGACGAACATCCGCTTGCGCCCGAGGAGGTCGCCGAGCCGCCCGGCAAGGAGCAGCAGGCTGCCGAAGGCGACGAGATAGGCGTTGACGACCCAGCTCAGGCCCTCGGGGCGGAACCGGAGGTCGTGCTGGATGGCAGGCATGGCCACGGTGACGATGGAGCCGTCCAGCACGATCATCAGCGTGCTGGCGGCGGTGACGCCGAGGGCGAGGCCGCGTCGCGGTGAACGGGGAGGCACGGAACGGGACATGGGCACGGTGGCGCCCTCCTGTCGCAGTACGTACGGAGGCGCGCCGGGCGGCGCGACAGAGGGACCGTAACAGATAGTTCCGTTGCAGACTATATTTCTCGGACCGAACCTGGATTACGCTGGATCCATGACCGCCATGTCACCGGCCCCGACCCGCACCCAGCCGGACCTCTCCTACCTGCTGGACCACACCGGACATGTGCTGCGCACCCAGATGGCGGCGGCACTCGCCGAGATCGGCCTCACCGCCCGCATGCACTGCGTCCTGGTGCACGCGCTGGAGGAGGAACGCACCCAGATCCAGCTCGCCGAGATCGGCGACATGGACAAGACCACGATGGTGGTGACCGTCGACGCCCTGGAGAAGGCCGGCCTCGCCGAGCGCCGCCCCTCCAGCACCGACCGGCGGGCCCGGATCATCGCCGTCACGGAGGAGGGCGCACGCACCGCCGAACGCAGCCAGCGGATCGTGGACGAGGTGCACGAACGAGCCCTCGCAGCCCTCCCCGACGAGGACCGCGAAACCTTCCTCCGCCTCCTCACCCACCTGGCCACCGGCCACCTGAGCACCCCCACCCCCGGCCCCGGCCCCACCGCCCGCCGGGTCCGCCAGCGCAGCTAGGCGCGCGCGACGCGAGGAGCCGGAGAGCTGAGAGCCGACAGAGCCCGGCCGGCAGACGAGGCGGAAACGTCTGCGCCCCGACCTAAAGAAGGTCGGGGCGCAGTCGGAAAGCAACCGGCTCAGGCTATGCGGCAGCCGGCACGGCGACCTTCTCCTCCGTGTCAGGAGCAGTGGCCGCGGTCAGGCTGATGCTCTTGGCGCTGTTGTACGCCTCGCGGTCCAGGATCTTCTCCCTGGCGGAGACCAGGATCGGGATGACCGACTGACCGGCCACGTTGGTGGCCGTGCGCATCATGTCCAGGATCGGGTCGATGGCCATCAGCAGACCGACGCCCTCCAGGGGCAGGCCCAGGGTGGAGAGGGTCAGGGTCAGCATGACCGTGGCACCGGTGAGGCCAGCGGTGGCGGCCGAGCCGATGACGGAGACGAACGCGATCAGGATGTAGTCGCCGACGCCGAGCTGGACGTCGAAGATCTGGGCGATGAAGATCGCGGCGATCGCCGGGTAGATCGAGGCGCAGCCGTCCATCTTGGTCGTCGAGCCGAACGGCACCGCGAAGGAGGCGTACTCGCGCGGCACGCCGAGCCGCTCGGTGACCTTCTGGGTGACCGGCATGGTGCCGACCGAGGAGCGGGAGACGAAGGCCAGCTGGATGGCGGGCCAGGCGCCGCGGAAGAACTGCAGCGGGTTGGCCTTGGCGACGGTCGCCAGCAGCAGCGGGTAGACGCCGAAGAGGACGAGCGCGCAGCCGACGTAGATGTCGACGGTGAAGGTCGCGTACTTGCCGATCAGGTTCCAGCCGTACGTCGCGATGGCGTTGCCGATGAGGCCGACGGTGCCGATCGGGGCGAGGCGGATGACCCACCACAGGGCCTTCTGCAGCAGTTCGAGGACCGAGCGGCTGAGCCCCAGGACCGGCTCGGCCTTCTCGCCGAGCTGGAGCGCGGCGATACCGGCGACGGCCGCCATGAAGACGATCTGCAGCACGTTCAGCTCGGTGAACGGGGTGATGACGTCGGTCGGGACGATGCCGGTCAGGAAGTCGATCCAGGAGCCGGCGTGGTCGGGGAGCTTGCCGTCCTTGGGGGTGAGGCCGGTGCCCGCGCCGGGGTGGGTGAGCAGGCCGATGGCCAGGCCGATCGCCACCGCGATCAGCGAGGTGGCCATGAACCACAGCAGGGTGCGGGTGGCGAGCCGGGCGGCGTTGTTGACCTGCCGCAGGTTGGTGATCGACACCAGGATCGCGAAGAACACCAGCGGGGCGACGGCCAGCTTGAGCAGCTGGACGAAGAGGTCGCCGATGTGCTGAAGCGTCGAGGTGAGCCAGCCGAGGTCATTGCTCTTGGCTACCCAGCCGAGCAGCACACCCAGGACGAGACCCGCCAGGATCTGGGCCCAGAACGGGACCTTGGGTATGCGGGAGGACTTCGGCGTCTTCGTGGAAGGCGCGGACGAGGTGGACACGGACACACTCCGGGAACAGGTAAGGCGTCGGGAAACGGCGTGAAAAAGCGCCAGGAGGTCCGTACGGAAGAGCAGGATCTCCGGCCGCTGCAAGAGGTCGGTCAGCGGCGACGACAGGCCGCGGACATACAGCGGCAAAGATCGACGTGCAGGCGCACCACGAGCGGAACGCTCATGGGGGTCGGAGGCGCAGCTGCTGTCTTCATGAGAAGTACGTTAACACTCGAACTTTGAGGAACCCAAAGAAAATCTTTGAGTTCCATGGAGGTGCCCCGGGGAACCGGAAGCGGAACGGGCGTCAACAACGCGGCAGGCGCCGGCCCGTGGAGACAAACTCCAGGGGCCGGCGCCTGCCGGACGGATGAGGGGGCGTGAGGTGTCTCACTGCCGCGGGGACGGGCGGTCGGGGCGCCTCACTGCCCCGGGGTGGCTCGTTGCCGCGGGGCGGCTCCCTGCCGCGGGCGCCGGTGGGGTGGCGCCGGGGCGGGCGTCAGGAGAGGTCGTCCTCCTGGCCCGCGTTGGCCGCGATGCGCTGACGCTGGCGGTCGACCTTGGCGACGATCTGCTCGGACATCGCGTCCCGCTGCTTGCGCAGCAGTACGAAGCTGAGCGGCGCGGAGATCACGATGGCGAGCAGCAGCATCCAGACGGTGTTCGACGCACCCACCGCGAGCGGAATGATCCGGAAGTAGGACAGCACCCACACCACCGCGAAGCAGGCGACGAACAGGCCGAGGCGAAGGGCGGTGTAGCGGAGCGTGGCGAAGTTGGGGCTACTCACGGACGGGACCTTCTTCTCAACGGCAACCGAAAGGGTCGCCTCCAGTCAAGCACAACGGCAGGGGCGATCTTCCGGGCCCCTGCCGCATACATCGGCCCCACCAACGGGCCCCACGGACGGGGCCCACCGGCGGGGCCTTGCCTTCGAGCCCTACGAGACCTACGTGACCTACAGGACCTCACCCAGGGTGAGCCGCGGCCTCCGCCGGCGTGGTGCTCAGACGCGCATCGGCTGGGGCGACTCACGGCGGTCCGGGTCCGGGCCCGGGTACTCGCGGATCGCCTCGTAGCGCGTGTTGCGCTCGACGGGGCGGAAGCCGGCGTCGCGGATCAGCTCCAGCAGGTCCTCGCGGGTCAGCTTGTTCGGCGTGCCGTAGTTGTCCGCGTCGTGCGTGATCTTGTACTCGACGACCGAGCCGTCCATGTCGTCCGCACCGTGCTGGAGCGCGAGCTGGGTGGTCTGCAGACCGTGCATCACCCAGAAGCACTTGACGTGCGGGACGTTGTCGAACAGCAGACGGGAGACCGCGAAGACCTTGAGCGCCTCGGCGCCGGTCGCCATGGTCGTGCGCGCCTGGAGGCGGTTGCGGATCTTGCCGTCCTTCATGTCGACGAAGTCGTGCTGGTAGCGCAGCGGGATGAAGACCTGGAAACCGCCGGTCTCGTCCTGGAGTTCACGCAGCCGCAGCACGTGGTCGACGCGGTGCCGGGGCTCCTCGATGTGCCCGTAGAGCATCGTCGAGGGCGTCTTGAGGCCCTTCTCGTGCGCCAGGCGGTGGATCCGCGACCAGTCCTCCCAGTGGGTGCGGTGGTCGACGATGTGCTGCCGGACCTCCCAGTCGAAGATCTCGGCGCCGCCGCCGGTGAGCGACTCCAGGCCGGCGTCGATCAGCTCGTCGAGGATCTCGGAGGCGGTCATGCCGGAGATCGTCTCGAAGTGGTGGATCTCCGTCGCGGTGAAGGCCTTGAGGGAGACGTTCGGCAGGGCCTGCTTCAACTCGCGCAGGGAGCGCGGGTAGTAGCGCCACGGCAGGTTGGGGTGCAGGCCGTTGACGATGTGCAGCTCGGTGAGGTTCTCGTTCTCCATCGCCTTGGCGAGGCGGACGGCCTCCTCGATGCGCATCGTGTACGCGTCCTTCTCCCCCGGCTTGCGCTGGAAGGAGCAGTACGCGCAGGACGCGGTGCACACGTTCGTCATGTTGAGGTGACGGTTGACGTTGAAGTGGACGACGTCACCGTTCTTGCGGGTACGCACCTCGTGGGCGAGACCGCCCAGCCATGCCAGGTCGTCGCACTCGTAGAGGGCGATACCGTCCTCGCGGGTCAGCCGCTCCCCGGCGTGGACCTTCGCCTCCAGCTCACGCTTGAGGCCCACATCCATCGACGCAGCCATCCGGTCGCCTCCCAGTCTCTGCCGTATCTGTGCCGACCCGCGGCACGGTTGCGGTGCCGGAAACGGGCTTCGTCGAGCGTACTCCCCCGTAATCGGCGCGGACGGGGCGCCCTTGGCGCGCCCGCCCACGGCCGGTGTGTCCGCGCGGGGGACGCTCGGCCCCTCCGCTCCGCCCCGCCGCCTGGTCGCTGCCGGCCCCCGGTCACCGCCGGCCCCCGGTCGCTACTCCGCGCCCTCTTCGGGCAGTTCCCCGACGCGGTTCTCCCACTTGGTGGACAGCACGATCGTGGTGCGCGTACGGGAGACGCCCTTGGTGCCGGACAGCCGCCGGATGGTGCGCTCCAGCCCGTCCACGTCGCCCACCCGGACCTTGAGCATGTACGAGTCGTCGCCCGCGATGAACCAGCAGTCCTCGATCTCTTCGAGGTCGCGCAGCCGGCGGGCCACGTCCTCGTGGTCGGCCGCGTCCGACAGCGAGATGCCGACCAGGGCGGTGACGCCGAGGCCGAGCGAGGCGGCGTTGACCGTCGCGCGGTAGCCGGTGATCACACCCGCCGCTTCGAGGCGGTTGATCCGGTCGGTGACGCTCGGCCCGGAGAGGCCGACGAGCCGGCCGAGCTCCGCATACGAGGCCCGGCCGTTCTCACGCAGCGCCTGGATGAGCTGCCTATCCACCGCGTCCATGCCCTCAAGCCTTCCAATCTTTACGCATTTTCGAGTTCTGCATGTAGAATCTAAGGCATACAGGGCCTTGACCCTGCGATTTTCAAGCGATCAAAGACGATCTCACAGGAGTTGTCACCGTGTACTCGATCGAGATGGCCTACGCCCGCATGCGCGAGCTGCAGGACCAGGCCAATCGTTCACGTGCCCACAAGCCCGCCGAGCCGCGGGCCCGGCGCCGCTTCGGGCGCGCCGCCGCGGCGAAGAAGCGCTAAGGAGCGTCCGGGGCCTCCTCCTCGTCCTTGGAGCCACCCCGAAGCTCCCCCTCCCAGCGCCGGTACAACCCGTGCGGCACCTCCGCCGCATCGAGCACCCGGCCCGCGACGAAATCCACCAGATCCTGGATGTGCGTCGCCCCCGCATAGAACGCCGGCGAGGCGGGCAGCACGATCGCGCCCGCCTCGTCCAGCGTCACCAGATGCTTCAGCGTCGGCCCGTTCAGCGGAGTCTCCCGCACCGCGACCACCAGCCGCCGCCGCTCCTTGAGCGTCACGCTCGCCACCCGCTGCAGCAGGTCCTTCGACAGCCCCAGCGCCACCCCGGCCACGCACGCCGTACTGGCGGGGACGATCAGCATCCCCTTCACCGGGTACGAACCCGACGACGGCCCGGCCGCCAGATCCCCGGCCGGCCAGTAGCGCACCCGCGCCAGCTCCGCGTCCGTCACCCGAAACGTCTCCGGCTTTCCGTCCGCCCCGCGCGCCAGCCATTCCCGCAGGTCGGCACGCCAATGCGCATCCCGGAACGCAATCCCGGTCTCATCCAGCAACGTCAACCGCGACGCCCGGCTCACCACCAGGTCCACCGCCTCCCCGGCAGCGAGCAGCCCCCGCAGCACGGAGGCCGCATACGGCGTCCCGGACGCCCCGGAAACCCCGACGACCCAGGGCCGACGCCCCTCGGCACCTTGCCGGCCGGTGTCGGCGGGGGCATCGGCAGGGACATCGGCAGGGATGTCGAGACGGTCGTCGCGATGGACGTCGCGATGGACGTCGTCACGCGCGTCCTGACGGGCGTCTTGCCGGTCGTCTTGCCGAGCGTCTTGCCGGGCGTCCTGCTGAATGTCCTGACGGAGGTTGCGACTCACGTCGTGACTCACGTGGTGACTCCCGTCGTGACTCCTGTCGTCACTGGTGTCGTCACTGGCGTCGGGACTGGTGTTGTTGTGCGGCGGCTCCACGCATCGAGCCTATCCGGCGGAACCAGGAACCCGGTCATGGCCGTTCTTAGCTGTGGGACGGGGGCCTGGACGGGTACGGAACGAACGGGTCCGGGCAGTCCGGGCGGGCACTGAAGCGGAGCGGGAACAGAACGGAACGGAACTGACGAGGACGATGAGGGGCGGACGAGAATGAGGGGCAGGCAGGGATGACCGGCACAGGACGAACCGCGGCGACGGGGCGGAACGCGATGCGCGACGGACGGGCGAGGCCCGTAACGTGCCTGATGCTGATGCTGGGCTGGGTCGCGCTGCTCTGGCTGCTGGAAGGCGTCGACGTCGTCACCGGCGGGGCCCTGGACACCTTCGGCATACAGCCGCGCGAGCCCTCCGAGCTCGTCGACGTCGTACCGGCCGCCTTCCTCCACTTCGGCTTCGGTCACCTGGCTGCCAACACCCTGCCGTTGCTGCTGCTCGGCTTCCTCGCCGCCCTGCGCAGCGGCATCCGCCGCTTCCTGGCCGTCGTGCTGCTGATCATCTGCGCCAGCGGCCTGGGCGTCTGGCTCACCGCAGCGCCTGGCAGCAACACCGCGGGCGCCTCCGGCGTCATCTTCGGCCTCTTCGGCTACCTCCTGGTGCGCGGCTTCATCGAGCGCTCCCTCCTCGACATCGCCATCGGCCTCGCCGTCGGCGCGGTCTACGGGTCGATCCTCTGGGGCGCCCTCCCCATGACCGCTGGCCAGGTCAGCTGGCAGGCCCACCTCTTCGGCCTCGTGGGCGGCATCACCGCCGCCTTCACCCTCCGCACCCGACCCCACCCCGCCCTCCCAAGCCCCTCACTCCCCACAAGGAACTAGCAACCACTAGGGAGCGTATTTGGTTGTGATCAAGGGGCCGCTCGCGTGAGGTCCTTGATCCAGATCACGGAGGCCCGGAGGTGGAGTCCCGCGAGGTAGCT
>NZ_JBFACE010000044.1:0-66394 GCF_040640655.1 Streptomyces sp. NPDC021749 | reverse complement strand
TCGACGCCGCCGAACTCGGCAAAGCCCTCGCCACCCACCCCGACGACATCGAGACCGCACTCACCGCATACGAGCAGGACATGTTCCCCCGCAGCGCCGCAGCCGCCGCGGAAGGCACACAGCTCAACGAACTCCTCGTCGGCGACGACGCGCCCCGCCGCCTGGTCACCATGTTCGAACAGGGGCGGTGAGCCGCCGAAGGCCCGCGCTGAGGCTCCGCTCGGCGAGGGCGCCTTCGCGGACCGCGGAAGCCGCCCTCGCCGAGCGGGAGTTGGAGCCCTGGCGTCGATCCGCGCACCGGGGGCCGGCGGTTCGGTCCCGGGCGCTGGGGCGGTTGGGCGCCTTCCAGGAGAACTGCCGGGCAGCCGCTCGGCCGACATACCACTGTTCAGAGGTGATCTTTGTGTATGACGTAGTGATCGTGGGCGCAGGCCCGGTGGGTCTGTTTCTGGCCTGCGAACTTGGTCTCGCGAACTGTTCCGTCCTGGTACTTGAGCAGGAGACGGAGCTCCACTCCGAGCGGAAGGCACTCCCGCTCGGCCTGCGGGGCCTGTCCGCCGCGTCGGTCGAGGCGTTCTACCGCCGCGGGATGCTGCCGCAACTGCTGTCAGCGTCGGGCATCGACGACTACCCCGATGCGCCGGACGAACCGGCGCCCCCACGCCACGTGGGCCACTTCGCCGGCATGGTGCTCGATCCGGCCGACATCAACGTCACCGCCCTGCCGTTTCGGCTTCCCAGCCCGGCGATGGAGGGCGTGATCACGAGCCTCGACGCGGTCGAGACGGCGTTGTCCGAGAGGGCGGCCCAACTGGGCGTGGAGATCAGGCGCGGCGTCAGGGTCGCAGCCGTCACACAGAACGAGGAGAGCGTGATCGCTCACGCCGGCGATGACGCGTACCCGGCGCGTTGGATCGTCGGCTGCGATGGCGGACGCAGCACGGTGCGCAAGCTCGCGGGCTTCGACTTCGTCGGCAGCGAGCCGGAGGCCACCGGCTACACCATGCTCGCCACGGTCGCCGATCCCGAGAAGCTGAGCCCTGGGTTCAATCTGACGCCGACAGGCATGTACGTCCAGATGCCCATGGCAGGGCACATCGGCGTGATGGACTTCGACGGAGGCGCGTTCGACCGCACTCGGCAACCGACCCGCGACCACCTCCAGGCGGTTCTGCGCCGCGTGTCCGGCACCGACGTGACGCTGAACGACGTCCATCTGGCCTCCACCTTCACCGATCGGGCGATGCAGACGACGACCTACCGGCAGGGACGTGTCCTGCTCGCGGGCGACGCCGCCCACATCCACTCTCCCCTTGGCGGGCAGGGACTCAACGTCGGCCTCGGCGACGCCCTGAACCTGGGATGGAAGCTCGCGGCGACCGCGCGCGGGGAGGCGCCGCAGGGGCTCCTCGACACCTACACCCGCGAGCGCCATCCGATCGGCGCATGGGTGGTCGGCTGGACGCGCGCCCAGGTTGCAGCCATGAAGCCGGACCACCACGGCCAGGCGGTGCAAGCACTGATCCGCGACCTGATCGGGACCCCTGACGGAACGACCTATGTCTTCGAGAAGTTGTCCGGAACGTCACTGCGCTACGACCTTGGCGGCGAGCAGCCGCTGGTCGGCCGCAATGCCCCGGAACTTCGCCTGGAGGACGGCACCCGCCTGGGCGACCTGCTGCAGGAGGGACGAGGCGTCGCCCTCGATTTCACCCCCGACCGCCGTCTGCACGATTCCGCGCAGGGCTGGGCCGATCGGATCCGGTACGCAGCCGGGGCGGCGCGCCAGGACCTCGGACTCGGTGCCGTGCTTGTCCGGCCTGACGGCATCATCGCCTGGGCAGGCGAAAGCGCCTTGGATCGTACGGAGTTCGAGCGGGCCGCCGGCCGCTGGTTCGGCAGGACCCGGGCAACCGGCCGAGGCCGTCTTCCTGCGCAGGCCTCCGTGACCGGGCTCGCTGACACCCGCGGCTGACGGGCTGACGGGCTGACCGGCTGGCCGGCACCGATGCCTTGGGGCCATCGATGGGGGTGGCCCCAAGGCTGCGTCAAGGGTCATACGTTTTCGCGCAGTATGGCCGCCGTGGCTCAAGGCAGCAGCGTGTCGAGGAAGGCGTTGGAGAACACCCGGGCCGGATCGTAGGAGTTCAGCGTGTTCCGGGCGGTGCGCCAGTCGTGGAACGCGGCCGGCACGGTGTTGCCCAGCGTGGAAGGGTCCGTCCATGGGCCGCTGTCCGTGTAGGCCCAGCCCTTGGACCACTCGGGACGTACGGTCGCGTACGAGCCGGTGTACGTCTGCCAGATCCACTGCTCCATTTCGCGGAAGAAAGGGGCCGCGCCGGGAGTGCCGGGGTAGGTGGCGAAGTCGAGCCACACCACGGTGTCCCATTCAGGGTGGTCGGGCCGGGCGAGGGCCGGCGAGAGGAGGGGGCCGTCGTCGTGCGGGTCGGTACCGGTGATGCGGAGCTCGATCGGGCCGTTGACGGGGTAGGAGCCGCGGCTCTGGTGAGCTGCCAGCACACTCTGGTAGTGGCCGTAGAAGTCGCTCACCACGCGCTGCACGTTCGCCCGGGAGGTCAGTACCGCCCAGCCGGCTTCGACGATGCGCAGTGTCGTGGGTTCGACGTACAGCAGACTGTTCTTCGACCAGCCCCAGACGTCCCACGTTCCGGTGACGATCAGCCCGGAACCGACGATGGACATGGCAAGTTTCGTGAAGGCGGGTGTCTTGTCGCCCCCACCGGCGGCGATCTCTCCGAGCAACGCCGACATGTCCTCGGTGACACGGTTGGCGAACGAGTAGGGGTAGGGGGCGTCGATCTGTTTGGCCAGCCAGGGCTTGGCCGGTGCCACACTCCACACCTTCAGCCACGGCACATCGGTGAACGGGAACCAGATCGCCTCGATACGCCCGGTGCTGTCCAGATAGGAGCTGATCGTCCGGCCGCCGGTGCCGGGCGGACCGAAGACGGTGGCGATGTTGACGTCGTACCAGTTTCGGCAGCGCAGACGCGTGTTGGCCGCAGCGGTCATGGTCACCTCGGTGACGAAGGCGCGGCCCAGGTGGACGAGGAAGGCGCGGATGTCGGGGTCGGAGCGAGTGAAGGTTCTGAGCGCGTAGCGGCCTTCCGCCGCGCTCCACACCACGGCTGTGAGAGAGGTGACCAGAGAGCTCAGGGTGCCGAAGCCGGAGCCTGCGGGCGGGTGTTCGCCGGCGGTGGGCAGCCCCGTGCCGTGGCCACCGATGGCGAGCACCCCGCCGATGGTGAGGTCGCCGGGTGCAGTGGTCGCGGCGAGGCCGAGCCCCGCCTCCTCCAGGCGGACCAGGATGGTGTCGAGGGTCGCCCCGGCCTGCGCGGTGACGCTCCCGGGATTGCCGCCGCGGACGCTGACCGCGGTGAGGTGGGAGGTGGTGTCGACGATGAGGGTGCGGGAGCTGTCGGCACCGGCGGGTAACACCAGCGGCGACCAGGTGTGGCCCTTGCCCCTGGCCCGGAGGCGGTAGCCGTGCTCGTGGGCCCAGTTGGCGAGGGTTACCACGTCGTCGGGGGTACGTGCCGAAGCGGTCCAGACGCCCTCGACGACGATCTCCAACGACCAGTTACGAAAGGCCTGTTGGGAGAGAGGGATACCGGCGGGGAAGCCGGGCGGTGGGGTGAGGGTGGCCGCGGCGCTGCCCGCGGGGATGCGATGCGTGGGCTGTAGACCGGCTGCGGCGGCGAGACCTGCAGCGGCGGTCGCGGTCAGGAGCGTGCGGCGGGTGAGGGAAGTTCTCTGAGCGCTGTCGTCGGACATGGCTGTCCTTCCGGCACGCGGCGCGCCGCCCCGCTGCACCGCGCACGGATCGTAGGGATAAGACCGTACGAGCGCCCCGGTGCGGTGGGGGTGCGGGGAGTGTAGGGTGACGGCCCATCAGTTGCAATGCCCGTGCCCGTGCCGTGCCATGGCCGATGGGGCTGCTAAGGTCCGCCCACGCTCCGGACCACACCGGAGGGAGGCGAGAGCGATGGTCCCCCCGAACCTGCCTAGTTCCTGCGGGACGGGCGCGTTGCTCGTTGCCTGCTCCTCGCTCCCGGCGCGGCTGCTGCTGTCCGCTTGGTGCGTGCTGACCGACTCTGGTGTCACCCGGTGCAGGTGAATTCGTCGACTGGACCGGTGGGGGACGAGCAGCGATGCCGGTCCCGTCGGGCACCCCGGCGGTGATGGCGCCGTCAGGATCGAACGTGGGGGTTCCTGGCAGGGGACGGGCCCGAACGGTGAACCGGTACCCCTTCTGGTCCGTGGCCACCGCCGCCGTCACCTACCTCGCGTGCGTCGCCTTCTGGTCTCGGCACACCTGAGCAACCATCGCCTCGAACCGGGCCCGCGGGTCCAGCCCGGCGACCATCGGCAACGACATCGCGCGACGACCGCGGCGCCGTCGTCGACCGGTTCAGTGGAACATCTTGACGCCGAGCGGGTGCTGCTGGTCGAAGCCGGGGAGGATGAGGAATGTTGCGCTGGCGGTGGTGGTGGTGAAGCGCAGCAGTGCGTCGGAATCGTCCATGTGCGCAAGAGTGTTGGTGAAGGTGCGTAGGTCGTTCTGGAAGCTGATGAAGAGCAGGCCGGGGGTGGGCGCGTCGGTGCTGTAGGAGCGGCGGAGCATGAGGCCGACGCCGACCACGTTGGGGTTGGCCCGGCGGACGTGGGCGTCGGCCGGGACGAGATAGCGCCCGTCCGGTGTTTTGGCGCCGAGGTTCGGGTCCCAGGCGGTGGTCCCGCCGGAGAGGGGCGCGCCGGTGGCTCTGTGCCGGCCGAAGACCGCCTCCTGCTCGGCGACGGAGAGCGCGGTGAACCGCGGCAGGTCGAGTTCCATGCGGCGCACCACGGCGATCGTGCCGCCGCCGACGGGAGCCGGCCCGGCCAGCCACAGGTGGCGTTGGTGTTCGGCCGTCGTGTGCGGGCCCACGATGCCGTCGATGAAACCGAGAAGGTTTCGGGGCGCGGAAATGCCCTTGTCCACGGGGACGTTCGGGCCGCGGCGTCCGGACTGCCGCCAGCGTTCCCGTACCCGGTGACCGGCCTGCTCCAGAAGCGCGGTGGCGACGACCGGTAACAGTAAGGGGTCGCTGGCGCAGATCTGGATCAACAGGTCCCCGCCGCGTGCCTGCGGGGCGATCTCCTCGCGGGAGAACCGGGGGAGGTCTGCCGCGCCGGGCAGGGAGGGATCGGCCAAGCGCACCAGCCGTGGGCCCACCCCGATCGTCACGGTGAGATCGCCCGGCGGCAGGCCCAGCAGTCGGGGATCGGTTCCCGCGGTGAGGGTGTGAACGGTCTGGCCGAGTTCGGCCAGCAGCGTGCCGACCGCCACGGTGTCGCCGAGGTCGGCCACCACCGCCAGGAGGTTCGGCTGGGCCGGTTGCGGGAGCGTGATGCCTGCCTGATGGCGGCCGGTCGGCGACACCCGGGTAGGTGACGCGGGGGAAGAAGGCCGGCTGGGCTGAGGTGCAGGCGATTCGCACCCTGCGGTGAGCCCGGTGGCCGCCACCGCCCCGGTGGCACCGAGGAACGCGCGGCGTGTTGGATGGGAGTCGGCTGGGCTCACGGTGTGGAGAATGCCATATTCCTTCTCGTGTAGGCGAGTTGGTCGCAATCGGCCTCCGTGCAGGGATGACTTCGTGCCAGGATGAGGTCATGCCTCGTCTGCGTCTTCGCGTGATGGCCGCGTTACTGAGCACACTGACATGCGTAGTGGCGGGCTGCGGGCCCGGCGATGGCGGGGCGGGCCACGGCCGGCGGCCACCCGGCGCGCACGTGACGATCAGAGTGCCGGCTGACGCCCCGACGATCTCGGATGCGGTGTCTCTCGCTCACTCCGGTGATCTGGTGCTGGTCGCCCCGGGTGTGTACCACGAGTCGGTGAAGGTCTCCACGCCTCGTGTCACTCTTCGTGGTGCGTCCCGGGACAAGGTCGTGATCGACGGGCGGTTGCGGCAACCGAACGGCATCGTCGTCACCGCGCCCGGGGTGGCCGTGGAGAACCTGACCGTAAAGAACAACACGCAGAACGGAGTCCTGGTTACCGGTTCGGCGAAAGCGGTCGCCGGACTACCGGGGCGTTCCGGAGGCTACGACACCGGCGATGAGCCGGTCACCTTCCTGAAGTCTTTCCTGGTCTCGCATGTGACCGCGACCCGCAACGGTCTGTACGGCATCTACGCGTTCTCCGCGCAGAACGGTGTCATCGAGCACTCGTACGCGTCAGGCGGGGCCGACTCCGGGATCTACGTCGGACAGTGCAAGCCCTGTCGCATCGTGGTGCGGGACAACATCGCCGAACTCAACGCGATCGGTTACGAAGGCACCAACGCCGGCGGAGACATGTACGTGGTCGGCAACCGCCTGGTCGGCAACCGGGTCGGTCTGACCACCGACTCCGACCACCAGGAGAAGCTGCTCCCGCAGCGGGGCGCCGTCATCGCGGGCAATCTGATCGCTGCCAACCAGCGGAGGCCCACCCCGGAGCAGGCCGACGGCGGGTGGGGGACCGGCATCGGCATCGACGGCGGCAGCGACAACCGGTTCGTCCGCAACCGCATCGCCGGCAACAGCAATGCCGGGCTGGTGATCACCGCAACCGCCGACCTACCTCCGCTGGGCAACCAGATCGTGGACAACACGTTCACCGGCAACGGCGTCGACGTCGGCTGGACGTTCCCCAACGCCACGCGGGGACGGGGCAACTGCCTGCGCGGCAACGATCTGCGCACCACAGTGCCCGCCCGGCTCGCGACAACCGCGTCCTGCCCGCTTCCGGCCCGGTCACCCTCGCCGGCCGGCAGGTGGCGGATGCCGACGGCGCCCGGTGGCATCCCGTTCACCGAGGTCGCGGCGCCGGGTCCACAGCCGCAGTTCCCCCACGCCACCACCACGGGCGCCACCGCTGTCCCGGCCGTTCCGGCCCTGCCCAAGGCCGCAGACATCCCACTGCCGTCAGCTTCCCTGCTCGCCGGAAACGCGCGGGTGCAGACGTCCTGAACAGCGGCTACCGGGTCGGGGTGGCTCCGGGGCCGGGTACCGGCCTGACCGAAACGTACTTCTGGGTGTCGAAGTCGATGACCACCGGCTGCGACTCGGAAGCCACACTGACGCGGACCCGGTACATGGTGCCGTCCGAGCCGACCCAGTAGCGCACGTTGCCCGCCGTACCGGGACGGTCCCGGGAGGACGGCCCGGTCATGACGTCCACTCCATGCCCGCCCACCTTGTCTCGTCCCCACCAGGCGGCACCGTTCTGCGGCAGCAGTTCGGCGTTGTCCGGCCGGTCGCTGCCGAGCCTGAGCGCGATGGCCAGCGAACTGTCCAGCGCGCTGCCGGACGACAGCAGCGGACGGCTGTACCAGCCCGAGCGGGGCGGCGACGCGGGTGCCTGTCCCGGGGCGTCCGCCATCGGGTGGACGGACACCGAGGTGGCCGTCCACCCGATCAGCCCGTCGCTGGACGTGCCGCGTCCGGTGCCGTGCACCACGCCGTAACCGAGCTTGCGTTTGTAGTCGACGGAACCGGTGACGGTCAGCCCGCCGGCGGTGCCCGGCACGGTGATCGTCACCGCGCGGCCGTGCGCCTCATAGTTACGGAACCGCGTGATCGCCAACCGGTTCGCCTCATCCGACGTCAGCGCGCGCGGACCGCTGGGGCCGGAGCCGTCGCCGGCGAGAAGGAACGCGACCACCGCGGCCACCGCGACGGCCGCTGTGCCGATGACGGCTGCCGCCCAGCGTGGCCGCAGCCATCGGCGCCGGCCAGCCGCACGGCCCGGTAGAGCTTGCTGGATTCTCACGCTCCGCACGCGGCTCGACGCTGACACTCTTGTGATTCACCCACTCTTCCGACGAAGCCAAGGCCGGCCCTCGTGGACCGGCCGAGACGTGATCTGCCCGACCGCGCCGTCCGGAGCGCGGGCAGGCAGATCACTGTTGTTCGGTTCGTTCAGTGCTTCTCAGTGTTTCTCAGTGCTTCTCAGGGTTTCCGGGCGCGGCGCTTCCGGCTCATGAACACGATGACCAGGCCCGCACCCACCAGCAGACCGACCAGAGCGATCATCTGTGGCAGCGCGGACGTACCGGTGTGCGCCAGCGATCCCTTGCTCCCACCGGCCGGGCCCGGCTGGTGGGCAGGCGGCGCGGGTGGTGGCGGTGTAGCGGCCGGCGGCGAGGTCGGGCCCGGCGTGTGGGTTGGGGTTGGAGTTGGCGTCGGAGTTGGGGTCGGGGTCGGAGTTGGGGTCGGCGTCGGGGTCGGTGTTGCCTTCGGGATGTACACCCCGGCGTCAATCGTGTGATCGACCCCGCCCGGCTTGCTCGGCGCCGTGACGGGCGCGTAGCCGTTGCACAACTGCCCGGTGGTCGGCGGGGTCACATTGGAGTCATGCGCACGGTTGGCACCGGCTCGCGGGAGTGTGAACCGCAGCTCGCTCGCCGGGGGTTGGCCGGGCACCTTGCTGGTGTCGGCGGTACACACGTCGAACTGCACCGTGTATTTCGCACCCGGTGTGAGCTGGTACTCGGCGCCGACCCCACCGAAGTAGTACTCGCCGGCGGCATTGGTCCTGGTCGTGGCGACCTGTTTGCCGTCCGCGTCCAGCAGGTTGATCGTCGCCCCCGGCAGCAGCACGTGCCCCGGGTCCTGGATCCCGTTGTGGTCGCCGTCGAACCACACGACGTTGCCGATCTGGATCGGCGCGTTCGCCGCCGCGTACGCGATGTCACCGAGCCCGCCGGCCTTGCCGAATCCGCCTTGTTCCCGGCTGACGAACTGGAACCCGTTGGCGGTCGGGTTGTTGCCCGGGCCCTGACCGGTCGTGAGGTCGTGGTACCCGGTCCCTGAGGTCGCGACGTCGACGACCGGGTCGAACTCCGTGCTGACGACCCACTGCTGCTGCGGGATATAGGCCACCGACCCCAGGGCGGTCTCCTGGTGCGCGTTGGCGTAGAAGTCGCCCGGGAAGTATTCGACGACATGGGCTGCCTGGCCGCCATTGTTGGCGGGGGTGGCGTGGTTGGGGCAGCTCCCGGTACCTTCCCACTGGTATTCACCGGTGGGAGTGGCGCAGACCATGGTGATGTCACCACCGGACATGCCGTTTTCCGCCGTGTCGTTCCCCGGGCGGGGGTCCAGCCCTCCCCAACTGACCACGTCCATGAACCGGTCGCGGAAACCCAGGATCATCGAGTCGTCTCGGGCGAAGGCGAGGGAGGCCAGTTCCGGCTGCGGATCGATGAAGACGCCGCCCGCCTTGCGGTCGTCCCACGTGTCCAGGCTGGTGTTCCACGGGTTCCAGTGGGTGGCCTTGTCACCGGAACCGAAGACGGTGCCGCGTTCGTACGTGAGCGGATGGCTCAGCACCGTGGTGAACCGCTTGCCGTCGTAGGTGGAGACGAAGGCTTTCAGGTCCGCGCGCTGCTGCGTGCTCTCCGCGCTGCACACGCCGCCGACGTACAGCGTGTTGTTGTGGGTCTGGAGGCCGAACGGCCGCCAGTCGTCGGGGCTTGCGCACCCCGGGTCCGGGATCGGGACCGTCGACTTGGGCGCCGCGGCGGTGGCCCCTGTCGCGTCGAAGCTCACCAGGCTGCGGGTCCGCAGATTCACCGCGTACAGCGTGGAGCCGTCCTCCGACAGGGCCAGGCCACCGATGCTCTCCTTGCCCGGCGCGTCGGTGAACCCGGGATCCTTGATCATGCGGGCGGTGTCGTGCCGCGTCACCGCGGCGTCCGGCACCCGCGCGAACGGCTCCGGCGCACCCGAGCCGTTGACCGGCACCGTGTAGATCGCGCCCCCGCCCTGCGGCCCGTACGGGGCGTACCGGCGGGCGAACGCGCTCTGGAACAGCCGGGTCCGGTACTTGTCGTACGCCAACCCGAACGTGGTGCCCACCTGGGCCTGTGTCGCCAGCGTGGCCGGGCACGCCACACCGGTGGGACACGTGCCTCGGCTCTTCGTCCCGAACGCCACCAAGGCCCGGGTGTCGGTTCCGTTGCCGCCATTGTGCACCGGTACGAAATACCGCGACTCCGGGAGCGTGTAGTCGGCCGGATCCCACACCCCCGTCACCACCGAGGCGTTCTTTCCGTCCGACACATCCACGAACGACGTGAAGCTGTCGAAGTGGTTCTCCGCCGTCGACGCAGGCGCCGCCCGCAGATAGTCGCTGTACGGTGCCGGGACGCTGACGTCGACGCGGTACCGGCCGCCGTTCAGCACGGTCGACCCCGGCACCACGACCTTTCCGGTGGCATCCGTGACGCCGTTGACCCGGTGCCCAGCGGGGTCGGAGATCTCCACCTTCATGCCCCGCTGCGGCACGTCCATCGTCGCGTTGAGCACGCCGGTGCCGAAGAAGTCGCGCAGCACCTCAACCGTCAACGTGCCGTCGGCGGTCGAAGCGGCGGCCGGTCCAGCCGTCGCTCCCACGGCGCCGCCTGCCAGTAAGAGAACGGATAACCCCCCGCGCGCCAGCGGCTCCACAAGCCTCCAGGCCGACCGGCGAGAGTTTCTTCCGACTCGGTTCATGGCATCACACTCCTCACTTTTCTTGTCAGGAAAACGAAGCGCCCGCTTCTCGCTGCCCGTCCACCGAGTGGCCCCGGACGTGGAGGTCGGCGCGAACACCACGGAAAGAAAGAGGGCCCACGCCGTTGCGTGGACCGCTTTGTGGTGATCGCGTGATCGCTTGAGGTATTGCGGGCGAGTGGTAAGCGTCGCAGGCCAGAAAAAGCGAACGCGTGTTCAGGGTCTTGGCCGGGGCAGCTCTGGATTGTGTGTTCTTGCCACTCAATCACGGTGCCCCACCCCCCCCATCGCCGACCTCGCCGACCATCATCGCGAGCAGCGCGCGATATCCTATCCGCTGGAGTCACGCCGTCACCAGTGGAACGCCTGGAGTCCAGCGGGATCCGCAATATTCCCCAAGTGCCCAGAGAATGGCGACCGGAAGAATGCGCGACAGTGACATGACGGCCGGAACCGGCCCCGGGCAGGGCTTCGTTCACTTCTAGGCGCGCTCGCCTTTCGTGACACGGATGCTCTCCGCCACGCGAACAGAACACGCTTTCGCAGGGGGTCGGAAGCCGGCGCGGCCGGACATCTGGCATGTGAGTATCTTGATGTGGTTGACGTGCCCCTCAAAGACGCCGAATTCCAGGGCGGAGTGAGGCCGGTGATGACGGCGATGACAGCGTCGCGGTCGCGGTCGATGCCTGCGGCGAGGGTGTGGAGGCTGGTGAGTTGTTCGATCTCGGTGAGCGTTTCCGGGGGCTGAGAATTCATCTGGTCACCAGGCGGCGTGCTGGGGCTGCGCAGTGACCGGCCGGGGTGAGCGCCTACCTCTTCCAGAGGTAGGCGCTCGCTTTGTCGTGCAGCAGGGCCGCCCGTGCTTTCAGGGCCTGGGCTCTGCGATCGCCGAGCTGTAGTGATCAGTGCTGTGGATGTGGCGTGGAGTGGAACAGGGGGCGCCGCTTGGGCGGGGTGCGGGGAAGGAGACGGCCGACTTCGACCCGCATTCTGATGGCGTGGAATACCTCAACCACTCCGAGGACTATGGCCATGATGCCCGTCACCAGGGTGAGCGCGGCGATCGAGGCGAACGGCGCGACGATCAGCACTATGCCCGCCAGCATGCCGACGATTCCTGAGAACACCATCCAGCCCCGCGCCGGCATGGCCGGGGCGGAGACCGCCGTGGCCGTCACCATGACGCCGCGCATCAGCCAGCCGAAGCCGATCCACAGGGCGAGCAGCAGGATCGACTGCAGCGTCCCACGGAAGCAGATCAGTCCGAGCAGGACGGAGACCGCTCCGGCGAGGAAATGTAGTGCCCGAAGATGCGCGGGAACGTGTGCGCCGAACGCGGCGGCCAGTTGGAAGGCCCCGACGAGCAGCAGGTAGATGCCGAAGAGCACGCCGAGGACCTGCAGCGTCCCCTTCGGCCAGACGAGGACCACAACGCCCAAGGCGATCGCGGCCACGCCCGCGGTGAGAGCGATCTGCCAGCCCGCGTTCGCCAGGGCCCCCAGGGTTTCGGTTGCGGAGGCGCCTTGGGGCTCGGTGCCTTCCGGGCGGGGAGGGCCGGTGCCTGAGGTGGAATCTGAGGGGGAGGCCATTCCAGATCACCCTTCCAGGGACGATGTGGTCGGACGGGGTCGTTTCCATCGTCACCCGTTCGGCCCGGTATCGCCTGGCAAGGGCGGGGGCGTCGGTGGTGACATGGTCCGGCGTCCGGCGTCCGGCGTCCGGCGTCAGGCGCCCGGCGGCCCGACCCGGCGATCACTGGCGACCACCACGCTCAAGGCAGCCATCGCGTTGCAGAACAGCGTCGAGCGAGAAGCGCTCGGGAGGGCGCGGTGCCGGGGCACCCACCCCATCATCACCGTCCGCGCTCGTCCGGTTCTGCGCTGACGCGATCCGCTGTGCGGGCGGCGGCCAGGAGCACAGGGAGTGGACGTCGACGGTGCCAGGCGGGTTCGTCTGCGTCCGCACCGGGCCCGGCGAGGACGGATCAGCCGCCGACGGCCTGGGGCCAGTTGTGACGGACGGTGCGCAACGCCCGGTTCAGCTCGGCCTCGGTGGGGAACTGCGGTGTGCCCTCGACCGTCGGCAGCCGTGAGGCCAGGGTCTTGTCGAGGGTGCCGTTCTTCGCCATGACGTCCATCAGCACCGGGCGGGCGTAGTCCACGAGGCGTAGGTTCTGGCCCTCCGGGCTGAAGAGGTACTCCTCCCATAGCCGTGCCGCGGCCGGGTGGGGGGCGTGCTTGTTGATCGCCTGTGCGTAGTACTGCGAGAAGCTGCCGTCGAACGGGATGGAGACCTTCCAGTCCACGCCCGTCCCACGGAGCTGGTCGACGTGCTGCAGGTTGAGGTAGTCCCACTCGATGCTGATCGGTGTCTTGCCCTGGGCGATGGCGGCCGTGGTGGGGTCGGCGCGGTTGTAGTTGCCGATCTTGTCGAGCCGGGCGAAGAAGTCGATGCCCGGCTGGATGTCGGAGAACGACCCCCCGTTGGCGAGTGCCGCCGCGTACACGGCGGCGAACGCCGATCCCGCGATCGTGGGATCGCCCTGGATCGCGACCAGTCCCTTGTACTCCGGCCCGAGCAGATCCGCGAAGGAGTAGGGGCAGGTCCGGACGCGGGCGGCGTCGCAGCCGATGGAGATGTACCCACCGTAGTTGTTGTACCAGCGGGCCTTGGGGTCCTTCTGTTCCGGTGGAATCTGGTCGAACTGCGCGACCCGGTAAGGGGCCAGCAGGTTCTGCCGCGCCGCGGACTGGGCGAAGGAATCCCCGAGGTCGAGCACGTCGGGGGCACGCTCCTGTCCGCGGTAACGCTTGATGGCGTCGATCTCCTGCTGGCTGTGGCCGTACGGATTGTCGACGACGACTTTGATGCGGTACTTCTTCTCGAAGCCGTTGATCAGTCCTTCGTAGCTGGCCCACGGCCGCGGCAGCGCGATCGCGTTGAGCCTGCCCTCCTTCTTCGCCGCCTTGACCAGCGCCGCCGTCCCGCCCGCCTCCGCGACGGACTCGGCCCGGGCCGGCTCGACCGGCCGGGTGGTTCGCCCTCCCTGGCAGGCACTCAGCCCGAGTGCCGCAAGTCCCAGACAGCAGACGAGAGCGCCTGCGCGGACCCGATGGTGTGTAGCCACGACGCCTCCAGCAAGGCAGGGTGGGGCGGTCCGCCGGTGGCCGGCGGAGCAGACAGGGCCGGCCACGTGGGGTGCTGTCGCAGCACGGCCAGTGCAGCGGCCCGACCGCCAAGGACGGCGCACACCCGGAGGTGGGGCGGTACACCGAGGGACCCGGCAGATTTGCCGAGCGGGTGTCCCTGGTACTCCCGGGAGGCCGCCGACGACTTGGCATGCGGGTGACCCCGGCGCCACGCCGAGGCGACATGCCACTGTCCGACGTTTCTCCCTTGAGCAATGGTCCGAACCAGAGTACTCCGCACCCTTGCGGACTTCGGTCAGGACGGCGATCGGGCCAGGTCACAGCGGCGAGCAGACGACACGCGGGTGGCAGGCACCACCGAGCACCACCCCCGTCCCCGGTGCGGCCGCCACGCCACGGCCTCATCCCTCCCCGCTGTGCCCTTGATGGCCGAGGAGCTGCTCCCACGGCATTTCGTCCGAAGCCGGGGCTTCGAGGCCGACCGTCTGAGCGGCCCAGATCGTCTTACCCCTGGGGGAGTAGCGGGTCCCCCACTGTTCGGCGAACTGCGCGACGAGGAAGAGGCCACGGCCTTCTTCGTCGGTGTCCTTCGCCTGGCGGATGTGGGGGGAGGTACTGCTGCCGTCGGAGACTTCACAGATCAGGCTCCGTGTGTGCAGGAGCCGCACGTGGATGGGCTCGGAGCCGTAGCGAACGGCGTTGGTGATCAGTTCACTGAGGATGAGCTCGGTGCCGTAGGCGAGGTCCGCCAGGCCCCAGTCCGTCAACTGCCGGACGCAGGCGTTGCGGACCGGGCCCACGGCCGCCGGGTCGCGGGGCACGCCCCACTCGGCGACCCGTGCCGGGTCCAGCCGCCGGGTCCGGGCCACCAGCAACGCGACATCGTCGGCGGACCTGGTCGGCAGCAGCGCGTGCATGACGGTGGCGCAGGTCTCCGCCGGCGTACGGTCCGGTCCGGCGAGGGCGGCGCGCAGCGCCTCCAGCCCCTCGTCCAGGTCGCGGCTGCGGTCCTCGACCAGCCCGTCGGTGTAGAGCACCAGCCGGGAGCCCTCCGGCAGTGACAGCTCAGTGGGCTCGAAGGGCAGGCCGCTGCCCAGGCCCAGCGGCGGCGAGACCGGAGGGTGCAGGAACTCCACCCTGCCGTCGGGGTAGGCCACGGCCGGCGGCAGATGGCCGGCCGTGGCGGCGGTGACCCGCCCGGAGACGAAGTCGTAAACGACGTACAGGCAGGTGGCGCCGGTGATGACCGGCCCCGCCTCGGTGTCCTCGTCCTGGACGTCGATGCGGGCCACCAGCTCGTCCAGGTGGCCCAGCAGCTCGTCGGGGGAGAGGTCCAGGGCCGAGAAGTTGTGCACGGCGATGCGCAGCCGGCCCATGGTGGCGGCGGCGTGCAGGCCGTGTCCGACGACGTCCCCGATGACCAGCGCCACCCGGGCGCCGGGCAGCGGGATGACGTCGAACCAGTCGCCGCCCACTCCCGCCTGGGCGGGCAGGTAGCGGTGCGCCACCTCCAGGGCGTCCTGTTCGGGCAGACCGCGGGGCATCAGGCTGCGCTGCAGCGTCATCGCCATGGTGCGTTCCCGGGTGTAGCGCCGGGCATTGTCGATCCCCACGGCGGCCCGCCCCGCCAGTTCCTCGGCGAAGGACAGGTCCTCGTCGTCGAACGGAGGGGAGCTTCCCGACCGCCAGAAGTCCACCACTCCCAGCACCACGCCCCGGGCGAGCAGCGGTACGACCACCAAGGAGTGCACCCCGTGGTCCAGGACGCGTCGGGCGCGTTCCGGGTCCTGGGACCGCCATTCGGAAGAGCCGGCCAGGTCCGGCACCGCCATGGAGCGGCCCTGGTCCACACCCGCCGCCACCGGGGTGCCAGGGACGAACCCCATCAGCTCGCCGACGGAGTGGAGCGGATGGTCCGCCGCCAGGCCCTCGATGGCCACGCGGTGCAGCTTGGCACCTGCCGCGGCGGGCTCCTCGCCCCGCAGGACCGGGTCCCGCAGCTTGACGGCGACGATGTCGGCGAACCGGGGGACCGCCACCTGCGCCAGGGCCGAGGCAGTGCGTTCGACGTTCAGCGTGGAACCGATGCGTACCCCGGCGTCGTACAGCAGCCGCAACCGCTCCCGCGCCCTCTCGGCACGCCCGGTCAGCCACCTCAGTTCCGTGGTGTCGCGCAGGGTCACCACGCTCCCGTGACGGGCTCCGTAGGGGGCGGTGGACCGCTTGTTGAGGGCCAGCAGCCGGTCCTGGGCCAGGTGCACCTCGTCGGTGGCGGTCCGGTCCGACGTCAGGAGGTCCACCGTCCGCGTGTCCAGGCCCAGGTCGCCGACGTAGCGTCCCTCCGCGTCCGCCGGCAGGTCCAGGAGCCGCCGTGCCTCGTCGTTGGCCAGCAGCAGCCGTCCGCCGCGGCCGACGATGAGGACGCCCTCCCGCACCGCGTGGAGGACCGCATCGTGGTGCTCGTACATCCGGGTCATCTCGGCCGGTCCCAGACCGTGGGTCTGCCGGCGCAGCCGGCGGCTCACCAGCCCCGCGCCGCCTCCGGCGAGCGCCAGCGCCCCAACTGCGGTGCCCATGAAGAGGGGCAGCTGCTGGTTGACCGATTTCTGTACGTTCTCCACCGTGACCGGTGCGGAGACGATGGCGATCACCTTGCCGGAAGAGTCCGTGACGGGGGCCGCAGAGATCACGGAGAGGCCCAGGGCGCCCTGGAAGGTCCTGGTGAAGGGCTTGCCCCGGGCGGCGTCGGCATAGGGGCCGATGACGTGTTTGCCGATCTGCCGCGGGTCGCTGTGGGTGAGGGTGATCCCGTCGAGTTTGTACACGATGAGGGCGTCGACGCCGGAGGCCTTGCGGGCCGCCTCGGCGCGGGGCTGGAGCTTGGCGGTCGGATCGTCGCTGTTCAGCGCCTCCTGGAGCCCCCAGGAGTGCGCGAAGGACTCAGCGGCGGCGAGCGTCCGGTGCCGGGCGTCGGTCATGGTGTCGCGCCGCGTCTGGACGACGATGGCCACGACTGCCGCCGCGATGAGCAGCACCACGAGCACCAGCTGGAGCAGGAAGACCTCCCGGGCGACACTGCGTGTCGTCAACCAGGCCCGCAGGCCGTGCGAGCCCCCGGCCCCCGCAGGGTGTTCGCCCTGCCGGTCGTCCGGATCGCTCTCGGTAACGGAGAC
This sequence comes from Streptomyces sp. NPDC021749, assembly GCF_040640655.1. Lineage (NCBI taxonomy): Bacteria > Bacillati > Actinomycetota > Actinomycetes > Kitasatosporales > Streptomycetaceae > Streptomyces > Streptomyces sp. NPDC021749. The sequence goes on along the minus strand of NZ_JBFACE010000044.1, from coordinate 49,527 downwards.
ACCCCGGGAAGCGGAACGGCTGGGCGCGCGGCTCAACCAACGCCGGAAGCGCCCTGAATGTCCGGTCATGGTCCATTTCTATCCTGCGACGCTCGGGGGCTGGCAAGGCGTGACGCCGCGGTCTGCGCGGCGACCGGACGGCGGCGGACGTGGCCGGCCGGGTGGGGCCGGTGCCGGCCGCCGCGCTCGCCCAGGTCCCGGCGGTCTGGACTTGCCGTAGCTCTGGTGGCTTGGGTGGTGCGAGCGTAGGAGGGCATGCGCATGTCTGGAGGGCTGGGAGGGCCGGGCGAGCCGGGCGGGTCCGGAGGCCCGGCACCTGCACTGACGGCTGGACCAGAGTCGGGCCGACGGCCGGGACCCTCCGGGAGGTGACCGGTCGGCGTACTGGAGTACCTCGTGCGGATCACCCGGTCGGTGCCAGCTGCTCGGTCGGTGCCGGCTGCTCGGTCGGTGCCGGCCGCCCGGCGCGGCAGTCGAGCGCCAACGTGGTGGTGCCCGCCGTCATGACGGTCAGGGGGTCGGCGGGCTGCTGGGGTATTCGGCCTCCGTGACGTGGGCCCCGCGTTCGGCTTCGGTGCCGTCCTCGGCGACTTCCTGGAGGGCCAGGTGGGTCATGGGGGTGGTGGGGGAGGCTCCGTGTCAGTGCCACTCGCCCGGCGCGATGTGCACGGTGTCGCCGGTGCGGATGGTGTGCACCTCTCCGCCGCGGCACTGAACCAGCCCAGTCCCCGCGGTGACGTGAAGGACCTGGCCGAGGGGGTGGCGATGCCATGCCGTGCGGGCGCCGGGTGCGAAGTGAACGCTGTCGACCCGGAAGCGCGACGATCCCCCGAGGGCAACGATCTCTTCGATCCCTGCCGCGCCGTTGACCCACTCGGGTGGCGCGGTAGCGGTGGGTTGTGGTGTACGAGTAACACGCATGGGGGCGGTCCCTCTCTACTCGTGGGTTCTGGAGATGCGTGCGGTCAGTGGGCGCAGCGCCTCGGGGATTCCCTGGTCGAACGGCCGCGGGCGTCCCCTCCAGAACGCCATCGGGTTGCCTTCGGGCCGCCATCGGGTTGCCTTCGGGCCGCCCGAGCAGGTCGATGACCAGGCTTTCGCCGTGCGCTTCGAGCTCCACCCCCGGCCCGGCCGAGCCGGCGGATACGCATACGCATACGCATACGCATACGTGTACGCGTACGCGTACGCGTACGCATACGAAACACCTCACCATCGGCCCCATGACCCACTTACCGTACGATCGTTCGCCAACTTAGCAGACGGTCGATCGATAAGATCGAGGGCATGAGGAAATCGGCGGAGGAGGCCCGGCGTACCCGCGACCGCATCGTCAGCGTCGCGGTGACCCAGGCCTCCAGCGCGGGACTGTCCGGGCTGACCATCGGCTCCCTGGCGGAGACGCTCGACATGAGCAAGGCCGGCGTCGTCGGCCCGTTCGGCTCCCGGGCCGGGCTCCAACTCGCCGCACTGGACCGGGCAGTTGAGCTGTTCACGGAGGCAGTGGCGGCCCCCGGCCGCGCTGCGGAGCCGGGTCTGCCATGCCTGCACGCCGTGATCGACACCTGGTGCGCCTACCTGGCCGACAGCCCGTTCCCCCACGGCTGCTTCGTCACGGCAGCCTCATGCGAACTCGACGGGCAGCCGGGTGAGCTGCGCGCCCGCCTGTACGACGCGGTGACCCGCTGGCGGGGCTTCCTCGCCGAGCAGATCACCACCGCGCGTGCCGCCGGCGACCTCGCCCCGGACCTCGACCCCGAGGAACTCGTGTCCACCCTGACGGGCCTCGCCATGGCCGCCAATCAGGAGATCCAACTCCTCGGCGACGAGGGCGCCGCGCGCCGCGCTCGCCGCCTCATGCGCGCTGCGCTGGCCCACCGCCGCCCCGGGCTGGCCCCGTAGGCCGACTCTTCAGGCCGCGGCGCGTTCGGCGAGGGGCCGGCGCCGCAAGGCGGTGTCGGTCAGAGAGCGCGGCGGGAACGAGGCGCTGGGGTTGTACCGGTTCGCCCCGGGCGGCACGATCGCGTCGATCCGGTCGAGGGTGGCGTCGCTCGCAGACGGGCAGGAGCGAGGCCTCAGGGCCTCTTCCTCAACGCCGTGCGCCGCGGCCCCGGCGGGCGCCGTGTCTACAGCGAGGACGACGTGGACTGGCTGACCATCTGCATCATCCTCCGGGCCTCGGGCATACCCCTGCCCGCGCTGCGCCGTTACGCCGACCTTGTCCGAGAAGGCGCAGACAACGAGGAGGAACGCCTCGCGCTCATGCGCGAGCACCATGCGCGCGTCGCCGCCGAGATCGGCCGGCTCACCCAGTCCCTGGACCTGATCGGGCACAAGGTCGCGGTCTACGAGGACCTGGTCGACCAGGGCACCGCCACCGCCCACCCGTGCCAAGCCCCCTCCCAGGTGACCGATGAGCAACGCACGCCACCGCTGCCCCAGAGGTCATCTCATAGGTGAGCTGGACTGGTCCCGCTGCGCGGTCGACTGGGCAGCGTGCGTTGCTCCCGTGAAAGGTAGGCGGGGACCAATCGACCGGCTCGACTGGTACCACCGGCCCGACCGGCCCGACCGGCCCGACCGGCTCCATTGGCTCGACCGGTACCACCGGTATGGTCCCCGCCGTCGGTCCTCAGTCGGGGCACTTCTCCTTGATCTTGTATGTCATGGCCTTGGGGTAGTCGTGGCGGGCGAGCCTGATCTGGGCCAGGGTCGGTCCGGTGTTGATGGTGTCGTCCGGGTTGGCGATGCGGTTCAACAGGGCAGTCAGCTGCCCGTGGTTGTGGATCTGCTCGCCGGTCATCGGGGTCTTCTCGGATCCGAACACCTCGGCCAGGCGGTCGTAGTTCCAGGGGTGGAGGACGTTGTAGAAGTCGGCGCCGTCGGACGTCCGGCCCTTGAAGTAGCAGGGGTTGACCAGCATCTGCTCGATGCCGTAGAAGCCCTCGTTGTCCAGCACGAAGATCACCGGGTTGAGCAACTGGCGGACGTGGGTGGCGAGTTCCTGGCAGGTCTCCTGGAACGATCCGTCGCCGACGAACACCAGCGGGCGCTTGTTCCGCCGCTTCCTGGCGAGGGCGATCCCGGTGGTGGCACCGACCGAGTAGCCGATGGACAGCCAGCTGTTCTGCGCGATGTACGAGGCGCGTTCGGGCATGCGCAGGTTCATCGAGCCGATCAGGGCGAACGCGGCGTCCGAGACCACGGTGTAGGGCGTGGTGGCGCCGGTGCCCGAGCCGGTGGTCTGCTCCTGGAGGAACGCGCTGATGTGCTCGAAGAAGCTGTCGTACGTCACCGGCAGGTCCGCCGGCTGGGCCGAGGAGCTGAGGCCGGACAGGTAGGTATCCGTGCTCGCCGGTACGTCCAGGCCCCGGTCATGGGCGTACGCGAAGGCGTCGGCGGCCAGACCGCGGTGGCCGTAGCGTTCCCTCAGAGCCCTCTCCAGCTCCTCGATGAAGTACGGGAGCTGGACGCTGGGGAAGTACCTGGCGCCGACGCTGACGCCGTCGCGCACGGCGACCGCCCAGTCATCGCCGAGCGCCTGCTCGCCGCCGAGGTTCTTCGACGTCGACCAGGTGCCCAGCCCGATCCGGCAGCCGTGTGCCTTGAAGGTCTCACGCACCTTGGGATCGCTGGCCTTGCCGTTGTAGACGCCGGAGAAGCCCGGGGTGTTCTCGGAGACGACGGACTTGGCGCCGATGGTGGTGCAGAACGGGATCCCGGTGTTCTCCACCAGTGCGGTGAACTTTCCTTCCAGCCGCTGGCGTTCGATCTCCTCACCGGCCCACAGAATGGGGTTGCGGTGCCGGTCGATCAGTTCCACGGTGGCCTTGACCGCGGCCCGGCACATCTCGTCGTCGCGGGCGGTGTACGGGCGCACCCGGCGTTCGATCGTGCCCGTCGGTTCGGGACAGGGCGCCTTCCAGACATCGTCCATGATCTCCAGGTAGACCGGCCGGCGCTCGGACAGGCAGGCGGTGAGCGCGGCGTCGATCTGGACGGGAGCCAGCGCGGCGTTGGAGATCACCTGGGCATCGACGGTGACCTGGCGGTAGACGTCCAGGTTGCTCTCGCGACGCTGGCTCATGTGGGAGGTGAGCAGGCCGATCGCTTGGTAGTTGAGCCACTGCTCGTAGGACGGGGCCGCGTTGATGGCGACCAGCGGTACGTGTTCGACGTAGGCGCCGCCGATGGGGTTGAGGAGGTTGAAGGAGCCCACGCTGTAGGTGACGGCGACCGCGCCGATGGCCACCTCGCCCTTGTCCGGGTCGGCGTCGGCGGCCTTGGCCCGGGCGTAGGCGTCGGCGGCGTAGCCGGCTCCCACCTCGGTGGGGGTGCCGACCCACTGCACGTCGGTGGTCTCCTGCATGATCGACAGGAAGGGGCCGAGATGGTCGCCCGGTACCCCGAACAGGTGGCTGACGCCGAGCTGTTGGAGACGGGTGGCGAGGTAGCGGCCCACGTTCCATGCGCCGTGCTTGGTGGTCGTCATGACGTCAGAACCTCCTGCGGACGGTCGGCTGCTGTGGGTTCCATGGCGGCGAGGTCGGCCGGCCGCGGCGTCTCGTGGACCGCGATGGCGGCGGCCACGGCGGTCTCCACCGCGCCCTCGATCCAGGCGTGCTTGAGGGAGATGTGCTCGCCGGCGAAGTGGATCGGGCCCTCCGGCAGCATCGCGTCCAGATGGAAGCTGGTCATCTGGTGCGGGGTGTAGACGGCGGCCTCGCCGAAGGCGTACGGATCGCGCAGCCAGCTCTGGGTCCGGCCGTGGAAGGTGTAGAACGCCTCGATGCGGCGGCCGTGGAGAGTCTGGAGGTTGCGCAGGGCGTAGATGTAGCGCTCGTCGTCGTCCATGGAGTCCCACCGCGCCGCGTCGTCCGACCAGCTGTAACTGGCCAGGACCACGCCGCCCTCACTGCCGGGAACCGGATGGGACGGGTAGTACATGAAGCGGTTGGGGTTGTCGGTGGTGGAGCCGCCGCCGATGACATGGCTGGCTTCCCGGACCGGCGCCTGCTGTAGCGTCCAGTTGCGGTAGTGCTTCAGCTGTGCCTCGCTGATCTCGGTGTCCGCCACCCCGCTGAGGAGGCCGAGCGGCCCGTGCGGGGCGTTGCGCAGGTGCTCCGGCATGGCCCGTGCGGCCTCGGCCTCGTCCTCGCCCTGCTGCTGGTACCACCGGTACAGGTCTTCGCCGAGCTCCCGTTTCCAGTCCTCCTCGGTGAACTCCCACCAGCGGCGGGAGAATTCGAGCAGTACCTTGGTGGCCTGGTCGTAGTGGGTCTCGATGATGGCGCGGCGCTTCTTGTAGGAGAACGGCGGGTTCACCCGGGTGAACCGGAGGCTGGAGAACGGGACGGTGACGATGGCCAGGTCGCCCTCCCAGGTCAGCGGCGGGGCCTGCGGGTCCTGCTCGCTCACCGTCTCGATCTCCACCCGGTGCCCGGACGACCGGGTGACCCGACTGGTGGCGGCGTCGCTCCAGGGGTCCAGGTATTCCAGGCGGGTCATCCGCTGGCCCATCTGGATGTTGTTCTTGAGGCCGTCCGCGAGCCGGTAGGGGAGTTTCCAGCTGCCGCCGTCGATCTCCCAGTAGGTGGCGTTGGGATTGATGTCGCTGCGTCCCAGGAAGGTGTGGAAGAAGGCCAGGTGGAGGCGGGAGGTCATGTTCTCGATGGTGCCGATGGCCTCGATCGCCTCGTCGCTGAAGCCCGCGTACTCCCGGAGGAAGCGGCCCATCGAGTAGCCGTCGAAGTCCCGGACGACCCTGGCCCAGCCGTCCAGCCACTCCTCGAACGGTTTGTTCTCGCGCTCGCCGTTGGTCTTGAGGACGGAGTAGTAGTCCCGGACCGGTTCCAGTGCCTGGTGGACCAGTTGGGACACCTGCGTGCACGCCTCGCTGCCGGAGAGGTTGAAGCCCTCGTTGACGGGGCGTGGATTGAGCGCGTAGTCCCTCCTGCGGGCCTGGACGCGGTTGGTGCGGATCCAGGTGCGGTTGGCCTTGTTCGGCGCCTTGAATTCGGAGCTCTCGTTCCCGTACTGCCACTTCTCGTTGTTCTTGAAGGAGTGGTAGACGACCGGGGGGACGGGCACGTTCTCGCAGCCGGTGCCCGGTTCGATGTCGACGTTGTAGAACAGCCTTCGGGTCAGGCCGAGTTTGTCGATGAGGGCCAGGGTGAGCGGATGGAAGTCCGGAATCCGCATCGCCCCGGCCTCGGCGTACTGCTTCTCGTCCCAGAACGCGGGCTTCTTCGGGTCCTCGGTACGGAAGGTCTTCAGCCTGCCACCCACCCGGTTGGCGTTGGCCTCCAGGATGGTCACCTCGTGGCCGGCGTTCTTCAACAGGTGACCGGCGACCAGACCGGCGATGCCCGCGCCGACGATCAGGACACGCTTGCTCTCGGCGGCGGTGGTCGGGGGCAGACCGTTGTCGATCAGCGTCTTGAGATAGCGCAGTTTGAGGTCTTCGTCGTTCGGGCCGATCAGGAGCAGGGCACGGGCGAGCTGCCGGTGGAGTTCCGAGGGAGGTTCGGGTTCGGGGCCGTGGCCGTTGCCGGACGGGGGAACGGTGGGGACGGTGAAGGGGCTGTTGTCCATGCGTCGCTTCCTACGTCAGAGGTGGGGGAATGCCGGATGAACCGGAGGGAGGGGCCCGTCGGTTTGGGGGCAGTGGATCGCCCGCGGCGAGGTGGCGGAGCGTGGTGAGGGAGGGGGTGAAGGCGTAGACCAAGCCCTTGGCGGTGAGGAACTGCGCCATGTTCGTGAGGTCGCCCTTCGGGCCCAGGCCGAGTTCCGTCGGCAGGAGATGCCCCGGCGCACGATGCGGTGGCCGTCCACGCGGGAGCCGGCCGTCTCGCCGCGCCCGCGCGCAGGGGGTACTCCTCGTTGCATTCCTGGATCTCCCGAGACGCTCGCAGCGGGGGGAGGGGGAGTTGTTCCATGACGGGCGGCGACTCAGGGCGCACCCGGGTTGCGGTCATGCCGGAACTCCTCCTGGACGGGACGCCGGGGGGATCACAGTGGTAGCAGTGGTAGGGCGTGGCGCTACAGAACGTAGCCACGGGAAGACGCGCACACCGTGCACACCCGTTATGAATATTCCGGACATAGCGGAAACTCTCAAATGGTCGTGCGCCAGTCGAGCGGCCGCGGCGCTCGCCCGGAGCGCCCGCTCCCTCGGGCGGGGCAAACCCGGCACAAACCGGGCGCAAACCTGGCGACCGCATCGGCGGACGAGGACTGGCCGGCTGCGCCGTCAGCGCGATCGACTCGGTGACCTGCGGGCCACCATGCAGGCCCTCAAGGGAGGGGCCCGACAGGTCCAGATCCCTTGGATCTGGCAAGAAGGTGCGACTGGTGCCGCAGGAGCGGTCGGGGCAGCCCCAAGGCCGGCCCGTCGGCCCGTCGTCCCCTCCGGGACAGGTGTCCTGGGTGAGTCGGGACACGGGCCTCTGGGGGCCGGGGCGGTGGTGGGGTCAGTGTGGCGTGGTGATGAAGACGACCGTGGACAGGATGACCGGCCCTGCCGGAAGGGCCGGAGTGCGCCTGCGGACGCCCAGAGGGACGGCCGGCCGCCGTGCCCCGCTGTTCTGGGCGGTCCGCGCCGGACTGGGGTGGGCCGCATTGTTGCTTGTGGAAGCCGGATGGCTGCTGAGCGACCCGCTTGAGAGGGTGCCGCATCTGTCGTTGCCTTGCCCGCAGTGCCTGCTGATGGGGGTGACGGTGATGCTGGCGGCCCTCCACCTGTCCGTCATGCCCCGTTGGCGGTTCCGGGTGCACCGCTGGGAGGCGGCGCCGGTGGCCGTCTACACCCGGACAGGCTGGCTCAACCAAGAGCGGCGGATTGTCCCCGTGACCCGCATCCAGACCGTAGACACCCGACAAGGGCCGCTCGCATCCCTCTTCGGCTTGGTCGACGTCACGGTGACGACCGCCTCGGCGCGAGGCCCGGTGCGGATCCAAGCACTGGACCAGCACGTGGCGGCACGTCTGGTGGAGGAACTCACCGTCCAGGCCGGCGAAACTCCGGGAGACGCGACATGAAGGAGCAGGCCAACGTATCCGCCGGGGGAGCGCCGGCGAAGGACGCTGAGCGGGAACGTGCGTGGCGGCGATTGAGCCCGCGCATGCTGGCCGTCCATCCCCTCCACGAGACGTTCCGATTGCTGCCGGTGGTTCTGGGCGTCTTCATCCTCGGCCACGGTGGTGAGAAACCCTGGAGCCTGATCGGTCTCGCACCGGCCTTGGCGATGGGGCTGGGCCGTTACTTCACCACCAGGTATCGGGTGACGGGCGATCACGTGCAGGTCAGCCGGGGGTTGCTGCGCCGGGAGGTGCTGTCCGTTCGCCGGGAGCGCATCCGGTCGGTCGATGTCAGCGCTGGTGTGCTGCAGCGGGTGCTGGGGTTGCGGAGGCTGGCCATCGGCACGGGGCGGTCAGGTCGAGGTGGTGAGGGGCTGGTGCTGAACGCACTGGACGCCTCGGCGGCCGAGCGACTGCGCAGTGAACTGCTGCACCGTGCTGACCGGTTCGCGCCCACCGCGCCGCAGTCCGACTCGGCCCAGGACGTCGACGCCGAGACATCGCGGCCCCACCCGGACGGGGGCGAACGGCCCGGCCGTACCTGCGCCGCGAAGCCGCGCCCCTCGCGCTCGGAGCAGGGGCGTGAACAACGCCTTGACGACAGGCATGGAGAGGGGTGTGGGGAACCGGACGCTGCAGGGGAAGAGGTGATCGCCGTGCTCCGGCCGGCATGGGCGCGGTTCGGCGCGTTCACCCTCAGTGGACTGGCGGGCCTCGGTGTGCTGCTGACGTCGGCCGTCGCGTTCCTCAACGCCGCTGAGCTCGGCCCCGAGCGCTTCCCTCCGGTACGCCTGTTCCTGCGGCAGCTCTCCTCACTGCCGACGCCACTGGCGGTGGGGGAGGTCGCCGTACTGGCAGTGGTGGCGGTGTCGCTGCTCGGCACCCTCGGCTACGTGGTGTCGTTTGGGAACTTCCGGCTCACCCGGCGCGGTAACGGCACGCTGCACCTGACCCGCGGCGTGGTCACCACACGCTCGGTCACCATCGAGGAGCGTCGGCTCAGAGGGGTCGAGATCAGCGAGACCCTGCCGCTGCGTCTCGTCCGTGGCGCCCGCTGCACGGCCATCGCCACCGGCCTGCGCGGCGGGCGGAGGGGGGAGGAGGCCGGCTCGCTGTTGCTGCCCCCGGTGCCGCTCGCCCGCGCCCGCGAGGTCGGTGCGGCGGTGTACGGGAATGCGGCGCCGATGGACTGTCTGCTGACCCCGCACGGAGAGGGGGCCAGGCGCCGCCGGCTCACAAGGGCCTGGACCGCGGCCGTGGCGGCCGTCGCCCTGACCGGTGCGCTGTCACTGTGGGCCGGGTGGCCCCCTTGGCTGTGCCCGGCATCCCTGGTGCTGCTCCCGCTCGCCGAGTGGGTGGGCCGGGACCGCTATCGCAATCTCGGCCACGCCCTCCTGGAAGGAGGCCACTTGGTGATCCGTCAGGGTTCGCTGGTGAGGCGTCGCCAGGTCCTGTCCGGTGACGCGGCTGTCGGCTGGGTCTTCCACGAGTCCTTCATCCAGCGCCGGTCAGGGGTGGCCCACCTCACCATGGCCACGGCGGCCGGGCGCCAGCACTACAGCCTCCTGGATCTTCCGCTCGCGGAGGCGGCCGCTCTGGCCGCCGCCGTTCAGCCCGACTGGCTCGCACCGCTCCTGGTCGGTGCGCACGACGCCGCCGAGGAGGACGACGAGACGGGCAGCTGCGCCGGCAGCGGGGCTGCCACCGGACGGAACCTTCCAGCGCGCCGCTGACCGCCTCGCCGCCGCGGCCCTTGTGATCCTGCGGTCGTCGGCCCTACAACCACCCCTTCTCGCGGGCCGTGTGCGCCGCCTCGAAACGGTTGGCGCAGTCCGTCTTCTGGATGGCCGAGGACAGGTAATTGCGCACCGTCTTCTCGGAGAGGTGCACCCGCTTCGCGATGGTGGGGATCGGTGACCCGTCGATCGCCGCGGCCAGGACCTCCCGCTCCCTGGGGGTGAGCGGGTTGGGCGCGGCGCGCAGTGCCGTGGCAGCCAGCGCGGGGTCCATCACGGTCTTCCCGGCCATCACCTCGCGGATCGCCACCGCAAGCTCGTCCACCGGCCGGTTCTTCCCGATGAAGCCGCTGGCTCCCGCCGCGAGCGCGCGCTGCAGATGGCCGGGGCGGTCGAAAATCGTGAAGACGAGGATCTTCGTGTCGGGCAGCTCGGCATGCAAGACCTCTGCGGCGTCCAGCCCACTGCCCCCGGGCATCTCAATGTCCAGCAGACACAGGTCCGGGTGCAGCTCTCGCGCGGCTGACACCGCCCCGGGCCCGTCACCTGCCTGGCCCACCACATCGATGTCCGTCTCCAGGCCCAACAGGGTCGCTATGGCGCTGCGCACCATGGCCTGGTCCTCGGCGACGAGCACCCGGATCACGGCATGCCTTTCGTAAGGGAGTTGGTGAGGGAGGTCGTGGCCGTGGAGCCTCCGGGGTCTCCGGAGTCCGTGGAGACCCCGGCGTCCGTGGAGTCTCCGGAGTCCGTGGAGACCCCGGCGTCCGTAGAGCCCCCGCAGTCGGTACAGCCCCCGCAATCCGTACAGCCCCCGCAGTCCGTAGAGCCTGCACAGGCCGTGGAACCCGTGAGCGGGACGACGGCCAGGAGGCGGAACCCGCCGCCAGGCGCAGCGCCGGTCTGGAGGACGCCGCCGAGGGCAGCGACCCGCTCGGTAAGACCGGTCAGGCCGTTCCCACCCGGCCCCGGCCCCGGCCTCGCACGCCCGCTGGGCCCCTTGCCGTCGTCGAGCACCTCCAGGACGGCACGGCCACCCTCCGCGGACAGGGTGACCCGGCAGTGGCCCGCACGGGCATGCCGGACCACGTTCGTCAGCGCCTCACGGACGACCCAGCCCAGTGCCGTCTCCACTTCCTGCGGCAACGGGTCTGTGGTGGCCTCGAACGTCACCAGGACACCGGCGTCGGCCAGCGTCGGCCGGGCCTCCTCCACCACCGTGGGAACGCTGAGCCGTCGGTAGCCGGTGACGGCCTCCCGCACCCGCTCCAGGCACTGGCGGCCCATGTCCTCGATCTGTTGGAGCTCTGCCTCCACGTCCGTCTCACCAGCCCGGTACAGCCGTCGCGTCACCTCCGTGTGGAGGGTGAGCTGGAGCAGGTCATGGCCGAGCGAGTCGTGCATGTCCCGGGCGAAGCGCAGCCGTTCCTCGGTGACCGCGGCACGCGCCAGTTCGCGGCGGGTGCGTCGCAGTTCGGCGTTGAGGTCGAGGATCCGACGGTAGGTGGTCATGGTGAGGCCGACCGCGGCGGTCATCACCACCAGCGAGGTGGTGTCCGTTCCCTCGACGTGCTCGGCCACGAAGACGGCCAGCGAGACCGAGGTGGCCAGCGCAGGCAGAGTCAGCCTGGGCGGCACGGCCACCGCGCAGGCAGCCGCCACATACGTCAGCAGGATCGTCCAGTCCTTGCCGAGCCACAGCGGGAGCACCACGGACAGCGCCGCGAGGGGCACCAGCAGCGCCAGTCGGAACCGCTCGTCGAGCCGGGCCGTGTGGTAGGACCACGAAATGGCCACCTGGGAGACTACGAAGAGAGCCAGGGCACAGGCAGCCGCGAGGACGGTGGTGATCGGACTGTCCGACGACGAGAGCGCGGGAACCAGACCGAAGAGGGGAATCACGGCCGCGGTGGCACCCACTGCCGCGCCGCGGCTGGAGGTGTACTCGGCAGGCTCGCCCGCCCCCTCAGTACGCCCGCCGAACGCCTGACTCATCGGCCCCCCTTCCGCGGCCCCAAGCCCGGGTCGCGCCATGCCACCTTCACTCTAACCTCAGGCTTTCCGGAGACAGGATTCCCGCCCGACCGGGGGCCGGAAGGGGCCGGAACGCTTCGGCGGCGGTCGCTGTGCCGCGCGCTTTTCTGACGAGCGTGAGTCGCGCAGGAACGTAAGGGCGGTGTCGTCAAGGCAGGTTGTCCACCGAGATCTGGCCCTGGGAGGGCTGGACCGGTCTGTCAGGTAGCAGCCCGCCGCAGAGTTGTACTGCGCAGGCCATCACGGTCAGCAGCCCGCCGACGAGGAAGGTGCCTCGCACACCGGCGAGCGGCAGGACCAGTGCCCCCAGGGCGGCGCCGGCCGCGATGCCGGCGTTGTAGGCGCCGGAGTTGGCCGCGAGGGCGATATCGGTGCGGCCCGGCGCGCAGTGCAGCATCGTGTGCTGGGTGACCATGAACACCGGCCCGAGCGCACCGCCCATCACGGCCAAGAACATCACCGCTGCCACCGGATGAGTGCCGGCCGCGTAGAGGCCGAGCATGCCCACCGCCTGCGTGGCTACGGCCGTGGGCAGCGCGGATCTCGGGAAGCGGTCCAGCAACACCCCGGTGATGCTCACCCCGGCCAGACAGGCGACACCGAAGATCACGAGCAGGACGCTGACCGTGCCGGGGGAGAACCCGCTCACGTCGCCCAGGAACGTCACGACGTAGGTGTATCCCGCGAACGCTCCGGCGGCGGACAGGGTCCCGGCCGCAAGTACCGTCGCGAACCGGCGGACGTCGGGACTGGTGGCGTGGGCGGCGGGTTCTTCCTCCGGACGCGAGGTCGGCAGCACAACGGCGATCGTCACCAGAGAGACGAGTCCCAGAGCCGCCACCATGGCGATGGGCACCTGCCAGGTGCTCTGTCGGCCCAGCCAGGTCTCGGCTGGAACACCGACCACCAAGGCCAGCGAACCGGCGGCGGACAGCGCCCCGACCACCCGCCCACGGACCTCGGGCGCGAACAGGCCCACCGCGACCGGCCCCATCACGGCCCAGAACAACGCCTGAGCGAGCGCGGTCACCAACCGCGCCACAAGGAGCAGCCAGTACGAGGTGGCCAACGCCGCAGCGACACTGGACACCACGAGCGCGCTCAGCAGTCCCGTGAGCACATGACGTCGGGGCACGGCCCGCGTGACGTGGGCGAGCGGCAGGGACGCGAGGGCCACCGCCACGCCGTAACCGGTGACCAGGAGACCGACCGCCGGCACGGACACCCGGAGGCTTCCCGAGATGAGTTCCAGCAGGCCGATCGGCAAGTTCTCCGCCGTGTTGAAGGTGAACGCGGCCAGCATCAGGGCCACGAGCACCGCCGACCTGCGCCATGGAGCCGGTCGCCGCGTGAACCCATGGTCTTCCTGCCGTCGCCCGTTGCTCCTGCTCCTGCTCCGTGGCACCGCTCATGGAGTTACCCCACTGGGCACACCGATCCGGCGCAACCGAATTCACCGGCAGCGGTGGCGCTCAAAAGATCAAGCGTGGCCTTCAGGACTGTTCGCGGCATCGACCAGGGTGGTGAGAAAGCGCACTCTGCGTTGGACGCCCTCAAGGCCGCTCACGCCGAGATCCTCACCCAGCGGACCCGCATCGGTGAACTCCACGGCGAGATCCGAGACTTGCAGGCAGAGTGGACCGAGGAAGCCAGCCAGCGGATCACCACCGAGAACACCACCCCAAGCAGCGAGTCCGCCGGCTCACTGCCGACAACCGTACCCTCGACGAACGCCTCAAGGCCGCTCGTTCCAACCTCCGTTTCCAAGACCGGCGTGTGGCCGACCTCGAAGCCCGCCTCACAGATCCGGCCTCAACGATCTGATCCCGTCCGGCTACGACCCGCAGATGTCAGTGGTGCGGGCCATACTCGTGCTGCGGCGCCGACCGGCACCGCAGCACGAGGGGAGCGATATGGCTGAGGTGCTGGTTTTCCACCACGGACACGGGTTGATCGACGGCGTCCGTGAGTTTGCCGAGCAGCTGCGACGGGCCGGACACACCGTCCACGTCCCGGACCTGTTCGAGGGGCAGGTATTCGACAGACTTGAGGAGGGCATGGGTTACGCCGAGGACACCGGGTTCGGCACGGTCATCGCGCGCGGAACCGCCGCCGCCGAGGGGCTGCCTGCGGAACTCGTCTACCTCGGGTTCTCGCTCGGCGTCCTGCCGGCGCAGAAGCTGGCCCAGACCCGCCCCGGCGCAAAGGGTGCGCTGCTGCTGGAGGCATGCGTCCCGGTCGCGGAGTTCGGTGGGACCTGGCCCGGCGACGTCCCGGTCCACGTCCACGGCATGGACGCGGATCCGTTCTTCGCGAGGGAGGGCGATGTGGACGCAGCCCGGGCGCTCGTCGAGATGGCGGCGGATGCCGAACTGTTCCTCTACCCCGGCGACAGGCACCTGTTCACCGACAGCAGCCTGCCGTCGCACGACGAACACGCCGCAACGCAGGTCACCGATCGAGTGCTGGACTTCCTCGACCGCATCAAATAGCCCAGCATTTCGGCCAGGACTACCAAGACCAATGGCAGCCCGTTCCAACCTCCGCTTCCAAGACCGGCGCGTGGCCGACCTCGAAGCCCGCGTCCCCGACCGGGATCAGCGATGTGGTCCTGCCTCGCTGACCACCCTCACGGCCCGTCCACCGTCCCGGTGGACGGGCCTTCCCATGAGACCACCCGGACGAGCTCGGCACCGCCCCCCATCCACCGTCACGGACCTGTAAACTATGCATAGTCGCAGTTCAGAGCCGGTATCCGAGCTCCTGCGCTCGGTAAAGTCGACGGACCACATATCCCGTTCGGGCCGGAGCCGCAGCAGTACCCGAAGTATCCGACCTGTGCGATCGGCCCCGATCTACGTGAGGTCGACGCGCACCCGCTGCTGACCAGGATGAATCCTCAGCACGGGGCCAAGCTGTCCGCGCTTCCGTGTGAGCCGGTCTGGGCCACGACGTGGATGGATGACGCGAAATTCGGCGGCCTCGCTCAGGTTGTGCCGGAGATGCCACCGGTCCGCGACCTGGAGCGCCTGCGGCGCTCCGGCGGTGGCGCCCTCGGCGAAGAATGGTGCGCGGTCCCGGCGGACGACCTCGACGCCTGGCCGCTACTCTTCAACGGCGCACGAAGTGGGGCCAAGACCATCGGCGGTCGTGTCAAGAAATCCCCCTCACCGCCGGAGCTGATCGGCGATTTCGCGGGAGAAGGCCGAGACGCGTGTGTAGACGCCGGGGGTGGGGGTGGATGTGTTGCTGTTGGCCAGCCAGCTGACGATCCCGATCAGCTTTCCGTCGGCGACGAGGGGGCCGCCGCTGTCACCTTCGGCGTGGTGGGCGCCGGTGACCGGGTCGTTGGCGCAGGCGTGCATCCGGGGATCGAAGCCGCCGCCGGGGTTGAGCCGCTGACACGTCCTGTCGGGCAGGACGCGCAAGGTCGCCGACCGCAGGGCGTTCGCCGCACGGTTCTCGTAGTCCAGCAGACCCCAGCCGTAGACCCGTGCGCGGGTACCCGGACGGTACCGACCGGTGTCAGAAGTCTTGGCTAGGGGCAGCGGGGTGTAGGCCCCCGGCATGGGTGTGTCGAGTGTGAGGACGGCGACGTCGTTCTCCAGATGGCGGCCGAACCGCGGGTGGATCCACACCTTGGTCACCTTGCGCAGCGTGCCGTCATGGCGGCGCAGGTCGGTGCGGCCCGCGACGGCCCCCAGATCGGTGGGCGCCTCGTCGACCACACAGTGGGCGGCCGTGACCACCTTCGTCGGCGTGACCAGGGTGCCGCCGCAGAACTGCCCCGAGCGCGGGTACGTATCGGTCTGCCGCCACAGGTTGATCGCGACGGTCCAGGGTGCCTGCGCCGTACTCGTCTTCCGCCCGCCGACGATCGCGTGGGCGGCCGGTGCCGGCAGGACGACGACGCCGAGTGCGACGAGCGTCATGAGACCGGCAACCAGGGCGGGCACACGCGCCCAGGTGTGTCGTTCCGTCATCGGGACCCTCCTTCCTGTCCCGCTGTCCGTCCGGCTATCTGGCTCTGGAGGAGCGCGTAGTAAGAAGCCGTCTTGTTGGCGACGCCCGGGTAGAGGCGGTCGGTGCAACTGCCACCGCCGCTGATGACGCCGACCAGCCGCCCACCTGCGATGACGGGTCCTCCGCTGTCCCCGTAGCAGGCGTTGACGCCGCCGGCCGGGTAGCCCAGGCACATCGTGTAGCGCTTGTCGTAGCGGCGGCTGCCGTACGCGGTGACGCAACTCTCGTCGCCCCGGTTGGGGAGGAGCGCCGTCTGCAACGGCGGCACCCGGTCGTCGTCCTCGCGGCCCGTGGTGGAACCCCAGCCCAGGACCCGGTTGGGCGTGCCTTCCTCGTACAGCTTCTGCTGCGCCGGCGTAGCGAGCGGCAGAGTCCGGTACGGCATGGGGGAGTTGAGGGTGAGGACGGCTATGTCGTGCGCGTAGATGGCGCCGTTCCCTCGGGTGTGGGCCTTGGGATGGATCCACAGTTTCGCGACCTTGCGGACCCCGCCCTTGCCGGTCTGCCGGAGGTCTTCGCGCCCGCCGATCACCCGAACACTGTCGATGGTGGCCTGCTTCACGCAGTGTGACGCGGTCAGCACCTTGTCCGGCGCGACGAGCGTGCCCGCGCATTCCGCGGTCTTCATGTCGTCCGACGACGTCAGGGCGACCGTCCAGGGGTACTTCGTGATGGCGGCCCGGTCCCCTCCGACGACCGCGGCGGCGGGCGGGGACGTCATGGCGACCAGCGCCGCTCCGGCCAACGCCGCGCCGGCCAGGGCACCTTGGCGTGTTCTCGCTGCGTTCATGGCTCCTCCATGGCGATCGGACAGTGTCGCCCATGCAGAGGACAGAACGCCTGCGTGCGGTTGCCCGCGAAATGGCCACTCTTACCGGGCGGCTACCGCCAGGGCACTGTGGCGACGGAAGCACCAGCCCTGGTCCGGGATCAGGATCAGGATCAGACCAGGCGGACTGCGGCCAGCGTGTCCCAGAGGGCGGTGAGGCCGCCGCGTCGCCCGCCATCGGTCCCGCCAGGACGGCCAGTACGCCGTAGCAGGCCACGAAGCAGAGCCTGCTCGTCCGGGTCGTCCGCCTCACACCCACGCGGCCACACCAGTGGCTTGTCACTGCCTGGCCATGATCGATGGTCGATGGTCGGCCGGCGGCGTGGGGAGGCCCCTTCCGGCACTTCTGCGCTGTTCGCCGGGGCTTGGCGCCGACCTGCCGGCCTGCCCGAGGGCCGGAGGTCGAGGAGGCTGGCCGGCGGCGAAAAACTCTGCCCGCGTCAGCCGGAGGCCTGGGCAGCACTCGCGGCACCCGGCGAGGGAAAGAGTTCATCGCCGTGACTCGTCCCCCAACAACCCATCAATACGGTTGTGACCCGCGCGGTGTAGATGACGACAGACAGCCCCAAGCCCGGTCGCGCCGGGCCGCGAACCCTTCTCTGCCGGGGTCAGCCGGCCGGCACGACGTTGGTGGCGTCCACCGCGGCGCGTAGGCGCCGGGCGAGCCGGACGCCATCGCCGACGGCCCAGAAGTGGACGAAGAACAGACGAGGTTCGTCCGTCAAGCCGTGGTTGTGCAGCTCGACGAGCTCGGCCCCGGCACGCCGCAGCGCCATCAAGACGTGTTGGACTTCCTTGGCGATCATGGCGCAGTCGCCACTGATCGCGGCTCGGCCGTCGCCCAGCGGCTGGAAGTTGAACGCACTGGTCGATCCCAGGCCCGGGGGGAGTACCCGATTGCCGTCCGTGATGGTTTCGCGGCGGACGAAGACGCACTTGTAGATGCCGTCGTCGGCGGAGCCCTTGACGCCCAGCGCGGCATCGATGCCAGCGGTGTCAAGGTCGATGTGCTGCCGCCGGGTCGACGGCAGCGGAGGCGGGGTATCGGTGCGGTTGAAGGCTGCTCGGAGACCGCGGGCCAGCGCCAGTGGGTGGTGACCGTGTGCATGAACGTGGATCCACCAGATATGGGGATTCTGAGAAAGAAGATGCTTGTGGATCGCGGTCAGCCCGATCTTGTGCTCGTACAGTGCATCGGTGAACGGCTGCATTTCATGCTCGGTGACGACCACATCACCCATCATCATCGTGCTCTTGTCGGCGTAACGGACGAAGGACACGTGCGAGCCGAGGGCGAGCGCCGGTTTGACGACGACGTGACGCGACTTCACCCGCAGATCGTGGCGCGGGAAGGCGGTGTGATACATGATCTTGCGCTTCATGTCGCCTGCCCGGCCCAACGTCTTGGCCACGCTCTTCCAGTGCGAAAGGCCAGTGGAGACCGGCTTCATCAGGCCACGGCTGTTCACCTCTGCCGTCCCGGTGGACAGGGCACGAGCCGGGGACGGGGCGCCGGCCAGCACCGGAGCCAGGGCGGCTGCGGCAAGCACACTCCGCCGCGGCGCGCCCCCGTGCGGGTAGCTGTCTTGCTGTCGGTCTTCGGCCACCATGTGAACACCTCCGTGACGGCATGGAAGCACGCCGGTGCGGAGCAGATGCCATCGCCGTCATGGCGTGGCGCCAAACGGCCTAAGAATCCCCCCTCTTCGGTCGCCCCCGCCTCTCCGCGACGCTGCGAACGGCCTGATCGCCCTACGGCTCTTCGTGGTCTGGTGCCTGTACCAGCCGGCGCCTGGAGGACACGTCAGCTGGGTCTGACGCGTCTCACGCCGTGAGCGGAGGATGCCTGAATGCCGTTTTCGGCGCGCTGAAGTTGGTCATGCGTGGCCCCCGGGCGACAGGGGTGCGCGTTGCGGTGAGGCATCGTTGGCCATGTGTCGGCCCAGATCAGCGTGCCGGCGAGCCGGGTCGGTGCATACTTCGAGTCCGTCAAGGTGGCCGTGCCGGCTGCCGGACGTGATGAAGGGGCTGCGGAAGACGAAGCCGTCGCCGGTCAGCGCGGCCGCGGTGATGTCGCCGCGGAACCGGGCGTCGGCGTAGGCCCTGACGGTCTCGCGGACGGGTGAGCCAGTGGGCACGTGGTGCTCCAAAGGTCGGTTCAGGAAGCCGGCTCGTCCGGCGGGACGCTGTTCAGGTACCGCTCGATCTTGTGCTGGTTCTCCGCCAGGCGCAGGCACAGGTGCCGGATGTGGACGAGTTCGTCCTCGCTGAAGTCCCGGAAGACGGCGGACATGGCACGCTGGGTCGGTTGCCTGAAGGCATCCAACCACCCCGTCCGGAGGGGGTGATCCGGACGCGCACCGACCTGCGGTCGCGCGGGTTCTGGACCCGCTGGGCCAGGCCGTCGCGCTCCAGTGTGTCGACCAGTCCCGTGATGTTGCGCGAACTGACACCGGACGCACGGGCCAGCTCCCCGATGCTGAGCCCTTCCTCGGAGGCCGTGGGCAGTCGTGCGAGCAAATCGAGCGCCCCGGCACTGAGACCCCGCCCGCCCGCGCCATGCGAACGCAGTCGGTCGATGGCCTGCGAAGCCGAACGGACGGCAGCGGCCGCCTCCAGTGCGAGGGTCGCGCCGCCCCCGGCGAAGGCCTGCATGGACGTTCGGACCCCGGGATCGTAGAGGGAACCGTCGGGGTCGCTGGTCAGTTCCGGTGAATTATGTACCTCCTTCATAATGAAGCAGCACCCTACATCGCTCGGTCGTGCAGGGTTACGGATCACATGTGACGTGAGACCGAAGCGGGCCTGGGCCGCAGTCTGCTGAGGGCAGGTCAGGCACCCCCCAACTCACCGTCGAGGGTCTGCAGGCGTCGACGTCCGATGCGTCGTACCGGCCATCGGGCGGGCGGGGCGCCCGACTTCCCGATGTCCGGCAGACACCGGCCCACGACCGGCCCGCGGCTGGCGCGGAACCACGAACTGTCGGAGGAAGGAAGGGAGTTGCTGCTTGCGGAACCGAAGGAACAAGCTCGCGGTGGCTCAGGACGGGTCGTAGACGTACGGCTGGGCGTTGCTGTTCCCGGCCGGGGTGTGCGCCACGACATTCACCGTGCCGGGCGCTCCGCCCGGACTGGTGGCGACGACCTGGGTGTCGGAGATCGCCGCGAACGTGGCGGGTACGCCGCCGAAGGTCACCGCGTCGGTGTAGGTGAGGTTGCTGCCGCCCAGCACGATCGCGTCGCCTCCGAGGTCAGAGCCGTGGGAGGGGGTGAGGCTGGTCAGGACGGGCGCTGCGAGGTACGTGTAGTAGGGGTTCCCGGTGGCCGTCGTGCTGGTCCCGCCCGGTGTCGTGACGGTGACGGCGACGGTGCCGGATCCGGCCGGAGCGGTCACGGTCAACTGGTTGTCGGAGACCACGGTGATGCCGGTGGCCGGATTCCCCCCGAAGTTCACGGCGCTGGTCAGCGTCAGATTGCTGCCGAAGACGGTGACGGTATTGCCTCCGGTGGCCGGGCCGAGATGCGTGGACAGATCGTTCACGATGGGCGCGGCGATGTAGAAGTAAGGCAGCGGGTTGCTGGTGCCGCCGGCCGTGGTGACCGTGACGTTGACCGAGGAGGGCGGCCCGGCCGGTGCGCTGACGGTGATCTGAGTGCCGGTGTTGGTGAGGATGGTGGCCGGGTTCGTGCCGAACTTCACCGAGGTGGCCCCGGTGAGGTTGGTGCCGTTGAGGGTCACCGTATTACCGCCTGAGGTGGGGCCCGATGTGGGACTGAGGCTGCTGAGGACCGGCGTCGCAGCAGCGACGTAGGTATAGGTGAGGGGGTTGCTGGTGCCGCTGGGGGTGGTGACGGTGACGGTGACCGAGGAGGGCGGTCCGGCCGGTGCGCTGACGGTGATCTGGGTGCCGGTGTTGGTGAGGATGGTCGCGGGGTTGGGACCGAAGAACACTGCCGTGGCGCCGGTGAGGTTCGTGCCGTTGAGGGTCACCGTGTTGCCGCCTGAGGTGGGGCCTGATGTGGGACTGAGGCTGCTGAGAACCGGCGTCGCAGCGGCGACGTAGGTGTAGCTGAGGGCGTTGCTGATCCCGCCGGCCGTGATGACCGTGACACCGACGGAAGAGGGCGGTCCGGCCGGCGCAACGACCGTGATCTGCGTCGCGGTGTTGGTGAGGATGGTCGCGGGGCTGGAACCGAAGAACACCGCCATGGCCCCGGAAAGATTGGTGCCGTTGAGGGTCACCGTGTTGCCGCCCGAGGCGGGGCCCGAGGCAGGGCTGAGACTGCTGAGGGAGGGGACTGCGGCGTAGGTGAAGAGCACGTTCTGGGTGCTGGTTCCTGTCGGCGCCGTGACGGTGACCTGGACCGTGCCGGTTCCTGCGGGGGTCTTGGCCGTGATCTGGCTGTCGCTCACGATGACGAAGTTGGTGCCGGTGGGGCCGAACCTGACCAAAGTGGCGCCGGTGAAGCCGGAGCCGGTGAGGGTGACGCTGGTGCCTCCCGCTGGGGGCCCTTGGCTGGGGCTGACGCTGGTCACTACGGGGGCCATGATGCTCTTCTCCTTCTCGTAAGCCTGAGAGGACCGCGCCCTGGCCGGCAGTTGTCGGCCAGGGCGCGGCTCGGGTGGCCAACCGTCAGCGCGCGGCGCTGCGGGGCGGGCGGCGACGTGGTGGTCGTGCTGCGGGAGCCCGGTAGTCCCCGAGGGTCAGGTGATCGTGAAGGCCTGGGCGTTGGAGTTGCCGCCGCAGGTGTGGACCGTGATGGTCCCGGCGCCGGTGGCGAGTCCGCCGGGCACGGTGGCGACGAGTTGGGTGTCGCTGACGGGGGTGAAGAGGGCGGTGGCGGTGGCGGCGGCGCTGTCGGTGAAGGTGACGGTGTCGACGCCGATGAAGCCGGTTCCGTTGATGGTGATCTGGTCCCCCGCCGTACCCGAGGTGGGGAGCACCGACGTGATGGTCGGCGCGAGGTAGTAGTCGATCAGGGTGGTGCCCGAGGTGCTGGTACCGCCGGCGGTGGTGATGGTCACCGGCTGGGTCGATACCGTACCGACCTGGCCCGGGTTGGCCGGTGCGGTGAAGGTGACCTGGCTCGACTGGGTGGGGGAGACCGCTACGTTGCCGACGGTGCCCACCCCGACCTGCGATCCGGTGAGGAAGTTGGTGCCGAACAGTGTCACGGGCCCACCCGTGGCGGCAGACACACAGGTGACGCTCAGTCCCGTGGTGGTCGGCGTGGCGGCGACGAAGAACGGCAGCGCGTTGCTGGTGGCGCCGGCACTGCTGGTGACGCTGACCGAGACCTGGCCGGAGCAGGGCGCCGCGCTGGGGATCACGAAGGTGACCTGGGTGGCGGTGACGCCTGTCGGGGCGACCACTGCCGCACCGAAGTTCACCCGCGTGGTGGCGGAGAGACCGGTTCCGTTGATCTGGACGGTGTCCCCGGGCTTGCCCTGGTTGGTGGTGGTGGTCGTGTCCACTAACGAGGTGATGGTTGCCATGGTCTTTCTCCTTCGAACGTGCCGCTCTGCTGGGTTGCACGAGCAGGCGGATGGCTGACGCGGCCCGCAACCGCAAGGGAGGTCCCAGTGGGCAGTGGGGCGGAAGGCATGGGGAGATCCGTTGCCTCGGGGCCGGCGCCCGGGGGCGGGTCGTCCTTGCGCAGCGAAGCGGCGCCACATCACGGGGCGCCGTCAATCTCGCTTGCCTTGATTAAAGCCATGGGGTGAAGAGGGCGACAGGTGAAACTGGCGCACTGAGGGCTTTGTATGACCGTAGGCTAAGAGTGCCTTCCTCGGCTTCGTGCGCTGTTGCGCGCCCCTGCGTGTGTTTTGCGATCCAGCCGACAGGGTCGGTTCAAGAGATCGGCGGACAGCCCACGCTCGGCCGGCCCCTGCTCCGGTCGACGGCCGCAAGGCGGCTCCTCCGGCCGGCCCAAGGCGCCTTGGCTCCCGGCGTCCGCCGCCCCACGAGGGCCGACTCCGCGCCCAGCGTCGGAGCCCCGTCAGGGGTCGGAGGTGAGTGTCCGGCCGGTGCGCCTCGGCGTCCAGCGGGGCGCGGTGGAGCGGAGGGGGCGGATCGCGCGGGCGCCGACGGCAGGCGCACCCCGGTGCACGGCATCCCCTTCTGGGCTCTTAAGTGGATTTTCGCACCAACACCTGAGTGCTTCGGTTGCACCTGTCGCGCCTACCACGCCACTGCTTTACTCAACTCGAAGTGAGCATGACGGTCGCGCCGCAGAGCCCGGCGCCCATGCGCGTCACGTCGAATGACCTGCCTGCCAGGTGTTGAGCCCCTGGCGTAGAGGTCTTCACGCTCTTCCTCACCGCACAGAGCGCCGCACGACCGCGCTGGCGCCCCTCAGTGGCAGCCGTCACCCCAAGGCGCTCCGGCGGGGGCTTCCGTCACCCGCCCATGCCGACGACACTCCAAGGTGAATGGTGTCATGAACACAAAAGAACTGTCGCTGGTGGAACAGATCCCCGTGGGGCACGCCCCCATCATGGCGGCGATCACCCCGGACGGCCGGTACGTCTATGTGACCAACTTCGGGAGCAGCAGCGTCAGCGTCATCGACACCACCACCCGGAGCGTTATCACCACCATCGCTGTGACCAGCGGGCCGTGGGGGATCGTGATCACCCCGGACGGGCTGCGCGCCTACGTGGCCTGCTTCGGGACCGACAGTGTGGCGGTCATCGACACCGCCGCCAGGACCGTCACCGCCAGCATCCCGGGGCTGAACAAGCCCCTCGGCCTGGCAGTGTCACCCGACGGCTCCCGGCTCTACGTGGCCAGCCAGGGCGGGAACCGGGTGGATGTGATCAGCACGGGCGCCCAGACCCTCATCGCTTCGGTCCCGGTGGGCACCGGGCCGCGCAATCTGGCGGTCACACCCGACGGGACGGAGGTCTACGTCACCGAGGAGGGCTCGAACGCGGTCACGGTTATCGACACCGCCACCAACACGGTCAACGCGACCCTCCCCGGGTTGGTCTTCCCGCGGGGGGTGGCGGTTTCGCCCGACGGGCAGCGCGTCTATGTGACGGAGTACGGCGGCAACAGACTGGTCATCATCGACACGGCCACGCACACCAGACGGTTTCCGGGCTGCCCATCCCCTTCGGCGTGGCGATCAGCCCCGACGGACTGCTGGCGTACATCGCGCGCGACGGCGATGACAGCCTCTCCGTCCTCGACCTCGTCCACCACGAGATCATCGATACGGTGCCGGGCTTCCACGCGCCGGCCTGGCTGGTGGTCGCGCCGGACGGCCGTGAGGTCTACGTGGTCAACAACGGCAACGAGACGGTGGGCGTGCTGCCCACGCCGTCCGGTGCGCACCCCGACGTGGGGGCCCTGTCGGGTGGGACAGCGGTGAAAATCATCGGGGAAGGACCGGGCAACACCACCGCCGTGCACTTCGGATGCGCACCGGCCGCCTCGTTCACGGTACTCAACGACGAGGAGATCCTGGCCGTCTCGCCGCGCCTCATCACCGACGTCAAGATCGACGCAACCCTCGGACAGAACACCCCCCGGACCGTCGGCCGCTTCTACTACCTCCCGGACTCGGTGCTGATGAGGATCAGCCCGGCATCGGGCCCGCTGAGCGGGGGGAACACCCTGACCGTGACCGGCCGGGGCCTGATCACCACCACGTCGGTGCGCTTCGGCGACGTGGCCGTCACCCCGTCGTCCATCCTGGACGACCGGGTCACCGTCACGGCCCCGCCCGCGGACACCGCCGGCCCGGTGTTGGTCACCGTGGTCACGCGGAGCAACTCCTATGGGAGGTCCACTTACACCTACGTGGGGCCGCCCGGGATCACCTCCGTGACCCCCTCCACCGGCTCGACGGCGGGCGGCATCCCGGTCCTGATCGTGGGCACCGAGCTCGCGTCCACCCAGTCGGTGACGATCGGCGGCGTCGCGGCGGCCTTCGGGGTCATCTCCAACACCAGGATCGCCGCCGTCACACCCCCCGCGACCGCCCCGGGCCCGGCGGACGTCCTCGTGACGACGACGGGCGGCACCGTCACCGCCCCCGGGGCCTTCGTCTACACCTGATCGTCGAGGCCTCGCCACCGGTTGCCGGACGCAGCGACGCCAAGAGGGAAGCCCGGGCCGCCAGCCACTCCCACCCGTCCATGCCGCCGGGGACGGGTTCCGTGACCGGCCGTCATAGGCGGCGGGGCCGGGCGGTGGGCGTGGTGAACGCCGTGCACGCTCCGCCGAAAGGGTGACCGTCGGCCCTATTCCTTGCTGGCCGTATCGCCCGGATGAGTTACTTCCGGTGTCCGACCAGGTGGGCTGCCCATCCCTCCGTCAGGGAGTGAAGTGCGGCCGCCGGTCCCCGAGGGGCCTCGGTTCACGGCGCACTGCAGCGCCTTGTCGGAGGGGACATCAGCTGCCAGGTCTCGTTCGGAGACCTCGGCCCGTGCGGGTGGCTCAGACATACGTCCCAGGAGGCGCTGTGCGAGCCATCCGTATGCTCCGACTGTTGACCGTGGCCAGTGCACTGACGCTGTGCGCGGTCAACGCCCCGCCTACGCAGGCAGCGGATTCGACGGTCGTCGCCTGCAGCGAGAAGGCTCTGGTCGACGCGGTCAACGAGGCCAACGCCGCAGGTGGCGGCAGCTTGAACCTGGCGCCGTTCTGCACCTACACCCTCACCAGCGCGCACAGTGCGGGCGGCGCCGGGGGACCGGCCGGAGTTCCGAACATCACCACTCCGATCTCCATGACCGGGCTGGTCACGGAGATCGTCCGTGCGCCGGGAGCTGCCCCGTTCCGGATCTTCGAGGTCGACGGTCCGTCGCACGACCCGGCCGCCCACGGCCAGCTCAGCCTCAACACGCTGACCCTCACCCGCGGCAACGCCGGCCTCGGTGTGGGCGGCGCGATCGCCAACCTCGGGGGCGTCGTGAACCTGACCGCCAGCTCCATTCGCGACAGCGCGGCCTCGTACGGCGGCGGGATCTACAGTGACAACTCGCTGGTGGTCAGCGCCAGTACCGTCCACGACAACATCGCCACCGTCGCCGGCGGCGGCATCTACAAGAACGCCGGCAGCGTCTTGCTGCTCGTGAGCCCGGTTACCAACAACTCGCCGGCCAACTGTGCCGCCACCCCGCCGCTGCTCCCCGACTGCTGACTCCCTCGCCTCGCCGCTGCCCACGCCGGGCAGCGGCCTCCCCGAGGCCGACGCCCCCTGCGAAAGAACGCACCGGGCAAGGAGTTTCAGTTGGTGAGGGCTGTGAGTGATCACGGGAGTCCCGGGCAGGGCAGGTTCGGCACCGTGCACTTCCTCTTCGGCCCGTTCCCAGGCGGGTGGTGGTTCTCGGTCAGCTGAAGATGGCCAGGGGACGGACGTCCAGGACTGCTTCCGTGGGACTCCAACCGTGGACCTTGCCCAGGCAGAGGGCGAAGAAGGGGCCGGGTTCCGGCTCCGTGTCCTCTTGCGCGCGCAGGCCCGCCGTACGGCAGGACAAGCGGATCCGTGCCGTTGCGAGGGGACCGTAGGGGGCCGTGAAGGCGGTGCGGGTATCGGATGACGCGGCTTCGCTCCGTTCGAAGTCGCCGGTGAGGAGGACGAACCCGCCGTCGGTCGCGGTGAGGCGGACCCGCTCGTTCCGGTCGCCTGTGGGGCGCACCATTGCCAAGGCTGCATTGCGACGTACAGTGCCTCGCCGCAAGTCGGCGTGGACGATGGCGTTGCTGCCTTCCAGGCCGTCGACAATGAGGCCGATGACGGAAATGGCTTCGGCCACCTCGATGTAGTTGGTGACGACCTCACGGCTGCGCTCGTAGTTGGTGCCTGCTCTGCTGAAGGTGGGCACGAGCATCTGGAGCCTGGAGGCCCAGCTCGTCCTGGTCCGAGGGGCTGGTCGTCACCCGTTACCCCATGCCCCCGCCCTGACCCTCGCCGGCGTCTCGATGCGCGCACACTCCTCCTGGCGGGGACGGTGAGGCCGGCACGCAGGCACCGTCAATCTGTCCAAGGGATGGTCCATCACTAGGCATATCCAAGCCGTGTGCTATTAAATCCATGTCATTGCATGGCGCGCGGGGGAGCGAATGGTTTCATTCGAAGGTCGTCTTCTGGGTCGGGCGGCCGAGCTGGCGGAGCTGTCCCGGTTGGCGGAGTCCACAGTCGCCGGCGTGGGACAGGCCGCCTTCGTGGTGGGGGAGACCGGTCTCGGGAAGACCGCGGTGCTGGAGCAGGCCATGGCGGACGCCCGGCGCAGGGGGATACAGGTGCTCTCCGCGAGCGCCCAGCACCTGGCGCAGCCTTGCCCGTTCGCCGTCATCTCCAGCTGCTTGAGGCTGGAAGAGTCCCCGTCGGACGACCGGCGGGCGCAGGTCGCCGAGGTCCTGCGCGGCGACGCTCGCTACGGTGTCGCGGGCGCCAGGAGCGAGGTCGAGGGTGCGGATGCCGCGACGATCGAGGCGATGGTCGGGCTCGTCGAAGACCTCTGCGCGCAGGGGCCGTTGGCCCTGTTCCTCGACGATCTGCAGTGGGCCGATCCGGCGAGCCTGGCCGTGCTGCACAAGCTGGTGCGCTCGGTGCATCAGTTGCCGCTCCTGGTGGTCGGCGCCCACCGGCCCGTGCCCGGAGCGGGGGACGTCGCCCATCTGTCTCGGAGCCCGATCGCCGGCAACCGCACCCTGCTGGAACTGGCACCACTGGACACCCAGGCCGTGACGGCCCTGCTGGCAGACCTGTGCGGCCGGGAGGCCGGCCCGCGACTGCGACGGATGGCCGAGGGGGCCGGTGGAAACCCGCTGTACCTCACGGAGCTGATCGCCGCGCTGCAGCGCGAGCACGCCATCGGGACCGGCGGGGCCACCGCGGAGATCGCCGCGGGCTGTGCGCTGCCGCCGCTGACTGCGCTGGTGGGGCACCGGCTCCGCTACCTGCGCGAGGACGTGCTGCAGATGCTGCGCATCGTCTCCGTGCTGGGCGCCGGCTGCACCACCGTCGAACTCGCCGCGGTCATGGACATCCCGCTACGCGACCTGCTGACCGCCATGGCGGAGGCCGAGGCGTCCGGAATCCTCAGGGACACCGGCCAATGCCTGCGCTTCCGGCACGAGCTCATCCGGGACGCGCTGTACGACGCCGTGCCGGGGTCGGTCCGGGCCATGCTGCACATGCAAGCGGCGCAGCGGCTCGCCGAGGCCGGCGCGGCTCCGGAACGCGTTGCCGAGCACCTGCTCAACGCAGTGCCGAGCCCGGATTTCCTGATCACCTGGCTGGAAGGAGCCGCGGCCCGGCTCACCACGCGGGCCCCTGCCATGGCCCTGCGGCTCCTCACCACGGCGTTGGAAATCGGCGACCCCACGGACGCCGGGTACGGCAACCTCCGTCTGCACCACGCCGTCGCACAGCTCTCCTGCGGCCACCTCGCGGAAGCGGAGGAGAGCGCCCGCTCCGCTCTGGCCAAAGCACCAGACGCCGGGCTGGCATCCGTACTGCGCTGGATCGTCATACAGGCCGCGTTCGCCCGCGGCCGACCCGACCTGGCGCTGGCGGAGGCGCGCGCCGGATGCCGGAGCCCGGGAGTACCCGCGATCGAGCGGGTCCGGCTCCAGGCGTTCAGCGCGGTGTGCCTCTTCGCGCTGGGCGACCTCACCGAGGCCGGCGCGGTCGCCTCACGTGCCCGGTCCGCCGCCGACGAGGCCGACGACAGCTCCGCCCTGGCCAGCACCCTGCACGTACTGGCCGCCAAGCGCTTCATCGAAACACCCGACGCCGAAGCGGTCGAACTGGCGCGGCAGGCCTCGCGCATCACCCCCGACACGATGCACCCCGCGCAGTGGCTCGGGCTGCAACTCTCCCTGGTCAACTGCTATATCGACCTCGACCTCGGGGCCGAAGCCCAGCGGACCCTCGCCGCCGTACGAAGACCGGCGGAGCACATCGGCGGGGTGTTCCTGCCCTGGTACCACCTTTCCTGCGCGCTCCTCGCGTTCCACACGGGACGCTGGGACGACGCGTTGGCGGAGATCGAATCCGGTCTCGACTGCGGAGACCAGACCGCGATGAGCCGGACGCTACGGGCGATGGCGGCGGTGATCGCGGCACACAGAGGCCGGCACCCCCTTGCCGAAGCACACCTCACGGCCGTGCTGCCCGAGCTCGACAACGCGACGGTCGCCGCCTTCTACGAGTATCTGCCGATGTGCGCGGCCGCCCTGCTGGACGAGGCGCGGGGCGACGACCGACGCGCGTACTCCCGGCTCGCCGAGGCCTTCGACGAGGGCGTCGGCCATCTGCCGGGCCAGCTGATCCTGGGCTTCCTGACCCCCGACCTGGTCCGACTCGCCCTGGCCCAGGGGGATCACGACAGCGCACGGCACTACGCCGCCGCAGCGCAGCGACGGGCCGAGGACAGCGGCGGCCTCTACCACCTCGGCGACGCCTACCGCTGCGAAGGTCTGCTCAGCTCGGACCCCGATCTGCTCCTGGAGGCGGTCCGCTGCTACCGCAACGCACCGCGGCCGCTCAACGCGGCACACGCCTGTACTGATGCGGCCGAAGCCTTGGCCCGCCGAGGGCGCCTGGACGACGCCCGCGTCCTGCTCGACCAGGCGCTGGAGACGTTCACGCAGCTCGGCGCGGCCTGGGACGCGGCACAGGCGACATCCCGGCTGCGGGCGGTCGCCGTCCGCCGCGGCTCACACCGGGCCCGAACCGGCGCCCGCGACGGCTGGCAGGCACTCACCCATACGGAACGCCTGGTCGCGGAGCATGTCGCCGAAGGGTGTTCCAACCCCGAGATCGCGACTCGGCTGTCCATCGCCCGAAGCACCGTCAGCACCCACGTCTCCAGCATCCTCAGAAAGCTGGCGATGACCTCGCGGGTCGAGATCGCCGCGGAGGTGACCCGCCGGCACCGGGCGTAGGGGCCGCGGGACGACACGTTGTTCCCCGGCTCCGTTCGCGGAGGCCGGGGAACCGTCCGACGGCGGTGTGCCGTCAGCTCACGAGGTGGCGTGCGGTGCGCCGGTCACCGGTTGTCGACGCACTCCTTGGCGAGGCTGTCGCTCGTGCACAGCACCAGGTTGCTGCTGAGATCGTCGGTGCCGTCGACGGCCGGGAGCGTGGCGGTGCCGTCGCCGGACCACTTGTCACCCAGGTCGTTGGTGAACGTCCACCTGCCCGTCACCGTCTTCATCAGCTGGCCTCGCATCGCCCAGCTGTAGTTGTTCGGCTTCACGGATATCTTGTTGGCGTCGCTCACGGTGTTGGTCTGGGTCCAGGAGTGCTCGTAGCGTGCGCTGATCGCGCTGCTGACCTTGGCCGAGACGACTTCGATGTTGACCCCGACCTCGCTGGTGACGGTGATGGAACTGCCCACCGTGTTGGTCTCGGACGAGGTCTGCGTCCAGGTGATGGTCCGGTCCGCCGGATCGGTGCTGTTGTTCCACACGTTGGAGCTGACCCGCTGGAGGTTCCCCACGGACGCCACGCTGTCGCCGGTGACCGCGTAGTCACAGGCCTTGATGACGCTGGAACTGTTGCTGCACTGCTTGAGGGCGTACGCGGTGGCCAGATCCGACAGGGTGGGGCCCGTGTACCCGGGGCTGGGCGTCGGCCCGATGATCCACTCCTGGTTGTTTTTGCCGTTGCAGTTGTAGAGGCCGACCGTCGCGCCGTCGTTGCCGCTTCCCCCGAACACGTCCATGCACTGGTTGGTGTTGACGTTCCGGATCAGGTAGTAGCCGCCGCCACCGCCCGAGGGCTGCAGATACCAGTTCTGCTTGGTGTTGGTCTGGTCGCAGTACACCGGCTCGACGAGATGGTTGTTGTCGGTGTTGAAGTCGAGGCACTTCTGCGTCTTGTCGTTACGGATCAGGAAGCTCCCGTCACCGTTGGGCAGGATGCTCCAGTTCGCCATCGGCGTCTTGTTGACGACGATTTCGGTCCCGTAGTCGGGCGAGTCCTTCGCCAGATCCAGGGACGGCGCGAGGCCGTCAGCCTGGGGCAACCGCGGTGACAGGGACAGGCCCGCCAAGGCGGAGGTGTCCGCATGGGCCGTTCCGGTCGTCAGCGGAGACACCGACGTGGCGAGCGTGGCGAAGGCGACCGCGGCGAATGCGGCCAACGTCCGCCGCACTGGCCGGTGAGGGGTCGACTCGGTGATCATGGTTGGTCTGTTCTCCTTCGGCAGTTCTTGCCTGTGAGACCGGTTCGACGACCGGCCCCTTGCGCCGCAGCAACGCAGCACCCTCTTCCCCCACCTGTTCCGAGAAGGAGACGAGGGAGCACTCTGTCTCACGGCTGTGGCCCGCTGCGGCGGTGCCAACGTACGGGTGTCCGCCCTCCGTTACATCCGTCAACTGACGGAGGCTTACGGGACGGGAAGGCAGCGGAAGGAGACGAACACATGTGACCGACGACGGACGTAAGCCAGGTGAGTCATTCGGTGCGGGCGCAGCGCCGTCCACCTGCATGCGCCGCAGGACCACCCGGGCACTCTCGGCAGGGGGCCCCGGACCCGTTCGACGCCTGCGGCACCCAGGAGAAGACGCTGCAACAGGGCAGCACTCCTAGGGCCTGTCCGGTGGGTCGTGGAGGGTTGTTGCACCGGATGCACTTGCCGGTGTCGCTGCTGGTGAGACGTCCCAGGGGGCGACCCGGCTGCCTGTTCCGGGTCGCCCATGGGCTGCTTGCTACTCCTCGTCGAGTGGCTTGACGAATTCCAGGGTCCACGTCTCTTGGAACTCGGGTGTGGGTGTGACGAGTTCGATCTGTGCGCCGCGGTGTCCGGAGCGTAGGGCGAGCCCGTTACCCGAAAGGATCTTGACCCCGCCGATGACCCTTTCGAACGTGAACTGTGCCCATTCGGCGCGCGGAACGCTGTTGACCCAGAGCCTGTCCTCGGGGGTCACGAGTCCAGCTCCCTCGTGATAGGCGAGGTGGATCACATACGGTGCCCCCGGCCCGGGCTCAGTGGGTTCGATGATCCATTCCTGCTCGATGGGCAGGGGGTTCAGCCGGTCGGTGATGACCGGGGCGCCGTTCTTCGTGGCGTACTCGGTGGCTGTTACCAGGGAGGTCGGGCCGATGAGGTGGGCGTGGATCTTGTAGATACCCGGCTTTACAGGGATCGGAGCCATGTGAAGGGCTTCCTGTCTCTTGCGGTTCGCCTCCACCGTTGGCATGTCGCCACCGGTGCAGGTATCACCATCAGGGACCGCCCAGACATCGCAAAAGATAAGAAACTGCCAAATCGGCTATGACTCAGACTAATCGGATATTATTGCGATGTCAGTGCTGCTCTGCGAATCTCCATCCTCATCGCGGAATTCGCCCGAGTAGGCCCCGACCCCGCGTCGCCAGGAATGGTCGTCTACGGATCAGGCCCGCGGTCGTCGGGCAGGTCCCATGGCCTGTCCGGGGAGTCGTGAAGCGGAGCAAGAGGGGAAGGCGGCACCGGTCACCGTGCCGTAGAAGGCGTGGAGCGTGGACGCGAGGAGGCCTCCTCCGAGGTGCTCGTGGCCGCCGCCCGGGCCCCGGGCTCGGCTTCGCCGGTCTGCTCCCGCTCGCCCAGGAAGGGCCGGCCCGGCGCGCCTGGAGTCGGGTGGGCGGGGCCGCACCTCGCCCACGGCGCAGGGCGACGCCCCGCCGCGCGCCGGGGCCTCTGCCTCGACGGCATGACCGAGGCCTCCGGCTCACCCCTGCGGGCACAACTGAAGTTCTCTGCCCAGCCCCGGAGGCGTTCGCCCGCCCAGCCCCGGAGGAGTTCACCGGCCAACTACCCTCTGCGCGCACCCATTTCGTCGTGCGGTCTGCCGCACTGCCACTGCCTTCCCTTACCGTGAAGGACAAGCTGCCTTGAAAAGGGGGAGGGCACGTGGCGAATCTGGTGTGGCACACCAAGCTCGGCATCTACCTCGATCTGACCCTTGAGGACCTCGGCCACCCCAACCTGCCGAACCTGTGGAGCATCGTCTACGACACCGACCGCCTGTATGCCGCGCGGAACATCCCTGTCAGTGCCCGGGACCTGCAGTGCGCAGGCGTCTGCCAAGAGGCCGGCATCACCGCCTGGATGTACTTGCGCCAGCGCGCCGACGGCCGACGCGAAGCGGTCCACGAACACGCGGAGGACGAACAGCGCCACGCCCCGGCCATGACCCCAGAACACCGGGCCTACCAGGAGCGCATCGTACGGGCCGCCGAGACCGGCGGGTTCCGCGCCGACTGCGAGGTCCGCACCCGCACCGGACGGCGCAGCTGGATCCAGACCGACACCCTCGTGTGCGGCGAAGGCGGCCTACGCATCGGCTGGGAAGTGCAGTTGTCGGCAGCCGGCGCCCACGGCCCACGCAGCGTCCGGGCCCGCGCCGCCCGCGCCGCCCGCCACGGCATCACCCCCGCCTGGCACACCGACCGCGCCGACTACGCCCACCGCCACGACACCCACTGGACCCGCAGCGACCGCCTGCCCGCCCGCGTCATCGCAAAGAACGGCGACCTGCGCGTCGTCTCCGGCTTCCGCGCCCTGGACTTCTGGCGCTGCGACACCCGCGCCCTCTACCGCTGCCCCCACACCTCCAGCCGCTGCGGCAAGATCCACGTCACGCCCAAACCCCGCGACATCCTCTTCGACGACCTCGTCCGCAAAACAGCCGCCAGCCTCGTCGTCCCCGTTCAGCACAAGACCGGCTCCCGCACCCACCGCTTCTGGGTCACCCGGGCCGACCGGGACCGGCTCAACGACCTCACCCACGACGACAGCACCCTCCCACCCGCTCCGCAGACAGGCCCCGCACCGTCCCGTGCGAGCCGACGACCACCGACGTGCCGGCCCAACCGCGCCCTCACGCACCCGCCCGCCCCTAACGGATCCACCGAGCAGTCGGTGACCGGTGCCACCGCACGGATACTGGACTGGCACTCGGATGAGCACTGGTCCTTCGAGTCCCAGCCCTGCAGACACTGCCGTCGCCCCACCCACCTGCTCGACGACCAAGGCAAGCCCTCCCACAAGGTCTGCGCCGAGGCACTCACCGACCACGCCGACAGCTGATGTCACCCGCTGATCCTCCGCCGCCGTTCGGCCAAGCGATTGCACGCTCTCATCGCGGATACTCGGGCCGTTTTTGTGTCGCTGGCCCGGCGGGCAGGTCAGCCTCGCCAGCCGGCGAGGATGTCGTCCGGGGTCCACAGCAGGTCGAGCGGGGCGGTGTCCAGATCCGTGGCGGTGCCGGAGAGGGGGGCGGTGGCGAGGCCGGTGCGGGTGGGATCGAAGCCTGGTACGCGGAGGCGGCGCGGCGTAAGAATGCGCACGGGCCGTGGGCATCGAAGGGGGTGCCCAGCCACTTGACCGAGCCGACGAATCGGGCCTCGCGAGCCACCGGTGCGCGGTCCGCGCCGACCGGGTTGAGCTCCGGGACGAACTGCCGGTTCCACCAGCCGCCGAGCGCCTTGACCCCTGCCCGGGGCAACCGGTCGGAGAGCACGGCCAGTTCGAGAGCTTCCCGGATCACTTCTTTAGTGCCTTGTCGCGCCGCGTCGTCCAGCGGCGCCCGATGAGGCGGAAGGCCGCCTCGGGGCGGCCGCGGCGGGCCTGCTCCTGGCAACGCGGAGCACGGCGAGCCCCCCACCAGCAAGATCACGATCTACCGCTGGAGTACTAATACTCCAGTCGCGGTTCTCCATATGCCTGGTCAGGGACCTCTTTGGAGTGTAATCGGCTGATGCGCCGTCAGGGCGGCGGTGGTTCGTGACTCACCCGATCGGGGTGCGTGCGGTGCTGGTAGTGGCAGTAGCGGGCGATGGCCTGGTGGCGACGTCGCCAGCGGGACCAGTGGAGACGGCATCTGGGTGCCTGGTGAGCTGTACCGAGATTTGTGGAGTCCCTGATGCCAGGGTTACCTTCCTGGCGAAGGAGAACCACCAGCACCATGGCAGCACCCCGTAAATACCCCGATGAGCTCCGCGAGCGCGCGATCCGCGAGGTCCGCGCCAGCGGCCGACCGATCGCCCACGTCGCGAAGGACCTGGGCATCCACAAGGAGGCCCTGCGCGGCTGGGTCCGCCAGGCCGAGGCCGACCGCGGCGAACGCGACGACCGGCTGACCACCGCCGAGCAGGACGAGCTCAAACAACTCCGCAAAGAAGTAGCGGAGTTGAGGCGGGCGAACGAGATCCTCAAAGCCGCCTCGGTGTTTTTTGCCCAGGAGATCGACCGTCCCCGGACGAGGCCGAGCAGGTGATCGACCACCTGCGTGACAGAGGCCTCGGGGTCGATCCCGTCTGCCGGGTTCTTGAGCTGTCACCGTCGACGTACTTCGCCCGCAAGGAGCGGCCGAAGTCGGCCCGCCGGCTCCGCGACGAGCAGCTGATGTCGCTGATCGAGCAGGTCCACGCGGAGTCGGGCGGCACCTATGGCGCCCGACGGATCACCCGCGCGCTTCGGCGCAAGGACGTGGACGTGGCCCGCTGCACCGTCGAGCGGCTGATGGCCGAGCTCGGCATCGAGGGCGTCATCCGTGGCCGGCGGCGCCGCACCACCATCCCGGAGCCGTCGGCGCCCCGGCCGCCGGACCTGGTCGACCGCGACTTCACCGCCTCCCGGCCCGATCAGCTGTGGGTGGCGGACATGACCTATGTCCGCACCTGGTCCGGCTGGGCATACGTGGCGTTCGTCCTGGACGTGTACTCACGGATGATCGTCGGCTGGCAGGTCGCGAACCACATGCGGACCGAACTCCCGCTGGACGCCCTGGAGATGGCACTGTGGCGGCGCAGGATCAAGAAGAACTCCGGCCTCATTCATCACAGCGACCGCGGGTCGCAATACGTGTCAATTCGGTATACCGAGAGGCTGTCCGACATCGGCGCTTCAGCATCGGTCGGCTCGGTCGCGGACTCGTATGACGACGCGATGGCCGAGGCCCTGAACGGCACCTTCAAGGCCGAGCTCATCGAGATGCAGGGCCCCTGGAAGGACGTCGACCAGGTCGAGCGGGCGATCTTCCAGTGGATCACGTGGTACAACGAAGAACGCCTCCACTCCGCACTCGACTACGTACCGCCCGCCGAGTACGAGCAAGCCTTCTGGCGGAGCCAGGAGCAAGTCCCACAGTCCGCCTGAACCATCAAGATCGGACTCTACGAAACTCGGGGCAGCTCAGTGACAGATGAAGCCGATTATGGGGGACCGTTCACGCGGAGCCCGAAGTGTGTACGTTTTGTCGAGCTGTCCGGCGGGGCGATGTCCGCTTTGCTCGATGGTGACCTGTCCCAAGCAAGCAGGGCGGCCGGGGTTTCGTTGACCGAGTACTTCGTGATCGACAGAGCACGGTGGCTGTGGCGGTTCCGGCTCGGCCAGATGGCCGCCGATCCCGGCCAGGCGCGGTGGATGGTGCGACAGGCGGTCGTCGGCGACAAGGGTCTTGTCGTCGGACATGCCGGGTTCCACGGACCGCCTGATGAGGTCGGCATGGTCGAGATCGGCTACTCCATTGCTCCCGACTTCCGTCGCCAGGGATATGCCCGATCCGTGCTGATCGAGTTGCTCCGCCGGGCAGCGGCCGAAACCGCAGTCACGACTGTGCGGGCGACGATCAGCCCCGACAACGTGGCCTCCCTGGCCACGATCTCGGGCTTCGGCTTCGTTGAGGTCGCAGAGCAGTGGGACGAGGAGGACGGTCGCGAACTCGTCTTCGAAGTTCCTGCCCGCCGGGTTCCACCCGCTTGATGGGAAGGTTCACGGCATAACGCTGAGCCATGCCGGTGACCGATCCGGCCGCCGGTACTGTCATCGCCGCGGCCGGCAACGTGGTGACGTGTCGAGATCAGCAGTTACCGCCATTACGTGCCAGATACACTGACTTCGCTCGGATGTCGCCGTTCTTATCTCCGGAATCGATGCAGAATGCGCCCCCCTGGCCACCTGCCTGTAGGGCAACCGCTGCGTCGTTCCCGCGGTTGTTGTAGATGGATTTTGCCGTGAATCGGAGATTCTGCCAGTAGCCCTCGTCCTGGTAGATGAGCCTTTCTCCGAAGCCGCCATTCTTGCTGTAGAGGCAGGTAAAGCCACCGGGGCAATCGTATGCCGATCTCGTGGTCGCCTGGGCGGACGCTGCGGGAACTGTCAGTACGCCAACGCTCATTGTGGCGGCGGCTGCAGTTGTGGCTAACTTCCTGATGGTGATCACTGGATGCCCCTTCTGTCGATGGAGGCGGGGGACTGCAGCCCTTCGGGTCTGCGGAACAATGCCGCCTTGATGGCCTCCATGGCTCCCAACCCCGTTGGGGTTAATGGTGCCCCTATTGAACGTTGTACTCGTGACCACTGGATAGCGGCGAACCCGCCATTCCGCGACGTGACTTCGCCGAGCGAGCCGACAAGCGCCGCGAGTAGGACGAGTCCGCCGGCTTCTGCTCGGCCCGCCGAGCAGAAGCTCGACGAGCGCCGCTGACCGGCAGGGCCCCGGCAGCGAGCCTCAGCGCTGGGCGGTGCGTCTGTGGCGCGGCAGCGCGCGTCCGGGCGCGCGGACGCAGCCGCCTTGACGTCTATGAGAACTCATCCGTTTGCCCGCACGCTCTTCACGCTGGGCGTCGCGGCTCCAGCTGGCATGTCAGCCGCAGTTCGTCGCCGCCGGGGCTCGGTCTGCGAAAGCCTCGCGAAGCAGACAGCTCCTCTTCCGGTCGATTCAGCTGTGACGTCCTTGGGAGCAGGTTCATGCCGGGGTGATGTGCGCGTACGCGGGTTTGTGATGTGCGCGTACGCGGGTTTTCAGCCGAAGCCCGCCACGTGGAACCGTCTGGTGGTGACTTGCTGTCATGATCATGCGGCTACACGTCCGTTCACCAGGAGAATGCAGACTTAGGCGCCGTTTCTTATGGTTCTTGTTGGCCGTTGAGTGGTGTGTGACGCATCGGGTTGAGCGTCTGGTGCCAGACGACTTGTGGATGCTGTTTCGGCGGGTGGGCCAGCGACGGACGTAAGAGGTCGGCGGCGGGCGGGTGACCGCGAAGCAGGCCGCGATCGTGTTTGTAGCCACGTCTGGTTGCACCTGGTGGCAGCTACCTCCGGTCTTCGGCCCTTGCTGGCAGACGGTGTATCGGCGTTTCGCCCAGTGGAGCCAGGACCGGGTCCGGGCCCGGCTCCACCGTGTCGTCCTCGACGAACTCGGTGCCCAGGGCGAACTGGACTGGTCGCGGTGTGCGATCGACTCCGTCAGCCTCCGGGCCGCAAAAGGGGGCCGCTGACCGGACCGAATCCGACCGACCGCGGCAAGTTGGGATCGAAGATCCACCTGATCACGGACCGGAACGGACTTCCGCTGTCTTTGGGCATCTCCGGCGCGAACATGCACGACAGCCAGGGACGGGAACCCCTCGTGCGCGGCCTCCCGCCCACCCGGTCCCTTCGCGGCCCGCGTCGCCGACGGCCGGCGAAGCTGCACGGGGACAAGAGCTACGACTACGACCAACTGCGCCGATGGCTCTGCAGTAGGGGTATCACCCACCGCATCGCCCGCAAAGGCGTCGAGTCGTCACAACGGCTGGGCCGCCACCACTGGGTCGTCGAACGGACCGTCTCCTGGCTGGCAGGCTGCCGACGCCTGCACCGCCGCTACGAACGCAAGGCTGAGCACTTTCTCGGCTTCGTTGGCATCGCCGACGCGCTGATCAACTACCGCCGCCTCGCACGCTGAACCGCACGCAGCCCGGCCTCCCACGCTGAGAGAATCGATCGTGTGATCCGATGGATACCTCGGGCCCCACGGTGGGTGGTGGCGCTGGTGGCCGTGTATGTCGTCGTGCTGGTCTGCGTGGGCGCCACTTCACACATCACCGACCTTGTCCGCAGCGGCTTGCATCCGTACGGCTGGGCTCCGGACTGGCTGAACCTGTACTGGTCCTCGCTAGCGGTATCCGACTCGCTGGCTGCCCTGCTCCTGGTCAGCGGGAGAAAAGTGGGCGTGGACCTCACGTGCGTGGTCATGACGACTGACCTGATGGCCAACTGGTATGCGGCCTACGGCATCCAACACAACGACTTCTTCGCACAGCCGGGCCTGCAACGGCTCACTGCCTTCACGCTGCTCGTGCTCGCAACAGGGCCCATGGTCCGGTCTCGTCTCAGCCTCAGCACCATTTGAAACGACGTGTAAGAGCTGCCCCGTAATTACACGAGCTGGATCTTGAGGTTGTGCAGACGGCGCCCCCGAGGGCCGCGAGGTCGATGCCGTTGCCCCGGCGTCGGCACTGCCGGAGGATCTGCCAGTGCTTGAGGCGCGCGATGGTGTGCTCGGCGACCGTCCGGCGCTTGGAGAAGGGTTTGTATGCGCGTAGGTAGGGGCCGTCGGCACGCCCGGGCGTCACGGTGCCGGCGTTCCGCTTCCCGCGGATTCGTCCTCGTTCCGCGCGGCTGTCTTGGCGGATACCCCTGCTGTTTAGCGGGTTTCTGGATAACCTGCATGGCGTTCTCGCGGTCGCGTCGTGATCCTCACCGAGCCGCTTCGCCAGCCGCAGGTACAGGAATGTTCTAAACGGGGGGCGTGACAGTGCGGGATCAACTTCTGGGGGGCCGTTACCGGTTGGTGCGGCAGCTCGGCGAGGGCGGAATGGGGCAGGTGTGGGAGGGGCGGGACGAGGTGTTGGGCCGGTCCGTCGCGGTCAAGGTAATCTCCCTGCTTGCCGGTGGTGGAAGCCACGGCGACGAGGCCCGCGCCAGATTCCTGCGCGAGGCACGGATCACCGCCCAACTCCAGCACCCCAACATCGTGACCCTTCACGACCTCGGCGAGACCGGCACCGAGGAGGACAACAAGGCCCCGTTCCTGGTGATGGAGCTGGTCCGAGGCGAAGGCCTGGATA
Source organism: Streptomyces sp. NPDC021749 (assembly GCF_040640655.1). Classification (NCBI taxonomy): domain Bacteria; kingdom Bacillati; phylum Actinomycetota; class Actinomycetes; order Kitasatosporales; family Streptomycetaceae; genus Streptomyces; species Streptomyces sp. NPDC021749. The sequence goes on along the minus strand of NZ_JBFACE010000044.1, from coordinate 9,979 downwards.
CGATGCTGCGCCGAGGTGTAGTCGCTCTGGCGGACGCGGCCCGATGGGGCGCGCAGATATCTGACGCGCTTGGAGACGCGCACGCAGCCGGAATCATGCACCGGGATATCAAGCCGTCCAACATCCTCATCACGCCTTCCGGCACCGTGAAAGTCCTCGACTTCGGCATCGCGCGGGCGGCCGACCCCTACGCGACTGCGGACCGCCTCACCCAGACCGGCTTCATCGTGGGCACGCCCCCGTACATGGCACCCGAACAAGCGCGTGGCTTCCCGGAACCGCGCAGCGACCTGTACGCGCTCGGCTGCGTGCTCTTCGAGCTGGTCACGGGTCGTCTACCGTTCCAGGCCCCCGACGCTGTGGGGTATCTCACCGCACACCTCACCCAGGAGCCGCCCGCCCCCAGCTCGGTGTCCACGGGCATCCCCTCCGCATGGGATGACCTCGTGCTGAGGTTGCTGCACAAGGATCCCGCCCAGCGGTACCCGAACGCCGCCGACCTCTCCCAGGCGATACGACACCTCGACCGCACATCCGAGCCGGACGCAGGCCCCACGCCACCAGCAGGAGGGGCCACCCAACCCCCCACCCTGACAGCGACGGATCCGCTCTCGCCCGTGGCCCCCAACCGTCGCAGAGCAAGCAGCCTCCCCCCGCCGGACACTGCATCGGCGTATGCCCTGTCACGCCGTGGCCGCGCGAGACGGTTCGTCCTCCCGGTATGCCTGTGGGCGCTCCTCCTCGCCTCTCTGGCCGCACGGTCGCAGACCGGGACCCTGGTCGACCTGGTGGTCGCCTGGGCGTTGACGGCGGTACTCAGGCCGGACTCCAGAAGCCTGACGCGCGGGACGGGGTACGCGGCCGTGGCAGCCCTCGCTGTGCAGCTCGCAGGGCTTATGTTCGCGTTCCGGGAAAATCTCCCTCGGGGCCTCTCCGAGGGGTGGCCCTACCTCGTGGTGATTTCCCTGACCATCACGGCGTACTGCTACCGCGACATCAAGACCCGGCGGGCGGCGGTGCAGGCTCGATACGAACAACTGGGCGCGAAGCCACCGCCCTCCTACGCCACTCCGCTGATGAGGAAGCTGGCTGAGGAGCATGGCGTGGACATTGCCGCAATCAGGGGAACCGGCCTCGGCGGCTCCATCCGCAAACGGGACGTCCTCGCCGCAGCGCGAGCGAAGGATCTTCCGCACAGTCCCCAGTGAATTACGGGGCAGCTCTTAGGATTTCGCCGTCGATCCGCACCCGTGGATCCGCACTCGTCGATGCGCCCCCGTCGTCCGCCCCTGGCGGACGGCGGGGGCGCGGTCACACGTTTCTGGTGCCCGGTAAGTGCACTTATCGGGCATCAGAAGCCGCGGCTAGTGAGCCTTGCGCTTGGGTGCCTTGGTGACCCTGTAGGTATCCATCCAGGGGTTGAGGGCGGTACCTGTGCCCTTCTTCACCCACTCCTGCTTCTCGTTCGACGAGCAGACCAGGTAGTCGCCGTGCCAGTTCCAGAAGCCGCGCTCCTGGTAGACGTCGAACTGGTACTGCTTGTAGATCATCCCTGCCCGGACCCGGTACTGCACCTTCTCCGGCAGCTCGATTTCGGTCCTGTCGGTGACGGTCTGGGTCCTGTTGACCTCGAAGCCCAGACCGGCGCTGACCTGCTCGTAGCTTGCGCCGAAGGTGGCGCTGACTTTGCTGGAGACTTCGAGTTTGAACTCGAAGATCTTCTTCCCCGGGCCGGGGATGCTGGTCTGGGCGGCGGGGGTGTCGGGCCACTCGTAGACCGTCTTGACGTACTTCTTGTTCCTGATCTGCACCGCGCCGGTCGAGCACGACATGCCCTGAGCCTTGGACTTCTTGGCCGACCGGGCGGCTCCGGCCTGGGTGATGGTGTCGGTGGTGGGCGGGGCCTCGCCGCGGAAAAGGTCGGTGGTGCCGGCGGTGATCCCGCCGGCCAGCAGACCGGTGGCGACAGCGGCTACCGCCAGCGTGCGGGGCTTTCGGGTTCGGGTGAAGCGCACGGTGATGCTCCTTCAAGAGGACTGAGTGGGATGCGGCCGGGTTCCTTCTTCAGGGGCACCTCGGCTGCTGTCGCGCTGCCCGCGGTCGTCGACACCGGTGGTGGCAGGGCGGGCCCGGCAGCGGCGCGGCAACGCCTTCGACTGGGGGCGTCGCCCGGCGGTGCCCGGCGGTGCAAGAAGCGTCGCCGGGCGGGGCGGGCTGGGCAACAGCTTGCGGCGTCTGGGACAGTCCGGGCCTGTCTTCGCTGGTCAGGGGTGGTCCCGAGGATGTGTGGACGCCAGAGCTGAGGGGGTTTTCTGAGCGTGGACAGACCGGGACTGTCCCGGACGGGCGAAGATCTAGCGGGACACCTGGCAGACGAAACAACCTCCTTGCCGGGCCGCGAACTCCGCGGTCTTTTCGAGGAGGCGTCATGGGAGAGCACACGCTCCTGCCCCGGCGGCAGGTGCCGAAGAAGCAGACCGCGAGGAAGGGGCGCCGGTCGGCGCCGGTGTCGCACCGCAGGCCGCGCACCCCCGGCGTGGGCGCGAAGAAGATCCGCAACGGCATGGCCGCGGTGGCGGGACTGGCGGTGGGGTTCGTGCTCTCGGTGCTGGCGGGCGTGCTGCTGGCCGTGCACGGCCCGTCGGACTCGTCCGCGGCCGGCGGACCGTCGCTCACGCTGCGGCCGGAAGCACCGGCGGTGCCCCGGCCCGCCAAGGCGCACCCGGCCAAGCCCGCCGAGCCGGACTCGGCCAAGGCCAAGGCCAAGGGCAAGGCCAAGCCCGCGAAGGTCAACAAGATCGTGCTGCTGCCCGGTGACACGCTGTGGGAGCTGGCGCGCACGCACGGCACGACCGTGAAGCAGTTGCAGCGGCTCAACGATCTGGGGTCGTCGACCCTGATCTACGCCGGGCAGCCGCTGCGCGTTCCCGTGAAGCCGGACGCTTCCATCTCCACCCGGCCCAAGGCGACCACGCCGTCGGTGACCGCGCCGTCGGTGACCGCGCCTGCGCCGGGCCGGCAGCCGAGCACGAAGCCCACCTCCAGGCCCGCCAAGCCGACCAGGTCCGCGGCGAGCGCCGTGGCCTACGCCCGGGTGCAGTTGGGCAAGCCCTATGTGTGGGGCGGTGCCGGGCCTGGCGGCTTCGACTGCTCCGGCCTGGTGATGCGGGCCTGGCAGGCGGCCGGGGTGACGTTGCCCCGCACCACGTGGGGGCAGATCCACGCGGGGACCGCCACCACCCGAAGCCGCCTGGTGCCCGGTGACCTCGTCCTGTCCTACGGCGGTGGGCACGTCGGCCTGTACATCGGTGACGGACAGGTCATCCACGCCCCCCGGCCCGGCACCGTCGTCACCGTCGCGCCCCTCCCGGACCCGGCCCACGTCGTCGCATACCGCCACATACGCCGGTGAATGATCCGCAATCGGTGCGGATGGCAGGTACTGGGCAGCAGCCCACCCCGAACCCCGAAGGTGGCAGACGGATGCTGGAAAGAGCGCTGATGTACGGATCAACTGCCTTTAGGCTCCCTTGGTACTCACGAGCCAAGGGAGTGGCGATGGGACAGGGGCCCGACCCGGCAGCGGCAGAAAGCCCTGCACAATTCATGGAGCTGATGCGGCAGTTACGCCGCTGGGCGGACCTGAGTTACCGGCAGCTGGAACGCAACGCCACCGACGCCGGCAACGTCCTGCCGCGCGCGACCATCTCCGCCGCCCTGAGCCGCGAGGAACTGCCCCGCGCCGCACGCCTGGCCGCCTACGTCCAGGCGTGCGGCGGCGACGACGACACGGTGGCCGCATGGCTCGACGCCCGACGGCGCCTGTCCCTATCCGACACCGCCTCACCCGGGTCCGCCGGCGAGAACGCAGCGCGGACCGCCGCCCGGGAAGACGACGACGCGCCACAGAAAACGGTGCCGGTTCCCGCGGAAGCAGCCGCCCAAGAGCACCACCCGGCCACCGACCCGCCCGGCGACTCGTGCGGCAACCCGGCCTCCGGCGGCCCGGTCTCTGGCGGCCCCTCCGGGGACCCGACCTCCGGCGACCCGTCCGGCGACCCGGCCTTCGGCGGCCCGTCCGGCGACCCGGCCTCCGGCGACCCGGCCTCCGGCGACCCGGCCTCCGGCGACCCGTCCGATGACACCACCGACCCTGCAAACGCTCCGTCGAATTGGCGTCGTCAAGGACCGCTGGTCGCCATCGCCGCGTGCACTGTCGTGGGGATAGTGGCGCTGGCGCTGTTGCCGTCCGGCGACGGTTCGGACGACAGAGCCGGCGGCGCGCCGACGAGCACCCCGCACGGTAAGGCCTCGCCCAGCACACGTGCCAAGGAGTCGTCTTCTGCGCCCACCGAGCACCGGACGGCCGACGCGAGGCCTTCAGCGTCCCCCACCGTCTCGCCGGCCGGACAGGACAAGACGGCCGATCCCCGTCCCAGCCATACCCCCACGCGGGGCCCCGCTGGGATGCCGGCCGCCGGCTGGACCCGTATACACCCGGCATCCTCCCCCTCCCTCTGCCTCACCGAGGGACGCGAACGCAACGGTCGCACCGATCGGGAGATCGCTGTTCAGCACTCGTGCGCGGACGCTCCCGTGCCCCGCGTCTACCTCGAAAAGCTGAGCGGGCAGACCTACCGCATCCAGTGGCACAACCCCGACCCGGGCAAGGGCATCGGCTGCCTGGCCGTTGACGGAGCCTCGACCACCCCCGGAGCGCTGCTCGCCCCCCGGGACTGCGAGGGCGGCAACAGCCAGAAGTTCCGCCTGGAAGCCTCCGGCAGCGGCTTTCGGCTCCGGCCCCTGCACAGCGGCCTGTGCGTGGGATTCCTGCCCCCGGCCACAGACGGCGCCGAAGCCGTGCAGGCGAACTGCACCGGAGCCGCCAGCCAGGCATTCGCCTTCACCACAAGCTGAGACCGCGAACCGGATGTGGGGCCACCGGGTGTGCGGCACCGGATGTGTGGCCACCCGATGTGTCGGCCGTTCCGGTGGTGGCGGCCGGTCCGGTGGTGGTGGCGCGGACGCCGGTCGTCAGGGGACCTCGGTCACGGGGCTGTCGCGAAGGCGTCGAGGTGCTCGCGGAGGAAGGCGTCGAGCGTGCGGGCCGGTCGTCCGAGGATGGCCTCCACGGTGCCGTTGGGTGCTTCCGGACGCGTGATGGCCAGTTGCTGGATCTCCACGACGTGGCTGGCAAGCCAGTCCGGCATGTGCGCGGTGCGGACGAGGTGGGCGTGGAACTCGTCCGGTGGCAGGTCGATGTAGCGGACCGGGTGGCCGGTCAACTCGGTGAATGTGTCTGCCAGTTCGGGCTGACGGAAGGCCTGCGGGCCGGTCAGCGCGTACGTGGAGCCGGCAAGGCCCGGACGGAGGAGTGTCTCCAGCGCGACGTCGGCGATGTCCCGGACGTCGATGTAGTTGCAGGGCGCGTCGCGCAGTGCACCGATGAGAACGCCCTCCGCGATCGCCGGGGCGTTCAGGAGCAGCTTCTGCATGAACGCGTATGGGCGAAGCACTGTGCCCACCATGCCGGTGCTTCTGAGGTGTGACTCGATCCGCCCGTGTCCGCGTGAGACCGTGACCGGTGAGTTCGGCTCGGCTGCCGGGGCGGAAAGTTTGACGACGTGTCGCACTCCGCACGCGGCCGCGGCGTCCACCGCGTTGATCTCCAGTTCGACCTGTCGCGGGCTGTTGGCCATGGCGAGGAACAGTTGCGTGGATCCGGCCAGGGCAGTGCGGAGAGCGCGGGGATCCGCGGCGTCTGCCCCCACGACCTCGACCGGTGCTTGCGCACCGAGCGTGGCGCGCAGTGTGTCGGGATGGCGGCTGATGGCGCGGCAGGGGACATCGATGTCGACCAGTCGCCGGAGCAACGCTCCGCCTGTGGCGCCGGTCGCGCCCATGATGGTGATCATTGTGTGCCTTTCTTGGTCGAGGGGTGCAGGGGGTGCAGGGGCGCAGGGGTGCAGGGGACGCGGGACCCGACCGGGTCACTTCTGTCCGGCGGCGGGGGCACGCCTGCTGCCGGGGGTGGTGCCGCGCCAGCGCCAGGTGACGATCGCGGCGGCGAGGGCGGCCGACAGCGGCAGGTCGAACTTCAGCCGCCGCAGCCACCAGTCATCGGGCACCGAGGTGTGGGAGGGCAGCCAGTCCGACACCAGCACTCCGGCAAGGCCCGCGGCTCCGGCGGCGACTGTGCCGAGTCCGATGGTGAGCAGCGGCCGCGGCGCTGCCATGGTCCACCGGCGCGGCCGGCCCCGGCGATGCAGCCACCCGCCCACCAGGCAGGCCACCACAGCCGAGGTCGTCGCCGGTGACGGCTTACGCGGTGGCCTACGGGGGCGCAGCGACCGCCTATGCGGTCGCCCCCGGTGCGACAGCGCCCTGCGAGGCCGGCCCCGTGCCGCCGACGGCGGCGCCGGCCGTGGCCGCGCGCCGCTCGCGGGGCCCAGCAACTGCCGCGGCACTGGCTGTCGCAGCAGTGGGCTGCGGGGGACTGTCACTGCTCTTCCCGTCGCTCGTGCAGGTCTTCCAGGTAGCCGGCAGTGCGGCCAGCGTCGCTGCTGCAGGCGTGGCGTTGAGCGGGCTCGTTGGCCGGCGGGATGGTGACCGGAGGTAGTTGTGGTGGTGGCTCCAGCCCGCTTTGGGCTGGAGCCGCTTCTTTTCCGCCTGGGGGCATTGGCCTGACTGAGGGACCAGTTCGGACTGCAGCCCCGTAAGAGAGACAGCCGGCAGAGTCCGGGGCGCGATGTTCGCGAGATTCATCAGCACCAGCAAGGGGTAATTGCGGCCGGCTGGACGCCCCACGTGCCGCCTTGATGGGCTGGGCTGTTGTGGCTTGGCGGCGGGTGGGAAATGAGCTCTGATCGCTACGGCCGTCTCGGCCGTCGGCGGGCACGGCGGATACTTCATCCAGCGATAGTGCGGTCTGGGCCGCCGGAGTTCCGACTCCGGCGGCCCCGGGAGACAAGACCGTCCACGCCAAACGCCCGCTCCAGGGCCCCGGCCGACTCCACGATGTCGATCAGCCGGTACGCCTGCGCCCTGCTGATCCCGAACCCACCATGCGCGTATGCGCCCCACCCGCGGTACCCACGGGCCCCACTCCTGCGCCCGGTGCGCGGAACGCACCCGTTTCCGCCACCTCACAACAGGCCCCGAACCGGCACGCGGTTCGGGGCCCACCTGCATATGGCGCAGCTACGGGGCCGACAGCCCAGCCGAACGGGTGAGGGGCGGGGCGTCTGGGCCGGTCCACGACCCCGGGCGCCCGCCGTGCGCACCGTGTTACGTGCGGGACGGTCCCTTCGGGAAGCACTCCGTGAAGTACACGGCGTGCTGGCTGCGCAGCTGCACCCGCGCCCAGGAGTCGTCCGTGAAGCCGAACTCGAAGGTGTCGGCGTCGATGTCGCCACGGTGCCGGACCCAGGCCACCTGCCCGGCCGCCACGCTCCAGCCCGGCTCGACCGTGCCCAGCTCACCGCGGCGGCGGCCACGCTGGACATAGCTGACGTGCAGATGACGGTCGGTGAGCTGGAGCACCGGCAGCGCGTCCGTGGTCGGCACGCGCGGCCACAGCGCGGTGGCCAGCCCGCCAGCCAGGCTCCCCCAGCCGCCCTTGAGCGGCTTGCCCTTCTTGCGGCTCCACCCGAAGGGATCGAGGATCGGCGCGACGATGGCGTCGTACAGCCAGTAGATGCGCCAGAAGGAGCGTTTGAAGCCCTCCCAGCGGTCGCCTGGGAGCCGGTGGCCGACCAGGACGCGGGGGCGGTTCCACCGCCACGGCTTGGGCAGCTTCCGTGCGGGAAAAGCGACTTCGTTCTGGACGAACCGCTCCCCGGCCGGCAGCGCCTGCGCCGCGCGCTCCCGCGCCTCCTCGTACGGGACCTTCCCCCAGGCAACGCGCAGACTCATCCGAAGACCTCCCGGACGGGCTTGGACCGCGCCGCGCCATCGGCCAGGCGGTCGGTGAAGCGCTCGGAGTCGGGTCGATCGGCGTACTGCTTCTGCTGCTCGGTCAGCGGCTTTTCCTTGGGGGCGTCCGGAACGACGGGGCTCTGGTGCTCGACGTCCCAGCGCTTGTCGCCGACGCGGACCTCCTTGAGGCCGGTGGCGTCATGGATCGCACGCTCGGCCGAGTTGGCCGCTTCGCCGACCTTCTCCCTGACCCCGGCGGTCCTCTCGGAGACCTCTTGGGCGACGTCGATGCCGGTGTGGTGCTCGAAGACGCTGTTGGCCAGCGGCGCCGCGTCCAAGGCGGCACCGGCCGCCTTGGCGCCCGCGGCCCTCTTGACGACCTGCTTGACGCCCATCTTGACCTTCTTGCGGGCGTTCTTGTTGCGCCACAGCGCCTTGGCCCTGATGCGCGCCCGCCGCAGCTTCTGCAGCGCCCGCATCCGGTCGGCGAGATCCTTGAGCTTGTCCGCCAGTCTGGCGGTGATCCGCACGGCCTTCATCGCGCGGTGCGCCGCACCGCCGGCGGCGATGAGCGGGCCGATCGCGGCGCCGACACCGGCGGTCAGAATCGCGACGATCGCCGCCGTCGCGGCCGCGACCAGCAGCGCCTCGACGATCTCGGTAATCAGCTCGACCATCATCTCCTCGGCCTCGGCGCACGACTCGGCGGCCATTTCGAGGAGTTCGGCGACCGTGATCATGTCCTCGGCCTCGCCGTGCAGGGCCGTTTCGAACTCGGACATGGTCTTGCCGAAGGCTTCGGACGCCTCACCGGTCCACGAGTGCTGCAGCGCGCGGCGCTCGGCCTGAAGGTCGTCGAGCACGCCCTGAAGGTCACGCGCCGCGGCCCGCCACTCCCGGGCGGTTTCCAACATCTTCTCGTTGTCGCCGCTGACCTTCTCCAGGTACTCGTCGAGCCCGAGTTCCTTGATGGCTCCGCGGATGACGGAGTCCAGCGCCCCGGCCAGCGGATTGCTCCAGTCGACGTCGAACCCGATGCGTTCCAGCGCCTGGCTCATGCCTCCCCGCCGAACGCCTGGACCTGGGCCTCTTCGTTGTTGTCGTACGCCTCTGCCGTCAGCCGCAGCGCGTCGGCGATGCTGCCCAGCGACTCCTTGACGTCGTGAAGGTCCTCGACCGCCTCCTCGGACTGCTTGTCGTAGTCGGCCTTGAGGCTGTCGGACTCCGACAGCTGGCCGAACACGCCACTGGACAGCTTCAGTCCGTTGATCCGGGTGCGGATCTTCTCCACCTGGTCCGCGGCCTGATCCGCCGCGGTCGCATAGCGACGGAGAGCCTTGCTCTCTACGTCGTAGCCCGTGCCGCCCATATTCCTGTCCTCCCCGTGGTCTGCCCCGGTCCCCATACCAGCGCCATCCAAGGCCTTTACGCAAACATGGCCATTGCTTGGACTGCACTGTACCTAAGCGTTCTTGGCCGGGGCGCATCGGGCGCAACTTCGGGGTTCCGCAAGGTGACGGCGAATGGATGGCAGTCGGACGCCCGGTGAACGCACCTGGACGAGCGTTTCCGAACGCGTTCAGTGGTCGTAAGCGGTCAGTGAGCGGCTGATCGCCTGACCGGCGCGGACGTTGTGCCAGATCGCTGCGGTCAGCGCGAGGACGCGTTGGGCGACACGGACGCCTTCAACGGTGCTCCGCCGCGTTGTTCCAGGTCGAGCTGGCCTTTGAGGGCGTCGTTGACCGACCCGATCAGCCGGCGGGCCTTCTTCAGCATCGGCTCGCCGGGGCGGGCGGCCTCGCGTTTCGTCGACGGCCGTAGCAGAGTGAGGCCCTTTCGGACAGTGACTGCTCGAACGGCTTGGACCCGAAGCCCTTGTCCGTGATCAACAGCAGCCCGGGCCTTCCCCGCACAAGCGAGGCGTCCACCTTTAGACGTCGTTTCACTTGGTGAGGCGGCGGTAGCCGATGAGGGTCGCTGCTATGCCGACGAAGGCGAGGAAGTGTTCGGCCTTGCGTTCATAGCGGTGGTGCAGGCGGCGGCATCCGGCGAGCCAGGAGAC
>NZ_JBFACE010000043.1:0-66705 GCF_040640655.1 Streptomyces sp. NPDC021749 | reverse complement strand
AAGGACGAGGACGGCGACATCTGGCTGCTCGGCCGGGTCGACGACGTGATGCTGGTGTCCGGGCACAACATCTCCACCACCGAGGTCGAGTCCGCCCTCGTCTCCCACCCCGCGGTCGCCGAGGCCGCCGTGGTCGGCGCGCACGACCCGACCACCGGCCAGGCCATCTGCGCCTTCGTCATCCTGCGCGGCACCGCCTCGGAGTCCGGCACCCTCGCAGAAGAACTCCGCACACACGTCGCCGGGGAACTCGGCCCGATCGCCAAGCCCCGGCGCATCCTCACCGTGACCGCCCTGCCCACCACGCGCTCGGGCAAGATCATGCGCCGCCTCCTTCGCGATGTGGCGGAGAACCGCGCTCTGGGCGACGTCAGCACCCTCACCGATGCGTCGGTCATGGATCTCATCCAGGCCGCACTCCCCACCGCCCCGGACGAGGACTGACGACCGACGACCCGGCCGTCAACGAGCGGTAGCGAGGCCCCGCGGGGGTGTGACCCCTGGGCGGGGCCTCGCGTCGTGCGGCGGCGCCACCGTCGGGGCGCGGGAGGCGTCGCGGCCGCGATCGGCCGTGCCGTCGCCGGCCCCCCCGCGCCTCCGTCTCCATCGTTCACACCTCCCTGTCGCCCGGCGAAAAGCGCTCTGGACCCTCGCCACGCCGGCACGGCTCGGGCGGCTCTCCCACCGTTACCGGCCGCACTCTGCCGAGCGCCGGGCCGTCCCGACAATGACGACCAGAGAGTTCCCCCATGCAGGAAGCAAAAGACCGCACTCTCCTGAAAAAGCTGATCACGGCAGGCTGCGGAATCGTTCTGATGGCAGCCGTCCTCTCCGTCCCCCTGCTCTCCGACGGAGCCAGTGCGGCCTCCAAGAGGATCTGCCTGACCGGCTCCCTCCATTTCGACTACCGGTCAGCCGAGAGCGGACCCGGCAAACCGTGGAAGACCAGACCGGTACGCAACGCCAACGTCGAACTGTGGGGCCGGGAAACCCCGTTGGGCAGCGCCCAGAAGCTCAACACCCAAGCCCTGTTCACGGACGTGTCCAACGGCGGCTTCCGGGCGTGCTACACCCCCGAGATCTCGCGGTCGATGGAACTGATGTGGGTCCGGGTCTCGGCGGAGAGCAGCAAGCTGTGGAAGGTCACCAACGGCAGAGGAGCCACCTTCACCTGGAACTCTCCCGTGCAGACCGCGGTTTCGGCCAGCAGATCGTTGGGAACCAGGAAGCCGCCATCCGGTGACATGCGCGCCTGGCATGCCTTCGACACCGGAAACGAGCTGTGGTGGAAGCGTGGCAATCCCACGAGCAATTGCTGGAGCGCCCGCGAGACCGACGACGACACATGCACCGAACTGACCATGCAGTGGGTCTCATCGGCACCTTCCGACGCCCTCTACGACCCCCGGCACAACACCGTCCACCTGGCCGGTGACGTGCCCGACTCCGAACACACGGTGCTCCACGAGAGCGCGCACTTCCTCCAGCACAGGCTGTTCGGCGGCTGGCTCCCGCGGACCACCCACTGCATCACACACTATGTCGACCAGGCGAGTTCCGATACCTGCTCGTGGACAGAAGCCTTCGCCGACTCGGCCGCCGCCTACGTCCTGGGCGACTACCGATACGTCGGGCCGAACGGACTGTCCCTGGGCCTCACCCACGGCCCCACGTTCGACGACGGTGACACGGTCCAGGGCAACGTGGGCGGCTCACTGCTCGACCTGTGGCGCAACGTGGACGGCGGCACCTGGAACCGCACCATCGCGCTGCTCACCACCCACCACATCTCCACGTTCCGCGAGTACTTCACTTTGCGGCCTACCGCAGGCCTCGTCGCCGGCGACGAGGCCCGTCAGATTCTGCGGAAACACACCATCGACTACTGAGAGCGCCCGAATGAGATGACGTCCAAGTCAACGGCCCGGCGCGGCGCCGGGTTTCACGGTTGCGTCGTGGTTCAGGGTTCCCGGTGTCCGAGGCCGGCTGAGATGCGTTGGGCGGCGCAGCCGATGACTTTCGTCAGGCCGCGCATGCGTGCGGCGGGCATGTAGGGGCGGGTGGCGGACACGCTGATGGCGCCGGTGATCGTGCCGGTGGCGTCTCGGATGGGGGCGGCCACGCAGCGGATGCCCGGCTCGTTGTCCTCCAGGTCCATGGTCACACCCGACTCGGCGTACTCGCGCATACGTGCCAGGAATGCGTCGAGGTCTTCCGGGCGGACCTGGTCGGGTTCCACGGGTGCTTCCGCCTGGTACAGGGCCCGCCATTCCGGTTCGGCATGGGTGCCGGGGGTGCGGGGACGTCAGCCATACCGGCATCCTACATATAGGGACGCCGTTCGCATTATGGGGAAGGGGGTCCCAGAGTGACGTCCCATGACAGACACCGAACCGGGCCTGGTCGCGCTCGACTGGGGAACTTCCGGCCAGCGTGCCTGGCTGCTCGACGCCAGGGGCCGCCTTCTCGACACCCGTAGGTCGGGGCGCGGATTGCTCGCCACCACGCAAAGCATTGACGCCCACGATCCGGACGCGCGGGCGGCCGCCTACGAAGCGGCTCTGCGGGAGGCCTGCGGCGACTGGCTCACTTCGTACCCCCGCGTACCTGCCGTCGCATGCGGCATGGTGGGCAGCGCGCAGGGGTGGGTCGACAGCGGGTACCGCACCGTACCGGCGACCGTGGACTTCACCTCGCTCGTCCCCGTGGAGCATCGCGACGGCGTGCTGCATCTGGTGCCGGGGCTGCGGATTGCCTCGGGCGAGACGCCGGGCGATGTGATGCGCGGTGAGGAGACCCAGCTCGCCGGCGTTCTCGATGTGCTCGGCGACCGCGAGGAGCCGTTCACGGTGGTGCTGCCGGGAACACACAGCAAGTGGGTCCGCATCGACCGCGGCCGGGTGACCGGCTTCGCCACCGCGATGTCGGGGGAGTTGTACGCCCTGCTGACCGCACACGGCATCCTGGCCCGCACCGCCGAACCTTCCGTACGGGACGACGCGGCGTTCGCGCGGGGGCTGGCCGCCGGGCGGTCCCGGGGCCTGGCCGCGGAGCTGTTCGGCGCGCGTCCGTTGGTGCTCGACGGCGCCCTGGAACCGGCTTTATTGCCCGAATACGTCTCGGGCGTGCTCATCGCCGACGAGGTGGCGCATCTGCTGTCCGGCACGGAGACCGAGGTGGTGCTGTGCGGCACGGCCGATCTGTGCCGGCGCTACGCCACGGCGATTGCCGGCCGGGGGGTGCGGGCCACCGTACTGAGTGAGGAGATCACCGCCAGGGGGCTGTGGCGCATCGCGGACAGGGCCGGGCTGCTCGGCCGCAAGGACGAAGAACGTCTGGAAAGGACACCGGCACGATGACAGGGCTGATCGCGATCCTGCGTGGCGTCAGGCCCGCCGACGTCGTGGGCATCGGCCGGGCCCTCGCAGGGGCCGGCATCACCACCATCGAGGTGCCGCTGAACTCGCCCGACGCGTTCACGAGTGTGCGTCTGCTCGCCGACGCGCTCGGCGAGCGGTGTGCGATCGGCGCGGGCACCGTGCTCGCCGCGGAGGACGTCGGACGGGCACGGGATGCCGGTGCCCGGATGATCGTGGCACCCAACTGCGTTCGTGCGGTGATCGATGCCGCCGTCGAGGCGGGCCTGACGCCGTACCCGGGCGTGGCCACCCCCAGCGAGGCATTCGCCGCGATCGCCGCGGGCGCCCGTCACCTCAAGCTCTTCCCGGCCGAAGCGGTCGGCATCAGCGGGGCGGGAGCGTGGCGGGCCGTGCTTCCGCCGGACGTCGGCCTGGTGCCGGTCGGCGGGATCGATGAAACGAACCTGGCCGCGTGGGCAGCGGCCGGCGTGGCAGGGGCCGGGCTCGGCTCCGGCCTCTACCGGCCGGGCGACACCGCCGAGGTGGTCGGCGCCAGGGCCCGTGAACTCTGCCGCATCTGGCAGGAGGCCGTCGGCCGGTCGAGGCACGACATCGTTGCAGGAGTGAGGAACCCATGAAAATCACCTCGTTGACGACCTATCAGGTGCCGCCGCGCTGGTCGTTCCTGAAGATCGAGACCGACGCGGGCATCACCGGGTGGGGCGAACCGGTCCTGGAGGGCCGGGCCGCGTCGGTGGCCGCCACGGTGGAGGAACTCTCCGACTACCTGATCGGCCAGGATCCCTCGCGCATCGAGGATCTGTGGACGGTCCTCTACCGCGGCGGGTTCTACCGCGGCGGCGGCATCCACATGAGCGCGCTGGCCGGCATCGACCAGGCCCTGTGGGACATCAAGGGCAAGGCGCTCGGCGTGCCGGTCCACGAACTGCTCGGCGGACGCGTACGCGACCGGATCAAGGTGTACTCCTGGATCGGCGGCGACCGTCCCGCGGAGACGGCCCGCGCCGCACGCGAGGTGGTGGAGCGCGGCTTCACGGCGGTGAAGATGAACGGGACCGAGGAGCTGTCCTACCTCGACACCTGGGACAAGGTGGACCGGTGCATCGCCAATGTGGACGCGGTGCGCCAGGCGGTGGGCCCGAACATCGGCATCGGAGTCGACTTCCACGGCCGCGTGCACAAGCCGATGGCCAAGGTACTGCTGCGTGAACTGGAGCCGTACCGGCTGATGTTCGTCGAGGAGCCGGTGCTGTCCGAGCACATCGACGGCTTCGCCGACGTGCTGCGCACCTCGCCGATTCCGATCGCGCTCGGCGAGCGGCTGTACTCCCGGTGGGACTTCACGTCGGTGCTGGCCTCCGGGGCCGTGGACATCATCCAGCCCGACCCCTCGCACTGCGGCGGCATCACCGAGGCCCGCAAGATCGCGCACATGGCCGAGGCCTACGACGTCGGCCTGGCCCTGCACTGTCCGCTCGGCCCGATCGCCCTGGCGGCGTGCCTGCAGATCGACGCGGGCTGCTACAACGCGACGATCCAGGAACAGAGCCTGGGCATTCACTACAACACCGACAACGACCTGCTCGACTATCTGGCGGACCCCTCGGTGTTCGCCTACCGCGACGGCCAGGTCACCATCCCCGACGGCCCGGGCCTCGGCATCGAGGTCAACGAGGAGTACATCGCCGCGCGCGCGGCGGAAGGTCATCGCTGGCGCAACCCCGTGTGGCGGCACTCCGACGGCTCGGTCGCGGAGTGGTGAGCGGACGATGACGCAGACCAGACCCGTGCGTGCCGCCCTCGGCACCCAACCGTCCCGCTTGCGGGTGCTCATCGCGGTGATGCTGTTCATCACCGTCGTGATCAACTATCTGGACCGCTCGAACCTGTCGATCGCGCTGCCCGAGATCGCGCGTGAACTCGACCTGACCACGGCCCAACAGGGCCTGTTGCTGTCGGCCTTCGGCTGGACCTACGCCGCGCTGCAGATTCCCGGCGGGTGGCTGGTGGACCGGGTGCCCCCGCGGGTGCTGTACCCGGTGTGCCTGACCCTGTGGTCGCTGGCGACCCTCTTCATGGGCGTCATCGGCGGCTTCGTGGCGCTGATCACGCTGCGGCTGATGGTCGGTGTCTTCGAGGCACCCGGCTATCCCACCAACAACAAGGTCGCGACCGTGTGGTTCCCGGAGCGGGAACGCGCCACCGCCATCGGCTTCTACACCTCCGGCCAGTTCATCGGCCTTGCCTTGCTCACCCCCGTCCTGTCCTGGCTGCAGGCGATGTTCTCCTGGCACTGGGTCTTCCTCGCCACGGGCCTGGTCGGCATCCTGTGGGCGCTGATCTGGTACGCCCGGTACCGGGAGCCGCGCGACTCGCGGGCCAACGAGGCGGAGGTCGAGCTGATCCGCGCCGGCGGCGGACTGGTGGACGCGACACGTGAACGGCCCCAACGGGCACGGATCATCCGCTCCGACCTGGCCGTCGTTCTGGGCCGCCGCAAGCTGTGGGGCATCTATCTCGGCCAGTTCTGCCTGACCTCGACGCTCTGGTTCTTCCTCACCTGGTTCCCGACCTACCTCGTCGAGTACCGGAACATGGACTACATCAAGTCCGGGTTCCTGGCGTCCGTACCGTTCATCGCCGCCCTGGTCGGCGTGCTGACCTCCGGTGTCCTGTCGGACTTCCTGCTCCGCCGCGGCGTCTCGCTCGGCGCGGCCCGGAAGGGACCGATCATCGCCGGGCTGCTGCTGAGCACGCTGATGGCCGGCGCGAGCCTCACCGACTCCACCGTGTGGGGCATCGTGTTCCTGTCGGTGGCCTTCTTCGGCAACGGTCTCGCCTCGATCACCTGGTCGTTGGTGTCCGCGGTGTCTCCGCAACGGCTGCTGGGACTCACCGGCGGGATGTTCAACTTCATCGGCAACCTGTCGTCGATCGCGACCCCGATCGTCATCGGCATGATCGTCACCGATGAGAGCTTCGCGCCCGGCTTCGCCTACATGACCGTGATCACCATGGTGGGAATCCTGTCCTACGTCTTCCTGGTCGGCCAGGTCGAACGGGTCCCGGCGCTCCCGGAGCCGCTCAGGGCCTGACCCGACGACGAGAGCCCTGCGGGCCCTTGGGCACGCGGGGCTCTCGGGAGAACCCCGTCGCGGCGGCGTGGCGTTCCCCTTCGGGCCCGCAGGCCTGTGCCATAGCTTCCAGGCGAGCGGAAGGGCTCGATCGGCCGTCTCTGGTGTCTCCTCGGGCACACCTGCGCTGGGGTCTTGCCAGTCGCGACGAAGCGGCCGTACCGTCCTCGCCGAGAAGACCTCCGATGAATTATCGATGCTCTCTCAGTGGCTTCGCTGTTGTCTCCCTTCCGCCCGCACGACGTGACGCCCGCAACCCACAAGGGAGACGCCCAGGGTGGCCGCGCCGTGGAATCCGGTGCGGTCGTCACGCCGGGCGCGAGTCATGCCTTCGTCGCAGTTGCCTCCGGACCAGGGGAGAACCCGCCATGCAGATCCCCCGCCACCGCGTCACCCGCGCCGCCGCAACCGTGTGCGCTCTGGCCGCCTTCGCCTCCGCCTGCAATCGCGGCAGCGATACCGCAACGGGCTCAGGCACCGACGAGAAGCCGCCCATCGGCATCGACCTGCCACGCGCCGACTCCGACTTCTGGTATTCCTACGCGCAGTACCTCAGGAATCACATCGGCTCCGACGGGGTCAACGCCCTGCCGCTGAGCAACTCGCGGTACGACGCGACCAACCTGGCCGACGACGTCGAGGTGTTCGAGAAGCTTGGGGCGAAGGCCATCGTCATGGCCCCGCAGAACACCGCCATCGCCTCGATCCTCGACCGGCTGGCGGCGAAGAAGATCTCGGTGGTCAGCGTCGACACCCGGCCGGACAAGGGCCAGGTTTACATGGTGGTCCGCGCCGACAACCGGGCCTACGGCACCAAGGCCTGTGAATTCCTGGGCAGGCAGCTGGGAGGCAAGGGGAAGGTCGCCGAGTTCGAGGGCGCGCTGGACTCGATCAACGCCCGCGACCGCTCTGAGGCGTTCGCGGAGTGCATGAAGACGAAGTTCCCGAAGATCCAGATCTTCGAGCTCGCCACCGAGTGGAAGGGCGACGTTGCCACCGCCAAGCTGCAGCGGCTGCTCGCCCGGAACCCCGACCTGAACGGCATCTACATGCAGGCCGGCGGCGTCTTCCTGCAGCCGGCACTGGCGCTGCTCCAGAAGAAGGGATTGCTCAAGCCGGCCGGCGAGGCGGGGCACATCACCATCGTCTCCAACGACGGTATCCCGGAGGAGTTGGCCGCCATCCGCGCCGGGGACATCGACGCGACCGTCTCCCAGCCCGCCGACCTCTACGCCAAATACGCGCTCTCCTACGCCCAGGCAGCAGCTGCGGGCAAGACGTTCAAGCCGGGAGCGACAGGCCACGGCTCCACCATCATCAAGCTCCCCAACGGGCTGGAGGACCAGCTGCCGGCCCCGCTGGTGACCAAGGCGAACGTGGACGACAGATCACTGTGGGGCAACCACGTCGGGTAGGCGAGAACGGGAGCGGCCTCCAACGACTCCGTGCCGTCCGAACAGCCGGCCCCTGGCCCGTTGCCGGCCGGTGCCGCGCGCGGCTACTCGCCGTCCAATTGCCTTCTCAGCCACCGTTCCACCCCCACCACGTGCACGGATGCTGCGGCGCCTGCTGATTCGGGGTCGCGGTCGACGAGGGCTTCGTAGATCCGCGTGTGTTCGTGGTGGGTCCGCTCGAAGGCGCCCTCCTCCTCGTATCCGCGCCACACCCGCGTGCGGAGCGTCTGTGACGAGAGCCCTTCGAGGATCGCCGCCATGGACTCGTTGCCGGAGGCCCGCACGATCGCCCGGTGGAAGGCGAGGTCGTGCGCGAGGATCTCCTCCGGGGCGGTGCTCGCCCGCATCGCCTGGAGGTGCTGCTCCACCTCGGCGAGTTGCTCCGCGTCGATGCGCGCGGCGGCGAGGGCCGTCGCGGTGGACTCCAACACCCGGCGCACTTCCAGGAGTTCGAGCAGTCGTGGGCCCGGCGAGAGGTCCGCGACGGCACCGAAGGTCTCCAGGAGGTTGCCCGCCTCCAGCAGGGTGACGTAGATGCCCGAGCCGTGTCGGGCCTCCAGTACGCCCATGGCGGTCAGCGCGCGGACCGCCTCACGCATCGAGTTGCGGGAGATCCCGAGCCGGGCCGCGAACTCGCGTTCCGTGGGCAGACGTTGCCCCGGCTCCAGAAGCCCCTCTCCGATCATCGACTTGATCTGGTCGATGGCGCGCTGCGTCACCGTTTCCTTCGGGGTGTCCGCCCGCTCCGCACGCGTCTCCACGTCCGCCTCCCTGGTTCGCTGCGCGGAGTCTAGCTCCACGATTGGTCGGACCACTATGGCTTGATCTGGCAAAAAACGCGGCGAAGCCCCATTGACACGGCCGAGTGGTCCGATGAATAGTCGTGCCCGGCCGGTGAAGCGACCCGGCTGTTCTCCTTTGCGTCCCGCAACGCCCATCACTCAGCGCAGTGCCATCGGTGAGGAGCCGCAGCTATGGCCGGCAAGACTCTGAGAATCCCCTCGCAGGCAGCCCGCGCGGCGGCTGTGACCGCCTGTGCCGCTCTGGCTCTCGCCGCGTGCGGAAGCACGAAAGACGCCTCCTCGCCTGGCGGCAAAGGAGGAGGTGTGGGCAAGGTCGGCGTCGTACTGCCCCTGCTGACGTCGCCGTTCTGGCAGTCGTACAACGACTACGTGCCGAAGATGGCGACGTCGGAGGGTGTGGACGCCCTGAAGACGGTGAACTCCAACAGCGACCCGTCCCAGCAGATCACCGACATCAACAATCAGCTCAACCAGGGCGTCAAGGGTCTGGTGGTGGCCCCGCTGGACAGTGCCGCGATCTCCGCGGGTCTGGACCAGGCCGAGCGTAAGGGTGTCCCGGTCGTCGCCGTCGACGTCGCCCCGGAAAAGGGCAAGGTCGCGATGGTCGTACGGGCGAACAACAAGGCATACGGCGAGAAGGCCTGCGCCTACCTGGGCAAGACGGTCACCTCCGGCAAAGTAGTGCAGATCATGGGTGACCTCGCCTCGGTCAACGGCCGTGAGCGCTCCGAGGCGTTCCGGGCCTGTGTCCGGAAGAACTACCCCGACCTGAAGGTGCTGGAAATTCCCGCGAAGTGGGAATCCGACGCGGCCGCCGCCAAGCTGGACACGCTCCTGAACGCCCACCCCGATATCAAGGGCATCTACCTGCAGGCCGGCGGCGTCTACCTGGCCCCCACCCTGCAGACCCTCAAGTCCAAGGGGATGCTGAAGAAGGCGGGCGAGAAGGGGCACATCACGATCGTCTCGAACGACGGCATCCCGCAGGAGTTCGACGCCATCCGCAAGGGCCAGATCGACGCCACCGTCTCCCAGCCGGCGGACTCGTACGCCAAGTACGCCATGTACTACATCAAGGCCGCCATGAACGGGAAGACGTTCAAGCCCGGGGCGACGGACCACGGCTCGACCATCGTCAAGCTGCCCAACGGCCTGCTCGAAGACCAACTGCCGGCACCCCTGGTCACCAAGGAGAATGTCGGCGACCCCAAGCTGTGGGGAAACACGGTCAAGTGAGCACCGTCGCCCCCACGCCCCGCCCGCTGGTCGCCGCCGAGGGCATCGTCAAACGCTACGGCCCCACCGTGGCGCTGCGCGACGGCCGGCTGACCGTCATGCCCGGCGAGTCCCACGCCTTGGTCGGCCGCAACGGCGCCGGCAAATCCACTCTGGTCTCGATCCTCACCGGGCTGCAGGCCCCCGACGCGGGAACGGTGAGCTTCGACGGGGAGGCGGCGCCGCCGCTCTCCGACCGCGACACCTGGCGCCGCAAGGTCGCGTGTGTCTACCAGAAGCCCACCGTCGTCCCCGGCCTCACGGTCGCCGAGAACCTCTTCATCAACCGGCAGCCCACCGGCAGGGGAGGCTTCATCAGCTGGCGCCGCATGCGGGCCCGGGCCGCCGAACTCCTCGACACCTGGGACGTACGGGTCGCACCCGACGCCGTCACCGCGGAGCTGAAGGTCGAAGACCGCCAACTCGTGGAGATCGCACGGGCATTGAGCTTCGGCGCCCGCTTCATCGTCCTCGACGAACCCACCGCGCAGCTCGACAACAGGGAGATCGAGCGGCTTTTCGACCGGATGCGCAGCCTGCAAGAGTCCGGGGTGACCTTCCTGTTCATCTCCCACCACCTGCAGGAGGTGTACGAGGTCTGCCAGACGGTGACCGTGCTGCGCGACGCCCGTTGGATCACCACCGCGCCGGTGGCGGACCTGCCGCGCGGCGCCCTCGTCGAGGCCATGGCGGGCGAGGCGGTGGCAGGTGAGACGGCGTCGGGAAGCGGCGCCGCCGTCGCCCGTCCGGCCCCGCCCGCCGACGCGCCCGTACGTCTGGAGGTACGCGGACTCACCGGCGCCGGCGGCGTGTTCGAGGACGTGGACCTGACCATCCGCCGCGGTGAGGTGGTCGGCCTTGCGGGATCCAGCAGCAGCGGCAAGATCGAGCTGGCCGAGAGCCTCGCCGGGCTGCACACCCCGACCGAGGGGCAGGCGGAACTGGACGGCGTGAGGCTGCGGTTCGGCGACGTCCCGGCCGCCTTGCAGGCCGGTGTGGGCTGCGTACCCCGAGACCGGCACGAGCAGGGCCTGGTGTCCGGGATGTCCATCGGCGACAACGCCGCCCTGAGCGTCCTCGACCGGCTCGGCCGATGCGGCCTGGTGGGCACCGCTGCCAAGCACTCTTTCGCCAGGGACCTCATCCAGCGTCTCGACATCCACGCCGAGGGCCCCGAGCAGCCGGTGTCCGATCTGTCGGGCGGCAACGCCCAGAAGGTGGTCATGGCCCGCGCCCTGGCCCGTGACCCCCGCCTCCTCGTCCTCATCAACCCGACCGCCGGCGTGGACGTGAAGTCCAAGGAGTCCTTGCTGTCACGGGTGGACAGCGCCCGCGACGACGGCACCGCGGTGCTCGTCGTCTCGGACGAGCTCGACGACCTGCGGCGCTGCGACCGGGTCCTGGTGTTGTTCCACGGCCGCGTCGTCGCCGAGCACCCAGCCGGTTGGAACGACCAGAAGCTGATCGCCTCGATCGAAGGAGTTGACCGTGGCTGACACCAAGGCACCGGATCTGCGGGCCGTCACGACCGCCCCGCCCACGGCCACCCCGCCCGGTACACCCAAGAACGTACTGTTGCGCAGAGCACGCGAGCTGGCCCTCGTACCCGCACTCCTTGCCCTGCTGGTCCTCGGCGCGGTGGTCAACGACTCCTTCCTCACCGAACGCAATCTCATCTCCGTCCTCGGCGCCTCGGCCGCGCTCGCCATGGTCGTGCTCGCCGAGTCCCTCGTACTGATCACCGGGAAGTTCGACCTGTCCCTGGAGTCGGTCGTCGGCATCGCGCCCGCGCTCGGCGCGCTGCTCGTACTGCCCGCGGCCAGTGCCGGTTTCGGCACCGAATGGCCCGTGGCCCTGGGGCTGGTGGCGATCGTGGTGGCCGGTGCGCTGGTCGGCGCCGTCAACGGGATCCTGGTGGTGAAGTTCAAGCTCAATGCGTTCATCGTCACGCTCGCCATGCTGATCATCCTGCGCGGCCTGCTGGTCGGCGCGACCGAGGGCAAGACCCTCTTCGGCATGCCGGACGCCTTCTTCACCCTCGCGACCACCACCTTCCTCACCCTTCCGATGTCGGTGTGGCTCGCGGTGGCCGCCTTCGGGACCGCCGGTCTTGTGCTCAGGTACCACCGCTGGGGACGGGCGTTGTACGCGATCGGCGGCAACCGGGACGCGGCCCGCGCCGCCGGCATCCGCGTCGAGCGCGTGATGCTGGGAGTCTTCGCCGTCGCCGGTGTTCTCGCGGCGGTCGGTGGTCTGATGCAGACCGGCTACGTCGGTGCGATCAACGCCAACCAGGGCCAGAACATGATCTTCACGGTGTTCGCGGCCGCGGTCATCGGCGGCATCAGCCTCGACGGCGGCAAGGGCACCATGTTCGGTGCCCTCACCGGCGTCCTGCTGCTCGGTGTCGTGCAGAATCTGCTGACCCTCGCGCAGGTGCCGTCCTTCTGGATCCAGGCGATCTACGGCGGCATCATCCTCATCGCCCTCATGATCGCCCGCGTCACCACCGGCCGCGCACAGGACTGAACCCGACCGCGGTCGACGGTCCGCAGGGCCCGCATCGGCCGAAGCCCCGTGCCCGCGCATCACCCGCGCACCCAGCAAGGAGAACCCCGTGAAACTGCTGCGCCTCGGCGACCCCGGGCGGGAGCGCCCCGCCCTCCTCGCCGATGACGGCCGGTTGCTGGATCTGTCCGGCCTCACCGCCGACATCGACGGCGCCTTCTTCGGCTCCGGCGGCCTGGAAAGGGTCCGGGCCGCCGCCGAAGCCGGCGGACTGGAGGAGCTGGACGCGGCCGGACTGCGCACCGGCGCCCCCGTCGCCCGTCCCGGCAAGGTCGTCTGCGTCGGCCTCAACTACTGCGATCACGCGAGGGAGACGGGGGCCGCCATCCCCGAGCGGCCCGTGGTCTTCATGAAGGACCCGGGCACGGTCGTCGGCCCGTACGACAAGGTGCTCATCCCCCGCGGCTCCACCCGGACCGACTGGGAGGTCGAGCTGGCCGTCGTCATCGGCGCCCGCGCCCGCTACCTGGAGAGTGTGGAGCAGGCACTGGACTGCGTGGCCGGTTACGCGGTCAGCCACGACGTGTCCGAGCGGGAGTTCCAGCTCGACTTCTCCCCGCAGTGGGATCTCGGCAAGTCCTGCGAGACCTTCAACCCGCTCGGGCCCTGGCTCGTCACCCCCGACGAGGTGGGCCAGCCGCAGTCACTCGGCCTGCGGCTCGCGGTGAACGGCGAGGTCCGGCAGGACGGCCACACCATGGACATGATCTTCCCGGTCGGGTACCTCATCCACTATCTGAGCCAGTACATGGTCCTCGAACCCGGCGACGTGATCAACACCGGCACCCCGGCGGGCGTCGCCCTCGGCCTGCCCGGACAGCCCTATCTGCGTCCCGGCGACACCGTGGACCTGTCCATCGACGGCCTCGGCAGCCAGCGCCAGACGTTCGCGGCAGCGTGACGCCCGTGAAACCCATGAAAGCGGCCCTATCAGTGAACAAGGCCCCCGTACCCGTGACCGCCGGCTCTCCCGTAGCGGGGACGCCCGGCTCTCCCCGGATCACCGCCGTCGACACCTACGACATCCGCTTTCCCACCTCACGCGAGCTCGACGGCTCCGATGCGATGAACCCCGACCCCGACTACTCCGCCGCCTACGTGGTGCTGCGCACGGACGCCGAAGACGGCGCCGAAGGGCACGGCTTCACCTTCACCATCGGGCGCGGCAACGACGTCCAGGTCGCCGCCATCGAGGCGCTGCGGCCGCACCTGGTCGGACGGCCGGTCGGCGCGCTGTGCGCGGACCCCGGCTCGGTGAGCCGTGACCTGACCGGCGACAGCCAACTGCGCTGGCTGGGACCGGAAAAGGGCGTCATGCACATGGCGATTGGCGCGGTGGTCAACGCGGTGTGGGATCTCGCCGCCAAGCAGGCCCGCAAGCCCCTGTGGCAACTGCTCGCCGACGCCGCGCCCGAGTGGCTGGCCGGCCAGGTCGACTACCGCTACATCGCCGACGCGCTGAGCCCCGCCGAAGCCCTCGCGCTCCTCGAACGCGGCCGGGAGGGCGCCCCGCAGCGCGCGGAGCGCCTGCGCGCGACCGGCTACCCCGGCTACACCACGTCACCCGGCTGGCTCGGCTACTCGGACGAGAAGCTCACCCGCCTCGCCCGCCAGGCGGTCGCGGACGGCTTCCGGCAGATCAAGCTGAAGGTCGGCGCCGATCTGAACGATGACGTACGCCGCTGCCGCGCCGCCCGCGCAGCCGTCGGCGCCGACATCCGCATCGCGATCGACGCCAATCAACGTTGGAACGTCGACGAGGCCGTCGAATGGACCCGGGCCCTGGCCGAGTTCGACCCGTACTGGATCGAGGAACCCACCAGCCCCGACGATGTCCTCGGCCACGCGGCGATCCGAAAGGCCGTGACCCCGGTGAAGGTCGCCACCGGCGAGCATGTGCAGAACCGCATCATCTTCAAGCAGCTACTGCAGGCCGGCGCGATCGACGTGCTCCAGCTCGACGCCGCCCGCGTCGGCGGAGTGAACGAGAACCTCGCCATCCTGCTGCTTGCCGCCAAGTACGGGGTGCCGGTCTGCCCGCACGCCGGCGGGGTCGGACTGTGCGAACTCGTCCAACACCTCTCGATGTTCGACTACGTCGCGCTGTCGGGGACGACCGAGGACCGCGTCATCGAGTACGTCGATCATCTGCACCAGCACTTCATCGCCCCGGTCCGCATCGAGCACGGGCGCTACGTCACCCCGACCGTCCCCGGATTCTCCGCACAGATGAGGCAGGAGTCCATCGACGCCTACTGCTACCCCCACGGCACGTTCTGGGCCGCCGACGCGGCCGGCAAGGAGGCGAAGGCATGAGTACGCGTACCGTGACCAGCCACGACGGAGAACTGCACGGCCTCAAGGCCCTCGTCACCGGCGGCGGCTCCGGCATCGGTCTGACCACGGCCCGGCTCCTCGCCGCACGCGGCGCCACCGTGGCGGTCCTCGACCTCGAACCCGCTGCCGCGACGGCGCCACTGCGCGGCTACACCGCAGACGTGGCCGACGACGCCTCCGTCAGCACGGCGGTGGCGGAAGCGGCCGCCGGTCTGGGGGGCATCGACATCCTGGTGAACAACGCCGGGATCGGTGCCATCGGCACGGTCGAGGACAACGACGACGCGGAGTGGGAGCGGGTACTGGACATCAACGTCCTCGGCATGGTGCGCACCACCCGCGCCGCTCTGCCTCACCTACGGGAATCGGCGCACGCCTCGGTCGTCAACACCTGTTCCATCGCCGCCACGGCCGGGCTGCCGCAGCGGGCGCTCTACAGCGCGAGCAAGGGCGCGGTCCTGTCGCTGACGCTGGCGATGGCAGCCGACCACGTCCGCGAAGGGATCCGCGTCAACTGCGTCAACCCCGGCACCGTGGACACCCCTTGGGTGGGGCGGCTGCTGGAGCAGGCCGCCGACCCCGCCGCCGAGCGCGCCGCGCTCTCCGCACGCCAGCCGATGGGCCGTCTGGTCACCGCCGACGAGGTGGCGGCGGCGATCGCCTATCTGGCCGGCCCCGGCGCGGCCTCGGTGACCGGCACCGCCCTGGCCGTGGACGGTGGCATGCAGGGCCTGCGACTGCGCCCGGTGAGGCAGTGATGGCAGCCGCGGCGCGTGACCACACCGAACGCGCGGCCCACCCGCCCGCCGGCGCCATGCCGCGACGCGCCCTCGGCCGCAGCGGTGTCGAGGTCACCGCGCTCGGCCTCGGCGGCGCCGCGCTGGCCGGGCTCTACAGCCCGGTCGACGAGGACAGCGCCGCCGCCACCATCGAGGCGGCCTGGGAGACGGGCATCCGCTCCTTCGACACCGCACCGCACTACGGCCTGGGCCTCTCCGAGCGACGCCTCGGCGCCGTGCTGCGCACCAAGCCCCGTACGGAGTACGTCCTCTCCACCAAGGTGGGCCGCCTCCTTGAGCCGTACGCGGGGGGAGGCTCCGACCTGGCGAACGGCTTCGCCGTCCCCGCCACCCACCGCCGTGTCTGGGACTTCAGCGCCGACGGCGTGCGACGCTCCCTGGAGGAGAGCCTGACCCGCCTCGGCCTCGACCGCGTCGACCTGGCCCTGATCCACGACCCCGACGACCACGGCGAGCAGGCGTTCCGCGAGGCCTACCCGGAGCTGGAACGGCTCCGCTCCGAAGGCATGGTGGGAGCCATCGGCGCGGGCATGAACCAGACCGCGATGCTCACCCGGTTCGTCCTCGACACGGACGTGGACGCGGTGCTGTGCGCGGGCCGCTACACCCTTCTCGAACAGCCCGCGCTCGCCGAGCTGCTGCCCGCCGCCGCGCACCGCGGCAAGAGCGTCATCATCGGGGGCGTCTTCAACTCCGGCCTCCTCGCGAATCCCGTTCCAGGAGCCATGTTCAACTACAGTGCGGCCCCAGCCGAGTTGCTGGAGCGGGCGCTGCGGATGCGGGAGATCACCGAGGCGCACGGCGTACCGCTGCGCGCCGCCGCTCTGCACTTCCCCTTCGGCCACCCGGCCGTGGCGAGTGTGCTGACCGGAGCGCGGTCGGCGGCGGAGGTCCGGGACGCGGCAGCACTCCTGAGCACACCGGTCCCGGCCGAAGCCTGGGACCAGCTGCGGCAAGCAGCCCTGCTGCCGGGCGACGTCCCCGTGCCCAAGGCCCGATAGCCATGCGCGTCGCCCTCTTCCGCACATACGGCAACGACATGATGGTGCGGCAGACGGGCAAGGCCGTGCTGAAGGCGCCGGCACACGCCCCACCCTCGCCTCCCTGACCCCTTCCTCTCCGGCCCATCCGCCACCAGTGACATCGCGTCGGAGCGCGCCGAGGGCGTGCACGGCCCGCGCACCCCGGACATCATCGTCGTCGACAGCTGAGGAGTCCCGCCCATGCGCATCGCCCTGCACACCACGGTCCGTGCGGACCGGATCGCGGAGTACGAGGCGGCTCACCGCGACGTGCCGCCGGAGCTGACGGCCGCCATCCGCACCGCCGGGGCCACCTCGTGGACCATCTGGCGCAGCGGCACCGACCTCTTCCACGTCCTGGAATGCGAGGACTACGCCGCGCTCCTCGCCGAACTGGAGCAGCTGCCGGTGAACATCGCCTGGCAGGCCCGCATGGCCGAACTCCTCGACGTCGTCCACGACTACTCGGCGGACGGAGCCACCGCCGGCCTGCCCGTCGTCTGGGAGCTGTGAAGCCCATGGGCATCATCGACGCGCACCACCATGTATGGGACCTCTCCGTGCGCAACCAGGACTGGATCACAGGTCCCGAACTCGTCCCGCTCCGACGCGACTTCCGCCTCTCCGACCTGGAGCCCCAGGCGCGTGCCGCACGCGTCGACCGCACCCTTCTCGTCCAGACGATCACGGTGGCGGAGGAAACCCCCGAGCTCCTGGCGCTCGCGGCCGAGAGCGACCTGGTGGCGGGAGTGGTCGGCTGGACCGACCTCACCGCGCCCGACGTGGCCGAGGAACTGGCCCGGTTGCGTGCCCTGCCCGGCGGCGAGTGGCTGCGGGGCATCCGACACCAGGTGCAGGGCGAGCCGGACCCCTGGTGGCTCACCCGCCCCGACGTGCTGTGCGGACTGCGGGCGGTGGCGGACGCGGGCCTGGTGTACGACGTGCTCGTCCTGCCGCACCAGTTGGGCGCCGCAGTGTCCGCTGCCCGGCGCCTTCCGGAACTCACCTTCGTGCTGGACCACCTCGGTAAACCACCCATCACTTCAGGCCAGTTGGAGCCCTGGTCGCACGCCGTCCGAGACCTTGCCTCGCAGCCGAACACCGTCTGCAAGCTGTCCGGCATGGTCACCGAGGCCGACTGGCGCGCATGGACGGTCGACGACCTGCGCCCTTACGCGGACACCGTGCTCGACGCCTTCGGCCCGCAGCGGTTGATGTTCGGGTCCGACTGGCCCGTGTGCACACTCGCCGCACGTTACGCCGAGGTGGTGGACGCCACCGGTGCGCTCCTCGCGGGTCTGAGCCCTGACGAGAAGGCCGCCGTGTGGGCGGGCACCGCACGGCGCGTGTACGGGCTCTGATCGCCGGGGGCGACCAGTGACCAGTGGCGGCTGAGGATCACGACGTCACTTGCTTCGACCGCTTCGCGGGATTCTCGGATCAGATCAAGTCGAGTCGGCGCAGGTCGGTGACGTACTTGCGGATGAGGGCGGGCGACAGGTGGGGGACGTCCTTGTCGGGGCCGACCCCGGCGGCCTGCACGGCGGCGTGGAACCGCTCGGCAGGGAGGGCTGCGCCAGGGACGCCCTCCTCGGGTTGGGCGAAGGCGTGCAGCAGCGGCAGCAGCGAGTGCTGACGCTGCTTCTCCGGCAAGGCACGGAGCGCTGCCGTGAAGCGGGTGAGCCATGCGGCATGGTCGTCGATCCGCTGGATCGGGTGGCCGGCCTCGGTGAGCCAGCCGACGAAGGTGTCCAGCGAGACACCGTCGTCGTGCGGGTTCAGCACGTTGAAGGTCCGGTAACCCTCGGTGGCCTGCGCGCCCAACGCGGTGATGGCCTCGGCGGTGAAGTCGACCGGCAGACCGTCGTAGTGCGCAACAGCGCCGGCGCGGTAGAACGAGCCCGGTGCGATGCCGGTGGCGACCAGGCTGAGCAGCAGGCGGGTGAACACGTCGGGCACGTTGATCTGCCCGGTGTACCTGCTGTGTGCGAGGACGATGTTGGACCGGAACGTGACGACCGGCAGGCCGCACAGGTCGTGTGCCTCCCGTAGCAGGACCTCGCCGGCCCACTTGCTGGTGGCGTATCCGTTGGCGTAGCTCTGATCGATGCGCCGCACCGGGCTGGTGCTGCGGATGTCGGCGTCCTCGTCGAGAGCGCCGGCCTCGGCTCCGAGCTGCACGGCGACGGTGGAGACGTAGGTGAGGGGCTTCATCCGTGTGGTGAGGGCCAGCCGGATCAGTTCGGCCGTGCCGACGACGTTGGGGCCGAACAACTGACGATAGGGGAGTACGTGGTTGACCAGGGCGGCCGGGTGGACGATCAGGTCCACGGTGTCGGCCAGCAGGTGCCAGGTGTCCTCTTGCAGGCCCAGGTGCGGCTCGCCGATGTCTCCAGCGAGCACCTCCAGGGTCCCGTCGGCCACGTGCCGGAATCGCCGGAGCAGTTCGGCGTCACCGCTGTCGAAGGCTCCCTCCAGCCGCTTCGCCGCGACCACCGCGTCGCTGCCGCGGACGAGGCAGATCAGCTTGCCGCCCGAGGGCGCCAGTCGCTCCAGCCATTCCAGGCACAGGAACCGGCCGAGATAGCCGTTGGCTCCGGTCAGCAGGACGGTCCGCACGGGACCCTCGGGGCGGGGCAGTGCCGGGGCGCCGGCGAGCGTCGCCGTGTCGACGAACTTGTCCAGGGTGAGGTCGGTGGCGCGGACTTCGGTACGGTCATCGCCGTGTACGGAGGCGAACGTGGGGCGTCGTGCCCCGGACCGGCGGGCCGCCTCGATGTATCCCGCCACCCGTGCCAGGTCGTTGGTCGGGCTGATGACCACCCCGACCGGAACCTCGATCCGGAAGATCTCCGTCATCAGCTGGGAGAAGGACAGCGCGGACAGGGAATCCCCACCCAGTTCGGCGAAGTGCGCGTCGGCGCTCAGGTCGGCGTGCGAGCAGCCCAGCAGTGCCTGGGCGGCCCGGCTGACGGTTTCCAGCACCGGCCGGTCCGCCCCGGCGTGCCGTAGTTCGCGCAGTTGCCGGTCCTGGTCCTGGGCGAGTTCGGCGTACCGCTGCTCAAGGGCCTGGCCGTAGCGCTCCTTGAGCCTGGGGCGCAGCAGTTTGTGGCTGTCGGCGAGCAGGCCGTTCTCCGGACTGAAGGGTACGGTCTCGATCAGGACGTCGCGCGGGATCTCGTACGAATGGAGTCCGGCTTCCTTGGCGATCCGCTGGAGCGACTGGCTGAGCAACGGCTTGAGCGACTCGATGTCCTGGTGGCACCCGGCCAGCGCGTCCGGGGTGGGCACCACCACCGCGAGCAGGCAGGCGCGCTCGCTGTTGCCGTACACGTAGATCTGCCGGATGAGGGGGCTGCCGAGGAAGAGGGCTTCCAGTCGGGAGACGGCCACGAACTCACCCTGGGACAGTTTCAAGGTGTCCTTGGTGCGGTCGACGTGGACCAGCCGGTCGGGCGCGAGCTCGGCCATGATGTCGCCGGTCCGGTAGTAGCCGTCCTCGTCGAAGATCTCGGCGGTGAGCTCGGGGCGTTTGTAGTACCCGGGAATCAACGTCTCTGACTTGAGCAGCAGTTCTCCGCGCGGATACGGCTTGTCGGTTCGGTAGTAGCCCAGTTCCGGGACGTCCGCCAGCTTGTAGTCGATCACCGGTGGACGCTGCACCACCGTGTCCAACAGCACCCCGCCAGCTTCGGTGGAGCCGTACCCGGTGTACAGGTGGAGACCGAGGCAGGACTCGACGAAGGCCGCCAACTCGGCGGCCAGCGGCGCGGTTCCGACGAACGCCTTGGCGACCCGGCCGCCCAGGAAGTTCTCCCGGATGTCCTTCTTGACCGCCGCCTCGACGTCACCCGGTTCGCCGGCCCGCCGGTCCAGTTCGCTTTGGTAGTGCTGGAACAGCATGTCGCAGACGCGCGGAACCATGGTCAGCTCCGTGGGGCGGACCAGCGCGATGTCCTCGAACAGAGTGGACAGGTCGCTCTTGGCGGTGAAGTAGCCGACACCGCCCCGGACGAGCGATCCCATCAGCGCATAGCGCCCGGCGAGGTGACTGTGCGGCATGTAGAGGACGCTGATCGCGGGCACATCCGCTGACCCGTAGCTGAACCCGTACCACGCGGTGCCGACCAGCCGCTGTGTGTACATGGCCCCCTTGGGCGCCCCGGTGCTGCCGGAGGTGTAGATGAGCAGGGACAACGGATCGTCGCCCGGCTCGGCGGTGAACAGGGGAGGGGGCGGCAGATCGGTTCCGCCGTCGATCACCTCGGCCAGCGACTCGATGACCACACGGCTGCCGGCCTCGGCCAGGCGCCGCCGGGCGGAGTCGAAGGCGGCGCGCTGGTCGGCGACGTCGGGGTGGTGATCGAACACGATCAGGCGCTGGATCGAGGTTGCCCCGATGACGGCTTCGACGGCCAGGTCCAGGCGCTCGACGCTTGAGGCGAGGACGCGCGGCTCGGACTCGGCGATGATCGGCCTCAGTTGGGACAGCGGCGCGCTGGACTGCAAGGGCACCGGCACCACGCCCACATGGATGCACGCCAGGTCGAGCGTGGCGTAGTCGGTACTGGTGAAGCCCAGGGTGCAGATACGGTCGCCCGCGTCCAGCGGGTACTCCGGGTCGTGGTACCACCGGCCGGCGACCGCGCGGACGCGCGCCCACAGCTCCCGGTAGCTGAGGGTGTCGAAGCGGGGGAGAAGGCGCCCCGTCGAGGGGTCCTTGGCGCGTTCGCCGAGGGCCGGCCGGTCCCCGTAGTTCTCCATGATGGCCGCCATGACCTCGGCGAGTGCCTCGCCCGGATCGACGGATGCCAGAACCTCGGCGAGTCCCGTGCCCCGGTCGTGCACGGGACTCGCCGTGATCGCATCCAGTGGTTCGGCCATGATCAGCTCTCCCGTGGCGTTTCGGTGCTGGTGTGGAGTCGTAGGTGAGGGGGAGTGTCCGTGCGCATTCGGCGCCTTCATGACACCGGGCGGTGTCCCTCCGTGCTGAATCCGTGCGGGAACTGGCGTCGCCTCCGGCCCGTCACGCGGTACGGAGGCGACGTCGTGCGGCCTTCACCAGCTGACCGGCAACGCCGCCACTCCGCGGATGAGGCGCTCGGCCCGCCAGGTCAACTGGTCTGCCGGTACGGCAAGTTGCATACCGGGCAGGCGCTCGATCAGGGCTTCGAGTACGATCCGCAGTTCCAGCCTGGCCAGTTGTGCGCCGAGGCAGTGATGGATCCCGTGCCCGAAGGTGACGTGTGGGATGCGCTCGCGGTGGAAGTCGATTTCCCCGGGCCGGTCGAACACCTCGGGGTCACGGTTGGCCACACCCAGTTCGGCCACCACCGCGTCACCGGCACGAATGGTCTGCCCGCTCAGTTCCACGTCCTCGGTGGCGATACGGGTGAAGCCGGCGGTGGCGCTGATCGGTATGAACCGGGAGAGTTCCTCGACCGCGTCGGGCACCAGAGCGGGGTCGGCGATCAGCTGCTGCCAGAGGCCGGGACGGGTCAGCAGCGTGTAGACGAAGTTGCCGATCTGGTTGGCGGTGGCCTCCTGGCCGGCGGAGAGCAGGCTGACGCCGAGGCTGACCAGCTCCTCGTCGCCGAGCGGGTCCGCCTCGTTCCCGGCGACCAGTTCGCCGAGCAGGTCGTCGGTAGGGGCGGTGCGGCGGACCGCGATCAGACCGGTGAGGTACTCGCCGAGCTGTTCGCGGGCCCGCGCGGCCTGCTCCGGGTCGGACAGCATCAGCAAACCGTCCACCCACTCGGTGAACCGGTCGCGGTCGGCGAGCGGAACGCCGAGCATTTCGCAGATCACCGTGATCGGCAGCGGCCAGGTCAGGGCCGTGGTCAGGTCGGCCGGCGCCCCCGCGGCCATCATGGTGTCGAGCAGGCCGTGCACGGTCTCCTGGATGCGCGGGCGCAACGCATTGACCCGGCGGATGGTGAACGCGTTCGCCACCCGGCGCCGCAGCCGGCTGTGGTCCGGTGGGTCCATGCTGAGCATGGAGGTGCGGGGCAGCCCGACCGCGACCGTGCGGGGCACGTGATCGCCCACGGCGGCGGCGCGGCTGAACCGGGGGTCCGCCAGTACCGTCCTGACGTCCGCGTGCCGGGTGACCAGCCAGCCCTCGCCGCCGAACGGCAGGCGCACGCGCAGCACGGGCTGTTCGCCGCAGATCTCGACCAGCGTCGGGTCCACGTCGAGCCGATGGATCGGACCGAACGGGTAGGCCCGTACGCCTTCCTCTGTCGCGGTCATCGTGTCAGTCCTTTCCATGCTGCCGAGCGGATGCCCGGGGGCTGGGCGCCGGGGGATTCGGGTGGGCAGGAGCCGGATCCGCGCCTCAGGCCAGGCTTGCGGTCTTCCCGCCGTCGATCAGGACGTTGCTGCCGGTGATCCACGACGCGCGGGGGGAGACCAGGAAGCTCACCGCGTCGGCGATGTCCCGGGCCTCGCCCATGCGTCCGAGCGGGATTTCGGCGGCCCACTTCTCCGCGAGGTCGTTGAGGTCGGTGCTGCCGGGGTCGCCGCCGAAGTACTCCACGATCTGGCTCCGCGCCGTCTCCGAGGCCGGTGTGGCCACGTTGCCCAGGCAGACGGAGACGACACGGATGCCGTCCGGCGCCAGCTCGGTGGCGAGACCCTTGCTGTAGGTCTCCAGTGCGGACTTGGCGGCGGCGTAGTGATAGAGCATCGAGTACGCCGCGAGGGTGGCGGTGGACGAGACGTGGACGATGACCCCGCCGCCGCTGTCGCGCAGGAAAGGCACCAGTGCCGCGTTGAGCCGGACCGCGGCGAGGAAGTTGATGTCCATCGTGTACTGCCAGTCCTGTTCGAGGTCCAGCACACTGTGGAACGAGCGGCATCCGCCCGCGTTGTTGACGATGATGTCCACGTCGCCCAGCGTGTCCACCACGGTGTCCGCGAAGGCGCGCACACCGTCGCTCGTGCTGAGGTCGGCCTCGACGAACGTGGCGCCGGAGGGCATCTGCTCGGGCCGGCTCCGGGCGGAGGTGACGACGGCGGCGCCGGCGTCGAGGAAGTTCCGTACGATCGCGGCGCCGATTCCGCGGCTGCCACCGGTGACCACGGCCCGCTTGCCCTCCAGCTCCGGGAAAACCCTTGCAGGGGGACGGTCCTGAGTCGGCATGGGATGCCACCCCTTTTCTTTTTCCGGACAACCGTGTGCACCACACGCATCGGAGGCGGGAAAACCCCGGCTGCAATGAAGAGGGAAAGCCGCGCTCCGGGTGACGACTTGACGCGGAGCCGCCGCCCCCACTATCCGCGCCCCCCGTTGACATGGTCAAGCTCATTCTTTCGATGCAATGCATCGCATGATGCGATGCCACGTCCCGGCACCTCCGCGCTTTTTGTTTCCGGCTGGACGGTGCGGCCAAAGATGCCGATAATCGTGCACCGTCCAAGTGCGGCCACGAATTTCTCGCACAGCCTGAGAATTCTTCGCCGGATTGGTGTCGACAACTGGGAGGAAAAATGGCGGTTCTGCATGAACCGTTCACCGTGGGCGACCTCACGGTCCCCAACCGGATCGTGATGGCCCCGATGACCAGAACGGCATCCCCCGGCGGTGTGCCGGGCCCGGATGTGGCGGAGTACTACGCCCGTCGGGCGGCCCACCAGGTCGGCCTGATCATCACCGAGGGCACCTACGTCAACCGCCCCGCCGCCGGTGCGTATGACCACGTGCCCCACTTCCACGGCGAGCAGCCCCTCGCCGGCTGGGCCCGCGTGGTGCGCCGGGTGCACGAGGCCGGCGGCAGGATCATTCCGCAGCTGTGGCACACCGGAGTCGCCCGCACCGCGACCGATCCGCCGGCCGAGGGCCCGTCCGGGCTCGGACTGGACGGCGCCCCGGCCGGAAGGACGATGACCCACCGGGACATCGACGAGGTGGTGGCCGCCTTCGCGGAAGCCGCCGCGACCGCCGAGCGACTCGGGTTCGACGGCGTCGAGCTGCACGGCGCGCACGGCTATCTGATCGATAATTTCCTGTGGAGTGCCACCAACCGGCGTACCGACCGCTACGGCGGCGACCCGGCCTCCCGCGCCCGCTTCGCGGCCGAGGTCGTGCAGGCCGTCCGCGCGGCCGTCGGTCCGGGATTCCCGGTCTTCTTCCGGCTCTCCCAGTGGAAGCTGGGCCGGTACGAGGCCCGCACCGCAGAGAGCCCGGAGGAACTGGCGCAGCTGCTGACGCCGTTGGCCGACGCCGGGGTCGATGTGTTCCACGGCTCCACCCGCCGCTACTGGCTGCCCGAGTTCGAGGGCAGCACCCTCAACCTGGCCGGCTGGGCGCGCAAGCTCACCGGCAGACCCACCGTGACGGTCGGCTCGGTCGGCATGGACCAGCAGTACGGCGAGGGCGACTTCACCCAGGGTTTCACCGGGCCGTCGGGGGCGACCGGCATCGACGAGCTGGTGGCCCGCCTGGAGCGCGACGAGTTCGATCTCGTGGCTGTGGGCAGGTCGCTGCTGGCCAACCCGGACTGGGCGGCACTGGCACTGCGCGGTGAACTGGCCCGGGCCGTCCCCTACGAGCCGTCCATGCTCCAGACCCTGGCCTGACCGCGGTGGGCGCCCCAGACCCGCCCACCGCACCGAACCGGCCAAGCTCCGTGTGCGCACCGGCGTACCGGCCCGGCTCGGTCGTCACCAGCCGACCGGCATCCTCCGCAGGCCGTAGACGATGTCGTGGAGCTTGAAGTCGGCCTGTTCCAGAGGTCTCGCCAGCCGAAGCCCGGGGAGACGGCGCAGCAGTGTGGTCAGCGTGACCTGCAGCTCGATGCGGGCCAGTTGGTGGCCGATGCACTGGTGCGGGCCGAGACCGAACGCCAGGTGGGTGCGGGCCTGCCGGCCGAGGTCGAGGGTGTCCGGGGCGGCGTATACGCGCTCGTCCCGGTTGCCGGACGGGATCGCGGCGATCAGCCACTCTCCGGCCGCCACCGCCGTGCCGTCGACGGTGACGTCTTCGGTGGCGTACCGGAGCAGTCCGAACTGGATCACCGAAAGGTAGCGCAGCAGCTCCTCCACGGCGGTGCCGACCGTGTCCGGGGCGGCCCGCAGAGCGGCCATCCGGTCCGGGTTCTCCAGCAGCACCAACGTGCTCAGCGCGATCATGTTGGCGGTCGTCTCGTGCCCGGCGACCAGCAGCAGCCGCGCGAGGTTGACCAACTCCTCGACGGTCAGCGGCCGGTCGGACGCGTTACCGCGGGCGATCAGCCGGCTCAGTATGTCGTCCCGCGGCTCGGTGAGCCGTTGCTCGATCAGTTCACCGAGGTAGCGGTCCAGCCGCCGGTTGGCGGCGTCGCGGGTGGCCTCGTCCGCCTCGAAGCTGATCAGTACCTCGCTGTCGCGTTCGAACGCCTCGTGGTCGTCGTAGGGCACGCCGAGCATCTCGCAGATCACCAGCGAAGGGATCGGCAACGCGAAGTCCCGTACCAGGTCGGCGCCCGACCCGGCGAGCATCGCGTCGAGGTGCTCGTCGGCGATCTTCTCGATGGGCTGCCGCAGGGCCTCCATCCGCCGTGCGGTGAACTCGCCCATCAGCAGCCGCCGTAGCCGCAGGTGCTCCGCGCCGTCCAACTGGATCATGAAGCCCGGCGCCGGGTCGCTCATGGCGTAGGACGGCAGCATGTGATTCGACCCTGCGGCGCGGGAGCTCAGTCGCGGATTCGCCAGCACTTCCCGGATGCCTTCGTACCGGGTGACCAGCCACGCGTCCATTCCGGCCGGGCAGCGCACCAGCGACACGGGGTCTTCGCTGCGCAGCCGGGCGTGGGTCTCGTCGGGGTCGAAGGGGCAGGAATCCGGTCTGGTGACCGGAAATTCGGGGACTGCGGAACCGGAGGTGGTGCGGGTGTTCGTCATGGGGGGACAACTCCAGGATGTGGGGAGAGACGCGCAGCGCACGAGGGGCCGCGACAACGTGCGTTCCGCCCTGTGCCGCCACCGGCGGCTCCCGTGCGGAGAGGGGGCCCAACGGCCGATCCGTGCCTGCGGCAGTGTGCCGAGCGGCAGGACGTCACCTTCCGTCCGCGGCCTCGGAAACCGCGATCGGCTTCGCGGGTCTGCCGGTTGGGCGACTGAAGCGCCGAACCATGGGGCGTTCGACCATCGTGTAGAGGGCAGCGGCGAGGGCCATGCTGACCGTGACCGTGAACAGAATGTGGAACAGTCTCGTTGACAGGGACGCGTGCACTGCTCCGCCCGTGGCGTGTACGGCATCGATCGGGCCGTACTGAATGACGAGGTAGTGCACGATGTAGAGGGCGAACGAGATCTCGCCCAGCCAGACCATGATGCGGCCGCTGAGCGGCGTGCGCGCCGCGCGCAGGTCGGCGCTGGCGCCTGCGGCGATGACCAGGGCGAGCGCGAACGCGGTCGGCCCGGCGCACAGACGGAAGATACCGGGCAGGTGGGACTGGACCAGCACACAGCTGATCGCCAGGAGAAACGCCGGCGCCATGCCCAGGCGGATCCGTTTGCCGGTGATCACGATGCGTGCCATCAGGATGCCGAGGACGAATTCGAGAATCCCCGACCGGCCCGAGGGCCGTGAGCAGATACGGCAGGCCAGGGTGCATCGTTCCTACGATGTGGCCGGCCAGGTGAGAGACCACCACGGCGAAGGCCGCGATGAATCGCATTCCGGTCAATGACGGCAGATCTCTCGGACGAGCGGACGGTTCCAGCGTGGGCATAACAGTCCCTTCGGGTTGATGTGCCATGACCTCGTTCACGGGCCCTGAACCGAGCCGTAGGGCGACCGGCTGCTGCGGTCGGACAAGGAAGTGGTCGGACAAGGAAGATCAGTGATTTCCCGCACGCGCCGCCGCGAACCGTTTCCGAATCGTGGTTCAGGAAATCGGGAGTCCTGCGATGGGGACTCGTCCGCCGACGGTCCGCGTCGCGTTCCCTGCGGAGGCAGTGACAATGCGGATACCATGGGGTGCCCGAGTGCGGAATTGGGATTTTCGCGCCAGTTGGCCGCGCTGCCGCGGAAACGGCTGAAAGAACTCTCAACGGTCCCGTTGACGCGGTCAAGGTGATTATTTCGATCCAACGGATCGCCAAATGCGATCCAGCGGACTGGACATGGTGATCGGCAGGACCGATATTGAGCGGACGCACTCGGTGGCCCACACGGCCGCACAGCGGACGTGGCGGGCAGGGAAAGAGCCGTGGGACGAGGCGCCGCTTATTGCCGGCCGCCGGCGCTGACGGCGGGTCAGGACGTTACGGGTGTCGGGCCGGCAGGCAGTTTTCGCAGCGGAAGGTCACATTCATGAAGATCGGCATCATCGGAGCGGGCAACATCGGCGGCAACCTGACCCGGCGGCTCACCGCCCTCGGGCATGAGGTGTCCGTGGCCAATTCACGTGGTCCGCAGACGCTCAGGGCACTCGCCGAGGAGACCGGCGCCACCCCGGTCGCCGTGTCCGGGGTGGCGCAGGACGCCCAGGTCGTCGTGGTGGCCATCCCCCTCAAAGCGGTACCCGAGCTGCCCGCCGGATTCCTCGACAAAGCGGCGCCGGGCGCCGCCGTCATCGACACCGGCAACTACTACCCGCAGCAGCGCGACGGCAGGATCGCCGCCATCGAGGACGGACTGCCCGAGAGCCGATGGACCGAGCAGCAGATCGGGCACCCCGTGATCAAGGCGTTCAACGGGACGTACGCCCAGGACATCCTGGACCGGGGCCGTCCCCGGGGCAGCGAAGGCCGTCAGGCCCTGCCGGTCGCCGGTGACGACGCGGGGGCCAAGCAGACCGTGCGCGACCTCGTCGACGAACTCGGCTTCGACACCGTGGACGCGGGTGGTCTGGACGAGTCGTGGCGCCAGCAGCCCGGGACCCCGGTCTACGGGATCCGGGGCGAGGTCGACGTCATCGTGACGGCGTTGGCGGCGGCCTCGCCGGAACGCACCAGGGAGTGGCGTGCCTGACTCCGGCCACGGGGTGGAGCCGCACTGCGTCCCGGCGCCCTCACGTCCGGACGGGCCGTCGCTCAGGAGCGTTCTTCGAGAGGGGAAGGCACGATCATGACGCCGTGCCCGGCGGCACGGGGTAGACGTACTCCTCGATCCGGTCGATGAGGTCGCCCGCAAACCGGAAATACAGCAGAGCGTGGATCTCCTTGTGAGACCCGTCGGTCATGTTCAGATGGAGCACCTGCTGCTGGAGCACCTCGTTGGCGTTCTCGAACTGGCGGCTCACGTCGTACCGCAGCGAATCCACGGTGGCGACGAAGGTATGGAACTGTTCCATCCTCTCGTCGATCACCTGCTCGTCCTTGCCGTCGTTCTGCCACACGGTGGCCCGGTCGGTACACATCGCCCGGGCGCCGGAGAAGTCGTACCTCTCCAGGCGTCGCAGAAACTCGTCTACCTTCTCGCTGAGGTTCTGTTCCATTTCGAGTCCTCATCTCTGGGATCGTTCGTACCGGGTCGGGTACGTGAAGTAGCGGCGTAGCTGATCGAGATCGCCGATCGCAGCACTTGCAGGAAGGCTGCACC
The DNA here is from genome assembly GCF_040640655.1 of Streptomyces sp. NPDC021749. Lineage (NCBI taxonomy): Bacteria > Bacillati > Actinomycetota > Actinomycetes > Kitasatosporales > Streptomycetaceae > Streptomyces > Streptomyces sp. NPDC021749. The sequence continues at coordinate 37,403 of NZ_JBFACE010000043.1, read as the reverse complement.
ACGGCTGCTCATGGAGAGACCTGGCATCATGGCCACACCGAGGGATGACGCAGGTGCGCCGTCGACGATTTCGACGGCTCGGAGCTTTTCGCCGTCCAGAGTCGTTGTGTTCGCAGCGCGTTGATACATCAACGCGAACCCGGCACCAGCGGCCACCAGCCCGCGCATGGTCTCCAGGGTCGTCGTCCTGATCACGTGCGGCATACGGATGCCGGCGTTGGCGCACAGCTTCTCGAAGTGACGCAGAACGGAAGGGGAGTCCAGGGTGACGAGTGGCCGCGTGACCAGGTCGCCCAAAGCGACGGAGCCGTTCTTGCCGCTCGGATCACCCTCGGCCAGGAGGGCGTAAACGGGCAGGTCGACGAGTGGGTGAAAGCTGGATTCTGCTGACAGGAAGTCATACGTCACCACCAGCTCGCATCGGCCGTCCTGCAGGAGTTCCAGAAGTCGTTCGGCGGATGCCTCGTGCACGTTCAACTGCAGTGCCGCATGACGTTCTTTGGTCATCCGGTAGGCCAACGGCAGCAGAAACGGGGCGATCGGAAAGAAGAAGCCGACGTCGAGCTGGCCCGCAGTGTCGCTCATCAGGGCAGCGCCCTGGGCCTTGAGGTTCCTGGCCTGCCCCAACAGTGTGTGCGCCTCCCGCAGCAAGCGCCGACCGCTTGGAGTAAGGGTGACCCCACGGGCGTGATGGCGAAGAAGCAACTGCACGCCCAGATGGCGTTCCAGCCGCTGCAGGGCCGAAGAAATCGTTGACTGCGAGGTGCACAGCTGCTCTGCCGCCTCGGATATGTTGCCGAGCTCAGCCGATACCACGAAGTACCGCAATTGGGTAAGGCTGAAGTTCAAGTGATCGGTCACAGTGCACATCCGGAGAAACTTTCCTGGAGTCTGACTGTTGAGCAGCGCCACCCCGGGCCGCCCCGCCGAAGGCCCGGGCGGCGGCCTGGAGACCGCCCAACCAACCCCTCGCACGGGCGGGTTCGGGGCGGCCGGGGACGCTACGCCGGTGAGGTGCGGGACAGGGCGCGTTTCCCTTCCCTCACGCCACCGCAGTCATCGAAGGCCTTGCGGCAGTTCTCGATGGCGGTGCTCCCTCCGACACCGGGCCGTTCGGTCACGGCATGGTCCTTCCGGTTCAGTTGAGCGCGCTCCCGGGCCGGGAGCGTTGGCCTGTCCTGATCGAAACAGCACGGGGCGGCCCGCGTCTGCCCCCGAGATGCAGAACTCGCACCGCGCTCCGGACCGCCGGTCGCCCAGCCCAGGCGGATAGGTCTCCCGGACCGAAGGGAGTCGCCGAATTCGCTCCCGGGGACATTCCACCGGTCGTGCTCGCCGGATCTACTGGGCGCGAACGCCCCAGCGACAGCTGCGCGGCCGAACGGAGCCCCATGACCATGTCCCACCGCGGTCGAACGGATCGGCGATCCCGAAACGCGCGCGATGCGCGACGTACCGGCAGTGGTGACCCGAGTCGGCACCCTCGCGCACCGGTCGGCTGCACGGTGCGCACCTTGACCTCTGTGCCGCGGCCGGCCCGCCCGCGCCGCCTGCGCCGGCCGCCCGCCGTGCGCTGCCGGCCCGCCCGCGCCGGCCGCCCGCCGTCCGCTGCCTCCGCCGGACCGGCTGCGCTCACCCGGTCCGGACCACCGCGCGGTGAACGTCCTCGCCGACGGCCATGGGGGCGCTGGGCAGCCGCCGTGCGTGCCGTGCCGTCGATCGCCCCGCCGGCCCGGCACGGCACCCGTGCGCCACCGCCTGGACGGCGTCTCCGTCTCGACACCCCTCCCCGCGATGCCAAGGAATGAGCTGTGACCAGAACGGACAAGATCATCCGGTTCATCGAAACGAAGTTCTTGATCGAGTTCGGTGCCGAAGTGACGCCGCAGAGCGATCTCTTCAAGGACGGAATCATAGATTCCTTTGGCTACATCCAACTCATGACGTTCCTGGAGAAGGAATTCTCACTGGAGATCAAGAGTGATGAATTCCTGCTCGACGTTCCGGCCACATTGGAGGCGATCGACAGGTTCGTGGCCGACCGGACGGACGGGAACGGCGGGCAGCAGGGAGGTGTCACATGTGCGGGATAGCGGGCTTCCTCTCCTCTTCACTCGACACCGACACCCGACCCGGTGTCGTCTCCGCCATGCTCTCGCAGATCCGTCACCGGGGACCGGACGAAGCGGGGTACTACCTCGACGACGGCATCGCGATGGGGACCGTGAGGCTGGCGATCGTCGATCTCACGACAGGCGCCCAGCCCATGTCGGACGCTACGGAGCGGTACTGGATCTGCTTCAACGGCGAGTTGTACAACCACATCGAGCTGCGCGAGGAACTGCGGGGGCTCGGCCGGCAGTTCCGGACCCGTTCGGACACCGAGGTCGTCCTCCAGGCGTGGATCCAGTGGGGGCCTGCCTGCCTGCCCCGTTTCAACGGAGCCTTCGCCTTCGCAGTCCGCGACGCGGTCGCGGACGAACTCTTCCTCGCCCGCGACCGGTACGGCAAACGGCCGCTCTTCCACACGGACCGCCCCGGCGGGTTCCTCTTCGCCTCGGAGATGAAGGCGTTCCGCGCCTACCCCGGCTTCCGGTTCGCACTCGACCCGCACGAGCTGAAATCCATCTTCGGCATCTGGACGCCGCTGCCGGACCGGTCCCCGTTCAAGGACGTCAGACAGCTCCCGCCCGGCAGTCTCCTCTCGATCCGCACCGGAAGCCGCACTCTGCACACCTACGAGGAACTCTCCGTCGACGCCGCCCCGTTCACCGGTACGGCGGCCCAGGCCACCGCTTTCGTGCGCGACACGCTGCGCAGCAGCGTCGAGGTGCGGCTGCGCAGCGACGTCGAGGTCGGGGTCTATCTGAGCGGTGGCCTCGACTCGTCCATCGTGGCCGGACTCGCGAGCGATCTCTCCTCCCATGAGGTACGCACCTTCTCCGTCGAGTTCGAGGACCGGTCCTTCGACGAATCCAGCAGTCAGCAGGTCGTGGCGCAGCACTTCGGCACGCGCCATTCCGCCATCACGATCTCCACGGCCGACATCGCGGAGCATTTCCCGGCGGCGGTTCAGCACGCCGAAACCCCCGTCTTTCGCACCGCATTCGTTCCGATGTACCTGCTGTCGCGCCATGTGCGTGACGCCGGAATCAAGACGATTCTGAGCGGAGAGGGCGCCGACGAAGCCTTCCTCGGCTACTCGCTCTTCCGCGAGACGATGCTGCGCGCTTCGTGGCATGACCTGTCCGACGAGGAACGGCAGCGAAGGATCGCCGTTCTGCACCCGGAGCTCGCCCACTTCGGGCCCGAGCACCGGGCCCATGTGACGGGGCTGCTCGGCCGCTTCACCGAGGAGCAGCTGCCGGGGCTGTTCTCCCACGAACTGCGCTACCAGAACGGCCGGTTCGTCCAACGCCTGCTCAAGGACCGTGCCGAGCCGTTCGCGGACCTGCTGGCGCTGACCGGGGAGACGCCTGGCTATGCCGCGTTGTCCCCGACGCAGAAGGCCCAGTGGATCGAGTTCAAGACCCTGCTTGCCGGCTATCTGCTGTCCAGTCAGGGGGAGCGCATGGGGCTCGCCCACGGTGTCGAGAACCGGTGCCCGTTCCTGGACCCGGCCGTGGTGCGGGCGGCTGCCTCGGTCAACCTGCGCTTCGACGACGGGTGGGAGGAGAAGGCCATCCTCAAAGAGGCGTTCCGGGACCTCCTTCCGGAGGAACCCCTCACCCGGCGCAAGCAGCCCTACCGCGCGCCGGGCAGCGCTGCCTTCCAGGAGCACCGGCCCGACTACCTGGACCTGGTGCTCTCCGAACGGGAGCTGGAGAAGATCGACGGAATCGATCCGGTCTTCGCGAAACGCCTGGTCGACAAGGTCATGTCCACCCCCGCGGCCGAGATCAGCACGAAGGAGGACCACGCGTTCATCCATCTGCTCTCGACCGCCGTGCTCAACCAACAGTTCGTGATGAACCGGGATGACACCATGCGAACCCCGTCGGACGCCGAGATGAACCTGACGACGGTGGTCGACCGTCGGCAGACCGGGCTGCTCGTCGGAGGGCAGCGATGAACGCGGACGGGCGGCCGCAGGCCGCGGACGGTATCGCGATCATCGGGCTCGCACTCCGGATGCCCGGCTCGGACACACTGCCGGAGTTCTTCCGGCACCTGGTCGAGGGACGCTCCCTGATCTCCGAAGTGGCGCCCGAACGGTGGTCGAAGGAGCGCTGGTTCGGCAGCCCGCGGCGCGGCGCCGAGAAGACGAACAGCGTATGGGGCGGCTTTATCGAGCAGGCCGACTGCTTCGACGCGCCCTTCTTCCACATCTCTCCGCGCGAGGCGGAGAGCATGGACCCCCAGCAGCGCTTCGCCCTGGAACTCGCCTGGCACGCGATCGAGGATGCGGGCTATCGTGCGGGCGACCTGGCGGGGACGAAAACCGGCGTCTTCATGGGCGTGTGCCACGCGGACTACGCGGAGCTGATGGAGCGGGACGGGGCGAAGACCGACGCCTACTTCCCGACCGGCACCGCATACTCCATCATTTCCAACCGGGTCTCCTACTTCCTCGACTTCCAGGGCCCCAGCATCACCAATGACACCGCGTGTTCCAGTTCGCTGGTCTCCGTCTACGAAGCGGTCACCGCCCTGCGGAACGGCGAATGCGAACGTGCCCTTGCCGGTGGGGTGAACCTGTGCTGGTCGCCCAAGCATTTCGTCGCCTTCAGCCAGGCGAGCATGCTCTCGCCCACAGGCCGCTGCCGGGCCTTCGACCAGGGCGCCGACGGATACGTCCGCGGTGAGGGCGGCGCGGTGCTGCTGCTGAAACCCCTGGCGCAGGCCGTCGCCGACGGCGATCCCGTCCACGGGGTGATCCGAGGCGCCGCCACCAACCACGGCGGCCGGACCAGTTCGCTCACCGTGACCAATCCGACCGCGCAGGCGGACCTCATCGAGGGGCTCTACACCCGTGCGGGCATCCGCCCGGAGACCGTGTCCTACATCGAGGCCCACGGCCCCGGCACACCCGTCGGAGACCCCATCGAGGTCCTCGCGCTCAAGCGCGCCTTCCGCAACCTCCACCGGGCGCAGGGCACGGAACCTGAGCCCGGCACCACCGGCATCGGCTCGGTCAAGACCAACATCGGGCACCTCGAAGGCGCGGCGGGAGTCGCCGGCATGATCAAGGTGATCGCCGCCCTCGCCGGCCGGGTCCTCCCCGCGACCGTCGGCCACGTCGAGCAGAACAGGCTCATCGACCTGACCGGCAGCCCCTTCCGCATCGTGAGCGAGACCCAGCCGTGGCCCGAGCCGCCCGCAGGACCGGACGGCGCCCCCGCACCACGCCGGGCCGGAGTCAGCTCCTTCGGGTTCGGCGGGACCAACGCCCACGTCGTCATCGAGGAGTACCTCCGCGACGACCGGCCGGACACCAGGACCGAGGCCACCGGCCCCTATGCCGTGCCGCTCTCGGCCCGTACCCCGGAGCGTCTGCGGGAGGTGGCGCGACAACTCCACGCGTTCCTGGCCGAGACGGAAGACGGCGACTGCGACACCGCGTCGCTCCCGGGACCGCAGCGCCTCGCCGACATCGCGCACACCCTCCAGATCGGCCGCGAGCCGATGGCCGCACGGGTCGCCTTCGTGGTGGCGGATCAGCCGCAACTCCTGGCGCTGCTGGCCGCGTTCGCGGACGGGACGCTCCCCGACACCGCCGTGCACGGCCGGACCAGGCAGCCGGACGGGGAGGGACCCGCCGGGCTGCGGGAGACCGTGACGCGGTGGGCCGAGGGCGAGGAGGTGGACTGGTCCGCGCTTCCGCGGCCCGCCGGGCTGCCAGAGGCACGTCGCGTGCACCTGCCCACGTATCCCTTCGCGCGGGAACGCCACTGGTTCCGTACGCGTCCGGCGGACGAGAAGGCCACGCCGGCGCCGGCGAACGGCGCGCTCCATCCGCTCGTGCACCGCAACACCTCCTGCCTCGACGAGCAGCGCTACACCTCGGTCTTCACGGGCGATGAACCGTTCCTCGACGCCCACCGGGTCCACGGTGCGCGGGTCCTGCCGGCCGCCGCCCAGCTGGAGATGGTCCGGGCGGCGGTGTCGTACGCCACCGGCCGCGGCGGCTTTGCCCGGACGGCGGTCCGGCTGGACGACACGGCCTGGCTGCGCCCGCTGGTGGTGGACGGGCAGCCGGTCGAGGTCCATGTGGTGATCACTCCCCAGGACGACGGCACCCTGGCGTACGAGATCCGCACACCGGCCGCCGCCGGGGACGAGCCGGCCGTCGTCCACAGCCGGGGCACGGCCTCGGCCGGTGCGCCCGAGGAGCAGCAGGAGCAGGACGAGGCGGGGACGCTCGACCTCGGCGGGTTGCGTGCTTCCTGTGCCACGCCCCACGACCCCGACGCGGCGTACCAGGCATTCCACGAGGCGGGCCTGGAGTACGGGCCGGCCATGCGCGGGCTCACCGAAATCCGCCTCGGCGCAGGGGAGTTGCTCGCACGTATCGAGCGGCCCGCCGCGGACACTGCGGACGCCGCCCTGGCGCTGCCGCCGAGTGTGCTGGACGCGGCGCTCCAGGCGTCGCTGGTCCTCCAGACCGCCTCGGCTCCCGACACGGGCCAGGGCCTGATGCTGCCCCTCGCCCTCGACCGGTTAGACGTCCTCGGCCCGTGTGAGGACGTGATCTGGGCCTGGGTCCGCCGCCACGACAGCAGCAAGGGGCTCGCCACTTTCGACATCGACCTGTGCGACGACACCGGAACCGTCCGGGCCCGGCTGCGCGGGCTGGCCCAGCGGACCGTCGCCGAACCGGCGGGCGCCGCCGGGCGGCGGGTGGTGGCTGCCACCACCCGCTGGGTGGCCGCGCCGCCCGGGGACGCGGCCGGCCCCGTCACCCTGCACGGCTTCCTCACCGGAAGGCCGGACACCTTCGCCTCCGCGGTCTCCGACGCGACCGGCTGCCCGTTCACCGTCCTTCCCGACATCACTCCCGACGACGTGGCGGCCGGCGTCGGCGTCGTGCTGGACCTGGTCCTCGGGCGGGTACAGGAACTCCTCCGGTCGAAGCCGAGGGGAGCGCATCGGTTCCTCGTACTCGTCGACGACCGGGTGCCCCGCTTCTTCCACGCACCGCTCGTCGGCCTCTTCAAGACGCTGAACCTGGAGAATCCGTCCGTCTCCGGGCGGGTCGTACGCGTCGCCGGGCTCGCGGCCGCACCGTCCGGACGGATCGCGGAACTCGTGCGCCGGGAAGCCGCCGATCCGACCGTCACCGACGCCGAGGTCCGCCACACTGCCGACGGCACCCGCCACGCCCGGCGGCCCGTCGGCACCGAGCTGAGCGCCGGGCCACAGGTCCCGCCGCTCAAGGCGGGCGGCGTCTACTGGCTGACCGGCGGCCTCGGCGGCCTCGGCCGGAACGTCGCGCGCTACTTCGCGCGGCACGCCGATGTCACCGTCGTCCTCAGCGGCCGGACCGCGGCCGGGAGCAGCACCGACGAGGCGCTGGCCGCGTTGCGCACGGCCGGGGTCGATGCGCACTACCTCACCGCGGACGTCGGCAGTGCGCAGGACGTGCAGCGTGCCGTGCACACCATCGTGAGCGAGCACGGATCCCTGGACGGCATCGTCCACGCGGCCGGGACGTTGCGCGACGGCTACCTCCTCACCAAGGAGCCGCAGGACGTGGCGGAGGTGCTCCAACCGAAGGTGAGCGGCGTCCTCCACCTCGATGCGGCCACCCGCGGCCTCGCCCTCGACTTCTTCGTGGTCTTCTCCTCCGTCGCCGGGGTGTACGGCAACGCGGGGCAGGGCGACTACGCGGCCGCCAACGCCTTGCTGGACGCCTTCGCCCACCACCGGCAGGCGCTCGTCGACGCCGGCGAGCGGACCGGCCGCACCGTGGCGGTCAGCTGGCCGCTGTGGGCGGAGGGCGGCATGACGGTCGACCACGTGACCCTCGCGGCGATGCGTCGACAGCGCGGCTGGGAGCCCCTGCCGACGGAGGACGGCCTGCGGGTCCTCGGGTGTGCCCTGCACGACACGCCGGAACACATCGTCGTCGCCCACGGCGCCGCGGCCTTGCTCGTATCCGAGCGGCGGGACCCGCCCGCCCCCCGTCCGGCCGGCCCCGCCGTGCCTGCGCCGTCCGCCCGGACCACGGGCGCCCTCGCCGAGGACGACCTCGTCGCGCGCACGACGGACCTGGTCAAGCAGGTACTGGGCGAGGTGCTGCACCACGACCCGGCGATGCTGGAGCCGACCGTCGGCCTGGTGGAGTACGGGATCGAGTCGATGGGTGTCCTGGAAGCCACCGAGCGGCTCGGAGAGGTCTTCGGGCCGCTGCCCAAGACACTCTTCTTCGAGTACACGGACATCGAAGGTGTCGTCGGCTACCTGGTCGAAGAGCACCGGACGACGCTGGAGTCCCACTTCGGCGCCGAACCGGAGCCGACGGTGGTGGCGGAGCCGGCAACCCCGGACCCGGCCGCGGACGACCGGCCCGGTGCCGCGGTGCCGGCGCTGGTACGGGACGCCGTCCCCGCGAACTCCCGCACCACCGCCGCCGATGAGTACCACGACATCGCGATCGTCGGCATCTCCGGCAGGTATCCCGGCGCCGACACGCTCGACGAACTGTGGACGGTCCTCGAAGAAGGGCGCCATCTCTTCGAGGAGGTGCCGCGCGACCGGTGGGACCACGACGCGCTCTACAGCCCCGAGCGCAGCGTCCTCGGCAAGAGCGCCATCCGGACCGGAACGTTCCTGCGGGAGATCGACACCTTCGATCCCCGGTACTTCCGCATCTCCAAGCGCGACGCGGAACGGATGTCGCCGGAGGTCCGCCTCTTCCTCCAGGTCGGTGTGGAGGCGCTGGAGGACGCGGGCTATTCCCGCGAGACGATCCAACGCCGGTACCAGGGCGATGTCGGCGTGCTCGTCGGCACCATGAGCAACCACTACGGGCTCTACGGCTTCCAGAACAGCCTGACCCGCGGGGCCCCGGCCACCGGCAGCTACCTGGCGGCGATCCCCAACATGCTGTCGTACTTCTACGGGTTCACCGGGCCGTCGGTCTTCCTCGACACGATGTGTTCGGGATCGTCGACGTGCGTCCACCAGGCCGTGCAGATGCTGCGGGCGGGTGAGTGCAAGATGGCCGTCGCCGGAGGCGTGAACCTCCTGCTGCATCCCTACAACCTCATCACCTCCTCACACGAGCACTTCACCACCGCCTCCTCCGAGGTCATCCGCAGTTTCGGGCTCGGCGCGGACGGCACGATCCTCGGCGAGGGGGTCGGCGCCGTGGTGCTCAAGCCGCTCGTCGAAGCCGAACGCGACGGCGACCGCATCCACGCCGTGATCAAGGGCACCGCGCTCTCCAACGCCGGGGTGCGCAACGGGTTCACCGTCCCGAACCCGCGCATGCAGGCTCGCGCCGTCGAGAAGGCCCTCGACGACGCGGGCATCGACCCGCGCACGATCAGCTATGTGGAGGGCCACGGCTCCGGCACCTCGCTCGGCGACCCGATCGAGGTCAGGGCGCTCACCACGGCCTTCGGCAAGTACACACGGGACACCCAGTTCTGCGCGCTCGGATCGGTCAAGTCCAACATGGGACACCTGCTGCACGCGGCCGGAATGATCGGGTTCGCGAAGGTGATCCTCCAACTCCAAAAGCGCACCCTGGTCCCCTCGTTGCACAGCGGGGAACTCAATCCGGACATCGCCTTCGAGAACACGCCCTTCCGGGTGCAGCGCGAACTCGCCGAGTGGAAGCCGGCGGTCACCGTGGACAACGGGTCCACGACCACCCATCCCCGGCGCGCCGGTATCACCTCCATCGGCGCGGGCGGCATGAACTCGCACATCATCATCGAGGAGTACGCCGACCGGACCGGCCCTCGTACCGGCGGGCCGGAAGGGGCGGAGCTGTTCGTGTTCTCCGCGATGACCGACGCCACGCTGGAAACCTCGATCGCCCGATTCCGTGACTACCTGGCGGCGGCGGACGAGGCGGACCTGCCGTCGATCGCCCACACACTTCGGGTCGGCAAGAACGAGTTGCCGCGCCGCTGGGCCTTCCTCGCGAAGGACCTCACCGGTGCCGTCGAGGCCGTTGACCGCTACCTCGCCGGCGACCGTGACCAGGCCGCCGCCCTCGCGGACACCGACCCGGGCACCGCGACCGCACGTGACCTGGCCGTCGCCTGGACCGGAGGCAGCAGCGTCGACTGGGCTCCGCTCACCGGCGCTCACCCACCGCGGCGGATCTCCCTGCCCGCCTATCCCTTCGAGCGGATACGGTGCTGGACGGAACCCGAGCCCGGGGCGCCCACCGTCACCGCGCCGCTGGCACTGCGCGAGAAACAGCACCCGCTGCTCGGCGCCAACCACTCCGACGTCGACGGACTGCGCTACGGCCTGGACGTGCACCTCGACGACCTCGCCGACTACGGCTGCCCCCAGGACAAGGTGCCGGGGATCGTCCCGACCTTCGCCATCGACCTGGCACTCGCGGTCGGCAAGGTCTCCGGCTTCGCCGACCTGCCGCGCGTGCGGGGCCTGCGCGTCCACGGCCCCGTCACCTGGGCCGGCACCGCCCGCCTGGTCACCACCTTCAGCACGGTGAGCCGCGACGCGGCCGTCGCCGTCGTGTTCCGCGAGGACGCGTCGGGGGCACGCACCCCCGTCGCCGAATTCGAGGTGCACCCGGACGCCCGGCCGGCCGCGCCGGAGGCCCTGCCGGTCGGCAAGGACGGCACGGAAGGGCTGCGGCGCGACGCCACGCGCGTCCTGGAGCGGGAGGACGCGCTGGCCGAACTGGCCGAAGGAGGCATCACCCCGGAACCGCTGCTGTGCGGTGTGCGGGGCGCCTACTGGCTGCCGGGCGGAAGGCTCGTGCTCCCGGTAGCCGTCCCGGAACGTCGCCACGACCACACGATGCGGAACGTCCGCATCGCCCCGCACGTCCTCGCGGCCGTCGCCCACGGCGTCCACCTCGTCGCGAAGCAGGCCGGCGAGCCTGCCTGGATGCGTCAGATCCCCTACCGGATCGACGACATACGCCTCTTCGACGACACGCGCGCCGCCGACGACGTGGCGTACGTGGTTCTCGACCTGCCCCCACAGGCCGACACCCCCGGTGGCCGGGTCCGTCTGGCGGACCGCGACGGCCGGCTCCTGGCCGAACTCGTGGAGGTGCGGTGGGGCGACGGTGCTGCGGAACCCGAGGAGACGGACGGGGAACGGAGCAGAACTCCCGTGCAGCGCCCTGACCCGCAGACGGCGCCTTCGCCCACTCCCTCCTCGCGGCGCGACGGCGATCACGCGGCCCTCGTCGCCTTCGCGGTCGATGAACTGCGGTGCCTGGCGTCGGACATCCTCAAATTCGACGCCGACGAGCTGGATACCGACACCGGGTTCGACGCCTTCGGCTTTGATTCCATCTCACTCGTCACGTTCAGCAGGCTGGTGAAGGAGTCGTTCGAGATCGACCTGACCCCCGCGGCCTTCTTCGACGTGAACACTCTCGGCGCCCTGGGCCGGCATCTCGTCGCCGAGTTCGAGGACCAGGTCCGTACCGCACGGACACGGTCAGCGCCGGCAGTGCCCCAGGACGGCCGGGCCCAGCCCGCCGACACGGCGCGGGAGAGCCGCGCCCCGGAACCCGGCCGTCCCGCCCCCGCGAGGGGCGACGGGCCGACCCCCATCGCCGTCATCGGCGCCGCGGGGCGCTTCCCCCGGTCACCCGACCTCGACACCTACTGGTCCCGCCTCGCCGAAGGCAGGGACTGCGTCTCAAAGTTCCCCGTCCACCGCTACGACGCGGCCTACGCACGCCGCGTCGAGGAGGCCGAGTTCCCGCCCCACGCCGGTGTGGTCGAAGACGTCGACGCCTTCGACGCGGCCTTCTTCCAGATCTACCCGCGCGAGGCCGAACTGATGGACCCCCAGCACCGCCTCGCCCTGGAGACGGTCTGGAGCGCGATCGAGGACAGCGGGTACCCGCGCGGTGGCCTGCCGAGGAACACCGGGCTCTTCTTCGGCGTCTCGGGCACCGATTACGCGACACTGCTCACGACGTACGGCGTCGAGCCGGACGCGTTCACCTCCACGGGCAACGCCCATTCCATGCTGGTCAACCGGATCTCCTACCTCCTCGACATCCGGGGCCCGAGCCAGCCCGTCGACACGGCCTGTTCCAGCTCACTCGTCGCCGTGCACCGGGCGATGGAAGCCATCCGCTCCGGCGCGTGCGACCTCGCGATCGCCGGCGGGGTCAACCTCCTGCTCGGCGTGGACACCTTCGTCAGCGCCCACCGCGCCGGAATGCTGAGCCCGACCGGACGGTGCCGGACCTTCGCCCGCGATGCGGACGGCTATGTGCGGGGTGAGGGCGTCGGCGCCCTCGTCCTGAAGCCGCTCGACGCCGCCGAACGGGACGGCGACGTGATCCTCGGCGTGCTCGTGGGAAGCGCGGAGAACCACGGCGGGCGCGCCAACTCCCTGACGGCACCGAACGTGGATGCCCAGGCCGACCTGATCAGCACGGCGATGAACGGCATCCAGCCGGACACCATCGATTACATCGAGACCCACGGCACCGGAACCGTGCTCGGCGACCCCGTCGAGGTCCGCGCGTTGCGCACCGCCTTCCGGCGGCTGGGCGCCACCACCCGTGCGGACATCGGGCTCGGTTCGGTGAAGACGAACATCGGCCATCTGGAGGCGGCGGCCGGCATCGCCGGACTGCTCAAGGTGCTGCTCGCCATGAAGCACGGGCTCATCCCGGCGTCGCTGCACTCCGCCGAACTCAACCCCTACCTCGAACTCGACGACGGGCCGTTCCGCATCGTGCGGGAGAACGAGCCGTGGCGGCGGCGGTCCGGTCCCGGAGGCGTCCCCGCCCCACGACGGGCGGGGGTCAGCAGCTTCGGGTTCGGCGGTGTGAACTGCCATGTGGTCGTCGAGGAGTACGTAGGCGGCGACACCGTCACCGACACCCACGAAACACCCGTCGTCGTCCCGTTGTCGGCGCGCACTCCCGAACAGCTGCGCCAGGTCGCGCGCAATCTGCTCACGCACCTGCAACAGGCGGCCGAGCCGCCCTCCCTGCGCTCGCTCGCCTGGACCCTGCAGACCGGGCGTGAGGCGATGTGGGAACGCGTCGGATGGGTGGTCGGCTCCCACGGTCAACTCGCCGCCAGACTCCGGGACTTCACCGAGAACGGCGAACGCCTCGGGGACGGAGTCCGGGGCAGCGTCACCCGGCAGGCCACTGATCCCGGGCCCGACGCGCCGGACGGCGGCCTCGCAGGTCTGCTCGCCCGCTGGGCCGCGGGCGCCGTCGTCGACTGGCGTGCCCTGTACGGGAATCCGGCGCCCCGCCGTGTCCAACTCCCGGCCTATCCGTTCGCCCGCGAGCGGTACTGGATACCCGGCGCCGCGCCGGAACAGCCGGCGGAATCGCCGGAACCGCACACGCCCGCCACCGGGACCGCGCTCCTCGTGTCCCGCTGGACCCCGAAGCCCGCGCCGGCGGACGACTGCGGGGAGCACGGCCCGCCGGCCCGCCGAGTCGTGATCCTCTGCGGAGCGCTCGCCGCCGCGCGGGACAGCGTCGAGCGACGGATCGCGGGCGTACGGTGCCGCACCGTCGAGACCGGCAAGCAGCGCCTCGACAGCCGCTTCGAGGACGTTTCACGGCAGGTCTTCGAGATCGTCCGCGACCTGGTCGCCGACGCGTCGGCCGGCAGGACCCTCGTGCAGGTCGTGGCGCCCGCGGGTGGTGACGACATCGTCCACCTGGCGCTCGACGGTCTGCTGCGTACCGCCACCGCCGAAGACTCCTCGCTCACCGCACAGCTCGTCTGCGTGGACTTCCCCGGCCCCGACGCCCCCGACGGCGGGACCGTCGCCGCCCTCGTGGCGGAGAACGCCCGCGCTGCCGACGACGCCCTGGTGCTCCAGCGTGACGGCGTCCGCTCCGTCCCCGCCTGGACGCGAGCCGCGCCGTCATCGACGGGCGACGCGATGGCGCCGTGGCGCGACGGCGGCGTCTATCTGATCACCGGCGGCGCGGGCGGCATCGGTGCCGTGATCGCCCGTGCCATCGCCCGCGACGTCGCTCGTCCGACGCTCGTCCTGGCCGGCCGCTCACCGCGCGACGCGCGGATCGACGCACTCCTCGACGAACTGCGTGCAGCCGGAGCCACCGCCCGCTACGCGCCGGCGGACGTCTCACGCGGTGAGGAGGTGCGCCACCTCGTCAGGGACATCCGGGAGCGGCACACGAACCTGCACGGCATCATCCACGCCGCGGGAGTGGTCCATGACGCCGCGCTGGTACGCAAGACGGCACAGGAGTGGACCGAGGTCCTCGGGCCGAAGGCCGACGGCGTCGTCCACCTCGACCGCGCCGTGGGCGACGCCCCGCTCGAATTCCTCCTGCTCTGCTCCTCCGGCTCCGCCATCACCGGCAATCCCGGGCAGGCGGACTACGCCACGGCCAACGCCTTCCTGGACGCCTTCGCCGTGCTGCGCAACGCACGCGTCGCGGCGGGGGAGCGCTCCGGACGCACCCTGTCGCTCGCCTGGCCGCTGTGGCGTGAGGGTGGGATGACCGTCGACGACTCCGTACGCGCCCGTCTCTGGCAGAGCCGGGGCCTGGCCCCCATGGATTCCTCGGACGGTCTCGACGCGCTGGCCCGTGCCTGGCGACTGGCCGAGGAGGGACGGGTATGGGTCCACCACGGAGATCTGACCCGGATCCCGACGGCTTCGGACGGACGCGTCGCGGCATCTCCTGCCCCGGCCGAGGCCGCCGCGCCCGCACCCCTGGAACCGGCGGTCCCCGGCCCGAGGGAACCGGCGGCCCCGGGCCGCGCCGCCCGCGAGACGCTGCGCCGTCTCACCGCTCTCTTCACCCGGGTCACCAAGCTCCCGCCCGGCGCCGTCGACCCCGACGCCCCGCTCCACGCCATGGGGCTGGACTCGATCTTGGTCGTGCAGCTCAACAAGGAGCTGTCCCTCACGTACGGCGAGATCTCCAAGACCCTCTTCTACCAGTTCCCGACCCTGCGGGCGATCGCCGGACACCTCGCCTCGGAGCACCAGCCGCCCATGTCGGAGCACGTGCCGCAGGATGCCGTCTCCGGGGCCGGTGAGCCCACCGGGCGGACCCCCGCCCCCGCACCACCGCCGCCGGCCGGAGCCCTGCCCGTTCCGGCCACACCCCCCGGGCAGCGGGAACCCATCGCCGTCATCGGCATCAGCGGACGGTACCCGGGTGCCGCGGACCTCACCGAGTTCTGGGACAACCTCAAGAACGGACGGGACCGGATCGGTGACATTCCGCCCGACCGCTGGAGGTTGGAGGGTTTCTACGAGCCCGCGCGCACCACCGCGCTCGCGACCGGCCGCAGTTACAGCAAGTGGGGCGGCTTCCTGGACGACTTCGCCGCCTTCGACCCGCTCTTCTTCCAGATCGCCCCCCGCGACGCCTACGCGATGGACCCGCAGGAACGGCTGTTCCTCCAGGCATCCTGGGAAGTCCTGGAAGACGCGGGCTACACCCGAGAGGAACTCGGCAGCCGCCACGGCCACCGGGTCGGGGTCTTCGCCGGCGTCACCAAATCCGGCCACGCCCGGTACGGTGCGCACCGTCTGCCGTCCGGGGAGACGGTCGTCCCGGCCCTGTCCTTCGCGTCGCTGAGCGCCCGTACCTCCTACATCCTCGACCTGCGCGGCCCGAGCCTGACCATCGACACGATGTGCTCGGCGTCCCTCACCGCGATCCACGAGGCGTGCGAGCACCTGCACCAGGGTTCCTGCGAGGCGGCCATCGCCGGCGGGGTCAACCTGTATGTGCATCCCCTCGACTACGTCGAGCTGTGCCGTTCCAACATGCTGTCGGCGGACCGCAGGCTGCGCAGCTTCGGCAGCGGCGGCGACGGCTTCGTTCCGGGCGAGGGGGTCGGTGCGGTGCTGCTCAAGCCCCTCTCGCGGGCCCTGGCCGACGGCGACCGGGTGCTGGCGGTGATCCGGGGCACCAGCGTCAACCACGGTGGCCGTACCCACGGCTACACGGTGCCCAGCCCGAGCGCCCAGGCCGCGTTGATCCGTGACGCACTGGACCGCGCCGGCGTCTCGGCCCGCGACATCGGGTACGTCGAGGCACACGGCACCGGCACCGAACTCGGTGACCCGATCGAGGTGGCGGGCCTGACCCTCGCCTTCGCGCAGGACACGGACGACACGCAGTTCTGCGCGCTCGGCTCCGTCAAGTCGTCCATCGGGCACCTCGAAGCCGCTGCCGGGATCGCGGGCCTGACCAAGGCCGTCCTGCAACTGCGGCACCGACAGTTCGCTCCCAGCCTGCACGCCGAGGAGCTCAACCCGAACCTCGACCTGGAGCGGACGCCCTTCTTCGTCCAGCGCGAGCTCGCCGACTGGCGGAGCGACCGCCCGCGCCTGGCCTCGGTCTCGTCGTTCGGCGCCGGTGGCTCGAACGCCCACGTCATCCTGGAGGAACGGGTGCCCGAGCCCGCATCCGGAACGGCGCCGGCCGGGCCCACGGCCGAGCACCTCGTCGTCCTGTCCGCCCGGACGCCGGAACAGCTGCGGGACCACGTCGCCCGCCTCGCGGACCACCTCGACGGTGCCGGTGAGGGGGTCGGTCTCGCCGACCTCGCGTTCACCCTCCAGGTCGGGCGCGAGGCGATGGCGGAGCGCCTCGCCGTGGTCGTGGGCTCGGTGCCCGAACTGCGCGAGGTGCTGCGTGCATACCTGGACCGGGGCCCCGGTGCCCCCGGGGTGCACCGGGGCACCGTCGGACCGACCCGCGGCGCCGTCGCCGAACTGGCCGGGGACGAGGACCTGAGGGAGCTCCTGGTGACCCGCTGGGCCAAGGCGGGCAAGCTCGCGAAACTCGCCGCCCTGTGGACCGAGGGCGTGGCGCCGGACTGGTACGCCCTGCACGGTTCTGCCGCCCGCCGCCGGATCCCGCTGCCCACCTATCCGTTCGCCCGCGACCGGTACTGGATCGGCGATCTCGATGCCGTCGGCGCCCCAGGCGCTCCCGGTGCTCCTGGCGCTCGCGGCGCGGAGGACACGGCCCGGCCCGTGACCCCGGAGTCCGCCCCACGTGAGGCGAGTTCAGAGGCCGGTGCGGCCAGGGCCGTGCTGCCCCGGGTTCCGCTCGACGCACACGTCCGCCGTGTCGTACACGAGAAACTGGCCGATGCGCTGGCCATGGACGAACCGGAGATCGACGGCACGCGGGCCTTCGCCGAGTACGGACTCGACTCCATCCTCGGCGTCCGCTTCGTGCACGAACTCAACGCGACGCTCTCCCTCGACCTGACGACCAGCGTCATCTACGACCACAGCTCGGCCGATCGCCTCATCGCCCATCTGCTCGACGCTCACCGCGATGCCATCGCGCCCCCCGCGCTCGTCCCCACGGCCGATCACGTGCCCGCCGTCGCGGCTGCGGCGGTCGAGGCGCCCGCCGTCTCCGCCGCGGCCGTCAGCGTGACCGCCGCGCCCTCGCTCACCGCTGCCGGGGCCCGCCCGGCGGCGAACGGGCCGCAGCCGATCGCCGTCGTCGGGATGAGTGGCCGGTTCGCCGGGTCCGACTCGCTCGACGAGCTGTGGGAACACCTCGCGGCGGGCCATGACCTGGTCGGCGAGGCGACCCGCTGGCCCGTCCCGCCCGTGGACGCCGCCGGAAACCCCCGCTGCACGCGCGGCGGGTTCCTGGACCGCATCGACGAGTTCGACCCGCTGTTCTTCAACATCTCCGGCGTCGAGGCCGCCGTCATGGACCCCCAGCAGCGGCTGCTCCTCGAAGAGTCGTGGAAGGCCCTCGAAGACGCCGGCTACGCCGGGAGCGCGATGAACGGGCGCGACTGCGGGGTCTACGTGGGATGCTGGGACGGCGACTACCAGGTCCTGATCGACGACGACGCCCCGGCCCAGGCGTTCTGGGGGAACCTGGCGTCCGTCACACCCGGCCGGATCGCGTACTTCCTCAACCTCAACGGCCCGGCCCTCGCGATCGACACCTCCTGCTCCAGCTCCCTCGTCGCCCTCGACCTGGCCTGCAAAGACCTCTGGTCGGGCGAGACGGACATGGCACTCGCCGGCGGCGTCTACCTCCAGACCACCCCGCGCCTGTACGACCTCGCAGGCCGCGCCAACATGCTCTCGCCGACCGGGAGTTGCCGTGCCTTCGACCACCGTGCCGACGGCTTCGTACCGGGCGAGGGGGTCGGCGTGCTGGTCCTGAAACGGCTGGCGGACGCGCTCGCGGACGGCGACCACGTCCACGGCGTGATCCGGGCGTGCGGCACCAACCACGACGGCGCCACCAACGGCCTCACCGCTCCCAGCTCGGTCTCCCAGGAGCGGCTGCTGAGCGAGGTCTACGACCGGTTCGGCGTCGACGTCGAGACGATCCAGGTCGTCGAGGCGCACGGCACCGGCACGAAGCTCGGCGACCCCATCGAGTTCCAGGCGCTGACCCGCGCCTTCCGGAAGGGCACCGACAAAACCGGTTACTGCGCCCTCGGTTCGGTCAAGACGAACCTCGGCCACACCCAGCACGCGGCCGGCGTCGCCGGCATCTTCAAGATCCTCCTCGGGATGCGGCACCGGCAGATCCCCGCCTCGCTCCACTTCGAGCAGCGCAACGAAGCCGTCCCGCTCGACGGCAGCCCGTTCTACCTGAGCACCCGCACCCACCCGTGGCCGGCGCCCGCGGACGCTCCGCGACGCGGCGTCGTCAGCTCCTTCGGAGCGAGCGGGACGAACGCGCACCTTGTGCTCGACGAGCCGCCGACCGTGACCGCCACGCGTACCCCCTTCCCGGCCCACCTCGTCGTGCTGTCGGCGCGTTCGCGCGACCAACTCGCCCAGCAGCTGTCCCGCCTGGCAGCGCACTGCCGCCGGGACAGCACGCTCGACCACGGCGACATCGCCTGGACCCTCGCCGTCGGCCGCGCGCACCTCGCCCACCGCTACGCCTGCGTCGTGCACGGCCTCGACGACCTGATCCAGGCCCTGGAGCAGGGCCTCGACGGACCGCGCGCCCACACGGGCGAGGCCACGGCGTCCGGGGTGCCCGTCGTCGACGGCACGGACCTCACCGACCTCGCCGAACGGTTCGTGCGGGGCGCGGAGGTCGACTTCGCGCGGCTCTTCCCCAGGGAAAGCCACGGCCGGCGGCGGGTCCCCCTGCCCACCTACCCGTTCGCCCGGGAAAGCCACTGGGCGACGCCGACGCCGCCCCTCCCGCCGGCGGAGTCCACTGCGGCGGCCCCTGTCACCCCCGCCCACCCCGTCCTGACCGAAACGGCTCCGCTCCCCGGTGAGCCCCGCGCCCTGTGCGGCGCCGCGAAGCTGACCGGCGAGGAGAGCTTCCTCCGTGACCACCTGGTGCGCGGGCGGCGCGTCCTGCCCGGCGTCATGCATCTGGAGCTCGCCCGTGAGGTCGCCGTCCAGGCCCTCGGGGCGGACCCCGCGGCCCCGTTCCGGATGCGGAACGTCACCTGGGTACGCCCCCTGGTCGTCGACGGCGCGCCCCGTGACGTGGAGGTCGTGGTGCGCGCGTCCGGGGACGGCGTCGCCTTCACCATCGGGTCCCCGTCGGACGACGCGGGTTCCTACTGCGAGGGCCACGTCCTGCGGACCACCTCCCCTCGGCCGGCCCCCGCTGACCTGGCTGCCCTGCGCGGCGCCTGCCCGACCCGCGTGACGGGCGACCGGATCGCCGAGACGCTCGTTGCGCGGGGCATCACCCACGGCCCGACGCTCCGCGCGATCGACGAGGCGTTCGTCGGTGACGGCACGGTCGTCGCCCGCCTCTGCGCGCCGCCCGGCGAGCCGCGCCCGTACCTCCTGTCGCCCGCCCTGCTGGACTCGGCGATCCAGGCATCCACCGCGCTGAACCTCAACGGCGTCGACGCGTCGCCCCCCGCACTCATGGTGCCGTTCGCGCTGGAGGGACTGGAGGTCTTCGGCCCGTGCGTGCCGCAGATGTGGGCCGTGGTGCGGGTCGCGGACGGCCAGGACCCGGCGGGCGCCCTCAGCCGGCTCGACATCGACCTCGTCGACGAGGCGGGAAGCGTCACGGTCCGGATGACCGGCTACACCTCGCGTGCCGTTCCCGAGTCCGCTGCTCCCTCGCTGTTCGCTCCGGTGTGGGAGCCGGCGCGGGCCGAGGCGTCCGAAACGGCTCCCGGACCCCTCCAGGGCCGGGTGCTCGTGGTCGGCGCGTCCGACGGGGAGTTCGCCGAGCTCGCCCGGCACTGTGCCCACGCGTCGGCCTGGCGGCTGCCGCCGACCGCCACGGTCGAGGAGAACGCCACCGCACTGCGGTCCGCCGGGCCGCTCGACCACCTGCTGTGGATCGCCCCGGACACCGCACCGCACCCGACCGACACCGACGGCTTCGCCGTCGCGCGGGAGCAGGGCGTGATCGCGGCGTTCCGCCTGGTCAAGGCGCTGTTGCTGACCGGTCACGACGCCCGGTCCCTCGGCCTCACGCTGGTCACCCGCGGCGCCCTCGCCACCCACCCCGGCGAGGTGACGCGGCCCGCCCACGCGGGCCTGCACGGCCTGTTCGGGGCGATCGAGCGTGAGTACGGCCATTGGACGGTCCGCCGCGTCGACTTCGACAACGCGGCAGGGCCGGCGGCCTTCGCCGACATCCCGGCGCACACCCCCGGCGGCACCTGGGCGCGTCGCTCGGGCCAATGGCTGCGCCGGCAACTCGTACCGACCGCCACCGGGCACCCGGCGGCGGCCCCGTACCGGGAGAGCGGCGTATACGTCGTCATCGGCGGCGCGGGCGGCCTCGGCGAGGCATGGACCCGGCACGTCGTGGAGACCTACGGCGCCCGTGTGGTGTGGATCGGCCGCCGGCCGCAGGACGCCGCCATCGAAGCGCGCCTGAACGGCATACGGGGGCGCGGGGAGGTCCGCTACCTCGCGGCCGACGCCACCGACCCCGAGGCACTGCGGAGGGCCTACGAGGAGATCAAGGCCCGGTACGGGCGGATCCACGGCGTCATCCACGCGGCGCTCGTGCTGCGCGACCGGGGCCTCGCCAGCATGGAGGAGGCCGACTTCCGCGCCAGCCTGGCGGCGAAGGCCGACACCAGCGTGGCCATGGCCCAGGTCTTCGCCCAGGAACAGCTCGACTTCGTCCTCTTCTTCTCCTCCCTCCAGTCGTTCACCACGGCGGCCGGGCAGAGCAACTACGCGGCCGGCTGCGCCTTCGCCGACGCCTACGCACACCTGCTGGCCGGTTACCTCAACTGCCCCGTGAAGGTCATGAATTGGGGCTGGTGGGGCTCGGTCGGCAGCGTCGCCTCCGCCTTCCACCGGCAGAGCATGGCACGGTGGGGGCTGCTGTCGATCGAGCCGCCGGAGGGCATGGCCGCGCTCGACCACCTGCTCGCAGGCCCGCAGCCGCAGGTGAGTTTCGTCAAGCTGACCGACCCGGAAGCCATCGAACCGATCGACACCACGCTCCGGATGACCGTGTACGAGCGTTCCGCCGTGCGCATCGCGCCCGAGACGGTCATCCGCCCGGCAGACCTGTCCGACGGAGACGACCGGTTCCTGCGCACCGTGGCCGACTGGCGCCGCACCGAACGCGATCCGCTGCTCGCCCAGCTGATCCGCAGCCATCTGGAGGCGCTCGGCGTCGTCCGGGCCGGTGAGACCGCCCCGACCGACCTGGCGGTACTGCGCGCCCGCGGCGGCATCGACCAGCGGTACACGGCGTGGCTCGCACACGCCCTGCGGATCATGCCGGACCACGCGCCGCCCCTCGACGTCCTCGAACGGAAATGGACCGAGCAGTGTGCGCAGTGGTCCGCCGACCCCGACAAGGCGGCTGAACTCGCCCTCGTCGATGCCACGTTGAAGGCGCTGCCCGACATCCTCACCGGCCGCACACCGGCGACGGACGTCATGTTCCCGCGCGGCTCCGTCGCACTCGTCGAGGGCTGCTACCGCAACAACCGGGTGGCCGACACCTTCAACCGCACCATGGCCGCCGCCGCCTCCGGCATCGTCGCGGAGCTGCTGCGCCAGGACCCGGGCACCCGGATCCGGGTCCTGGAGATCGGAGCCGGCACCGGAGGCACCAGCGTCGGCATGTTCGCCGCGCTGCGTCCGTACCGGGACAGCATCGAGACGTACACGTACACCGATCTGTCGAAGGCATTCCTGAACCATGCCAAGGCCCGGTTCGGACCGGACGCTCCCTATCTCGACTGCCGGCGTTTCGACGTCGAGCAGCCGCTCGCGCCACAGGGCATCCAGGCGGGCAGCTACCACCTCGTGATCGCCGCCAACGTCCTGCACGCGACCCGCGATCTGCGGAACACGCTGCGCAACGCCAAGTCCGCGATGCGTGACAAGGGCTGGCTGCTGCTGAACGAGTTGACCGCCTTCGACGTGTTCAGCCACCTCACGTTCGGCCTGCTCGACGGCTGGTGGCTTTCCGAGGACGTGTCACTGCGCGTCCCCGGCTCACCCGCGCTGGCGCCGGATGCCTGGCGCGAGGTACTGCGAGGCGAAGGGTTCCCCTCGGTGGTCTCCCTCCTGCCACGCGCCCGTGACCTGGGCCAGCAGATCATCGCCGCTGAGGGCGACGGCATCGCATGCCAGCGGGTCACCGCCCCTGCACGCTCGGCTGCCGCACCACCGCAGCGGACGGCGGGTGTTCCCGCGGGACCCGCAGAGGTGACCAAGCCGTCGGCTCCCCCCGTCATGCCGCCGGCCCCGGCCGAGACCCCGGCCCCGGCCAAGACCCCGGCCGAGACCCCGGCCCCGGCCAAGACCCCGGCCGAGACCCCGGCCGTGGTGCTGGCCGCCTATCTCACGGACAAGACGGCGGAAACGCTGAAGGTTCCCGCGGAGAAGATCGACCCCGGAACATCCTTCCTCGCCTACGGGATGGACTCGATCCTCGTCCTGCAGTTCACCAACGCGCTCCGACAGGACCTGGGCGAGCTGTCGTCCACCCTGCTCTTCGAGGAGGATTCGGTCGAGAAACTCGGCGCCCACCTCCTGGCGAACCGCTCCGCGGAGGTGGCCGCACTGGTCGAGACACTGCGGCCGGAGCCCGTGACGGGCGAGAGGCCCGCCGGCGGCGCCGGAGGCAGGCCGATGAGCGGTGCGCCGGCGCCGGCCGCGTCCATCGGCTCACTGTTCAACGCGGCCGCGCAGTCGGGGAACCCGGCCCAGGGCACCGCACTGCTGACGGCCGCCGCCCGGTTGCGGCCCGCCTTCCCTTCCGGGGCGGCCGCCACCGAGCCGGAAAACCTTCAACTGGCCCAGGGCGCGCACGAGATCGAGCTGGTCTGCCTGCCGTCCCTCATCGCCCCGACCGGCGTCCACCAGTACCTCCGGTTCGCCATCGCACTGCGTGGCCTGCGCTCCGTCTGGGTGACCGGTATGGCCGGCTACGGGGCAGGCGAGCCGCTGCCGCAGACCCTGCAGGCGGCGGCGGACATCCAGGCCGACGCTCTGCGACGACGCTTTGCCGGCAAGCGGTTCGCGTTGGTGGGGTACTCGTCGGGCGGCTGGCCGGCGCACGAGATCGTACGGCGGCTGGAAGCCGACGGTGCCCCGCCGGCCGCGCTGGTGCTGCTCGACTCACCCGCGCAGGCCAGGGCGGACATGGCCGACGACATGACCACGATCACCCGCTGGCTGACCGCACGGTTCCCGCAGCTGCCCCTCGAAGACGAACAGCTCACCGCGATGGCCCGGTACGCGGAGCTGTTCGACGGCTGGGAGCCTCTGCCGGTGGCCACCCCCACCCTGTTCGTGGGCGCGGCCTCGGCCGAACGTCTCTCCGAGGTGATCGGCGACGGCGCCCGGCCGCTGTGGCGACCCGAATGGCGGCTGGAGCACACCAGGCTGGAGGTACCCGGAAACCACTTCACCATGTTGGAGGAGCACGCCGAGCCCACCGCGCTCGCCGTCCACCGGTGGCTGACCCAGCGGTTCGGCTGAGACGAGGGGCAGGGTCTGCGCTCCCGCCACGTCATGCCGGAGGGGCGATCGAGAGGTGCGATCGCCCCTACGGCATGCGGCAACGAGCTGCGTCGAGGGTGCCCCGTCAGGCCCCTGCTCTCATATCAGCCCCGACCGTATGGCGTAGGAAACCGCGTGTGTGCGGTTTCGCAGGTTGAGCCGCTTCATCAGCCCGTAGAGCACGTTCCTGACGGTGCGCTCGGAATAGCGGAGTTTCTCCGCTATGAAGTGGAGGTCGTACCCTTCCGCCACGAGCCGCAGTACGTCGATCTCACGGGAGGTCAGCCCCGAGGCGGTCAATCCGCGCGGAGCCAGGACTTCGCGATGGGTGTGCCGGACCTGGTCCATCAGCCTGCCCTGCAGCGCGGCCGGCAGATCACCCTGGCCGTCACCGACCGCCCGGACCGCTTCGCTGAACTTCGTCCAGGTGAAGTCCGAGCGGAAGAGGACGGCTCGTACGCCCAGGTCAAGAGCATTGTGCAGGTCGGTGTACCACTTGCCGTCGACGATGACGAGAAACCGGGAACCGGGTGAGGGCGACAGCCGGCGTAACAAGTCCATGGTGGAATCGTCCGCGTGGCCCACGGCCGCCACCACTACATCCGCTGTGCAGGCGGTGCCGGTGGGGCTCAGCACCATGTAGGGTCTTTGCTGTATGTAACTGACCAGGGCGAGTCTGGTGATCTGATCGCCCGCATGCACCGCCACGCTGAGCGCGCTCAAGCTCACTTTCTCCTGTGCCCTTCGTTCTCAACGGAGACCTGCAGTTCATTGTCAGCCGGGGCGTGGACGTGCTGACCGCCGTCCCGTTGCCGACGTGGCGATTTCTGACCTGCCTCTTCGGTTCTTGAGGAGGTGAATGACGGCTGCCGGTCGTAGGGCGTCGGCTTCAAGGTGCGGCGTGGGGACATGTCTTGCTCACGTTCGGGGTGGAGGAGTTCTGTGCGGTGGTGGGGGACTGCGGTACTCGTAGCGGCTGGCCTTGCAGGGACATTTTCAGGGGGAGCGGCACCGGCGTCCGTACCGGTACGCCGCAGCATTGCGGTGCAACTTTCTGGATGCCGACCTGGAAATGTCCGGAAAGCTGCGATGTTCCACATAGCCGGTCCCGGTCGGTCGAGGGGCACCGGGATGATCCAGGGAGATTCCGGAAGACTTCCAGGCACGAAGCGGCATGGCTGGGGGCGGGCAAGGAGGGTTGGACGGTTCGGTCGGTAACTTGAGCAGCCCGGAGCAAAGGAGAAGTTACGTGGCGCTCTACGACGACGGTGACCTGTCCACCAGCCAGAATCGCAAGATCGCGGTCACTTGCCACGGCAGCCAGGGCCAGGCGCCCGGGCTACCGCTCCGCGAATCCGGTGCCGAGGGACCCGGCGCATGCGCCCGGTCCGCCCGACGGAGCACCCGGGCCGCCACGCACCTCGGCTGACGGACCGGAGAACCCATGACAGACCACCTGTGGGTCCGGCGGCTGCGGCCCCGGGACGCCTCCGCGCTCCGGAAAGCGGTGAGCGACGAGGCCGCGCTCCGTGAGGCTCGGCTGCTCATCGGCGACGGTGCGGTGGGCTGGGCGGTGGAAGTGGCCCGCCTGATGGCCACGACGTCCCCGGCGCGGTCGGCCGGGCCGTACCCCGCCCCCGCCTCGTCCTACGCGGGCCCGTCATCACTTCGGCAGCCCGCCGTGCAAGCCGGCGTCTCCGTACTGTCCGTAATTCCCGACGAACTGACGGCGCGTAGTGCGGAAGCGCTGGCGTTGTACTTCCTCACCTCCCTGGCCGGTTTTGCCGCTGATGACATTCCGGAGATCGTCGGCCTGTCCGTCCGCGAGTTCACCCGCCGGAACCTCCCCGCCGACGAGGCGTTCCACCCCCTCAAGGGCCATCTCGACTGCCTGGTACGGGAGTTGTTCCGAGCCTGCCATGCGATGCTCGACCCGTCGGAAGCGGCGGCCCTCACCCGCACGTTATCCGAGGCACTGGTGTCCAGAGTCCAGCACACCCTCCTGGCGCTGGCCGAGCGGGCCGAGAACGAGCGGCGGGGCTGGTTCGGAAGCGCCGCGGCGCTCCGTCAGGAACTGGTCCTCGACATCCTCGACGGCGCAGACATCAGCGCGCCGCGGGCGTTCCTGCGGCTCGGATACGACATCAGCCGCAGCCATATCGCACTCATCGTCTGGCGTGACGACTGGGGAGGCAGCGGCACGGAAGACCTGGCCGACGCCGCGACGGCGCTGCTGCGGAGCGCCGGGTGCTCCTCGCTGCTGACCGTGCCCGTCGGATTGTCGACCCTGTGGGCGTGGGGCTCGCGCGCCCGCGGACGCCCCCTGTCGCTGGGCGAGCTGCGCAGCGCCGCCGGACCGGCCCAGCAGATGACGTTGACGCCGGGGATGCACATCGCGGGGGGCCTGCCGGGTGACGGTATCGAGGGTTTCCGGACGAGCCACTGGCAGGCCAGAGAGACGACCGAGATCATCCGTGCGGCCGGTCCCGACGCCGGCAGCCGGACTCCGCCGTACGACTACGCCGAACTGGAGCTGGCCATTCTGCTCCGCTCCCGGCGCGACCTCAGCGCCGAGTTCGTCCGCCGCGCACTGGGCCCCATGGCCGCCGACGACATGTCCGAACTGAGGGCCACCGTCAAGTGCTACCTGGACATGGAGCGCAGCATGTCCGCCGTCGCCAGTCGGCTGCACATCGCCAAAAGCAGCGTCGCCTACCGGATCAGGAAGGCCGAACGCCTCCTGGGCCACCCGGTCCAGGAAGACCGCCTGCGGCTGCACAGCGCGCTGCTGCTCTTCGACGTACTCGGCGGTGCCGCCCTCGGCCGTTCCGGGGAAAGCCGGGAGCGGCCGGAGACCGGACCTTCCCGCGACCAGGCACGCGAGAGCAGCACCCGCCGCTGAACAGGTCCACCGAGGGGCCGACCAGGCCGCGGCACGGCGGCGCCTGCAAGGGGAAGGTCCGCTCGGTGTTGCGAGGAGAACGCCCCCTCCCGCGACCGAGCCATGGGCGCCGGGCCCTCCGTCACGTTGTTGCGGCGGGTGAGCGGCAGCTCGAACGTGCGAGACGTGCCCGGACGCCCCACCGACATCACTTCGTCACCACCACCAACGAGAAACAACCATCCCTCCCGCAAGTCCCTTCGGGCTTCGGATCACGGAACGGCGTGAGGGATGGTCCGGCGGTTCTGTTCTGGGAGGCACCATGCCGTTTGCAGTCCTCTTCCCCGGGCAAGGGGCACAGTTCCGGGGTATGGGAGCGGATGTTTTCGACCGCTACCCCGGACTTACGCAGTTCGCCTGCGATCTCTTGGGGTACGACCTCGTCGCGCTCTGCCGGGACAATCCGGATGACGTGCTGGCGCGAACCGAGTGCACACAGCCGGCACTCTTCGTCGTCAATGCCCTGCACACGTTCGAGCGGGAGCACCGGGAAGGGCGCCGCGCCGACTACTACCTCGGACACAGTCTGGGCGAGTACAACGCCTTGCTGGCTGCCGGGGTCTTCGACTTCGAGACGGGGCTGCGGCTGGTCAAGAAGCGCGGTGAACTCATGGCGGCGGCCTCCGGCGGAGGAATGACGGCGGTGCTGGACCTGCCGGCCCAGCAACTCCTCGACATCTTCCGGCAGGACGAGGTCGAGGGCGTCGACCTGGCAGGCTTCAACACCGACGCCCAGACCGTCATCGCGGGCCCGGACGGCGCTCTCCGGGGCGCGCACCAGGCGCTCACGCGGCGGGGTGTGCGCTTCGTCCCGCTGCGCGTCGGCGGGCCGTTCCATTCCCGGTACATGGATCCGGCACGCATCGAATTCGAGAAACACCTCAAGAAATGCACCTTCGAAGAACCCCATACGCCGGTGATCGCCAACGTGACCGGCCGTCCGCACGTGCCGGGCGACTTCGTCCAGACCCTCGGTGCTCAGCTCGTCCAGCCCGTCCGGTGGGCTGACGGCATCCGCTACCTACTCGGCCGGGAATCCCCTCTGGAGTGCGAGGAAGTGGGCGGCCGGTCCCTCCTCGCCATGGTGAAGAAAATCAGCGCTTCCAGTACGGCGCTCCGCCCCATCGAGGAGGGCAGGAACTGAAGGGGGCTGCGCGGCCGGCGAGCGATGTGACGTTCTGAACGCGTGACGGGACGTGGAGCTTGCCACGTCCGTGCGTACGGTGTGCGTCCACGGCGCCCACGGAGATGCTGGGTTGGCGCGTGATCCGCCGGTCGGTCAGCCCTCCGCCGACGAGCAGGGCGCTTCCCCGAAGTCCGCCTTCGTCGGGTGATGTCGTCAGGCTGCCCCGAGTGGGTGGCGGCAGGTGAGACGGGCACCTGTCCCGACTTCGAGGGTCAGCTACGTTGCGTACGGGCAGAAGGACGTGCGCCTCAGATGATCCGTATGCCCCGGATGCGCCCTGCCCATGGTATTCCGGTCCACATCAGGATGAAGGAGAACAACGAGGCGCAACACAGCGCCCGTAGGCAGCTCACGGCAGCCGCCCCCCATCGAGAGGACTCCTCATGAACTGCTTAGTCAAGCGTGCCGTCGCCACCCTGGTTGCCGCTACCGGACTCGGCCTGGCCATGCCCGCAGTCGCCGCTGCCGGGGCGCCGACCGGGACCCCGTCGGCGCGCCATGCGAGCTGTCCCTTCCACCGCATCGACCTGGCCGGCCGCGGGCACATCATTTACAGCGAGTGCCACCTCTCCTCGGGAGTCCAGGTCTCCGGCACCATCTGGGACGACGACGCGGACGGCCACTGCGCCATGGTCGAGGTGAACTTCAACCATGGCGGCTACCGGTACATGAAGGTGTGCGGCGAGGGCCATCACAAGGACTTCCACTGGTCGCAGGGCGGCGCGACGGACGCCTACGTGACAGGACGCATCGTCTGACCTCAACGGCGCTGCCGGAATCGGAGCCGAGAAGAGTCTGCGGTCCGCGGTGAGGGCTCTCACCCCCGCACCCCCGGCCCGGGCCGTGAAGCCACTCCGCGGCGACCCCGGCCGCGTCTGGGCAGCGGCGTGGACGCCCTCCCCTCCTACTCGTTGGAGGAGATGTCCCGCAGGGCGCATCTTCCTCCAACGACCAACCGGTTTCCGGCGCTACCCGGCGTCGGAGATCATCCTGCGCAGCACCTTGAGCGCGGCCACGTACTCCGCGTCGCTGATGCCGTCGTGAACCACCGTACGAAGTTCGGTCACCACGCTGGGCGGCCACCTCGTCGCAACTCGACGCCAATGGACGGAAGATCCTCCGCGACTGCCGGCAGCGCGGCCACGGCCTCCACCACGCGTCCAGGCCGTGGCCCACATGCACAACCTTGCCCTCGCCACATGAAAAGGCCAGGCGCCACCCCACCCTGGCCGCCCACTCTCAACCTTCTGCGACACCCTTTAGCCGCAGACTCGGGTGCGCAGCACCGTTACGGCAGGCGGGGGAGCCGCACATGCCTTGCCTTTCTCCCAGGGCGAGGACCATCCGGCCTGCGGCATTGGCCCGTCGAAGCGGCTGCCCCGCGAGGGCTTCGTTGTGCACCACCAGCCATCCTGAGAGTGCCCCTTCGGCTCGGCCGACGGCTACCGCTACACCCTCGACGACAGCACCCCGGCGTGCGTGCACCCGCACAAAGTGGGGCTGGAACTGGACCGGATCACCCCATCATCGAAGGACGCCGCGGTCGCCGAGCCGCCAGCTACGCCACGGCGGCGAAGATGCCTGCCTTCCTCACTCTCCCGGTGACACTGATGCTGCAACCTCCGATGCCTGCCCCGGACCTGCCCTCTTCTCGCTGTGTGTCATCATGCGGACGCGCCCCAGGGGAGTGGGCCGCGGTCTACTGATTGCCAGGGGGTTGGGATGGGTGCGGGTACGGAACCGGACGGCTCGTCCAGATCCGACGAGGAGTGGGAGCGGTTTCTGCGCGAGTCGGTGGCCGGTGCCGCCGACGCGCCCAAGGAGCCGTCGGCTCGGGCCCGCGACGTGGCCAAGCGGCTGCGCGCGGAGCCCGACCGTAGCCGGGAGGGCTGGCGCAGCTACACGCCCGCGCGGCCCAAGCGGCGCACGGGCTGGTACGCGGCCGGGGTGCTGGCCTCGCTGGCGCTGCTGGCGGTGGCGCTCGCGCCGGGGCGGGTAGTGGACCTGTTCGCCGGCGCCGACTCCGCACCGCTGGCGGCCGAGACCGCCCGCCCGACCCAGGCACCCCCGGTCCAGGCGGCCCAACACCCCACCATGGACGAGCCGTTCCGCGGCTCGCCGGCGGCGAGGTGGGCAAGCGGAGCGGCCGGGATCACCGTGCCGAAGGCCCAGGCGGTCGGCTGGATGAGCGCCGCCGAGGTCGAGCGGGCCCTCGCCCGCAGCCGGGACTTCCTCGTCGCGTCCGGCCTGGACCGCGGAGTGCTGCGGGGCGAGCGTCCCGAGAAGGCGATCGCACTGATCAACCCGCACCAAAGGGACGTCCAAGAGCTTCTGAAAACCGCCTTCCGGACGCCGAGCGAGAAAAACGATCCCCTCCTCCTCTTCAGCCGCTTCCAGCCCTCCCGCACCCACCTGGTCGGCGGTGTCGTGAAGACCCGGGGCCGGCTCACCTACCGGGAGGGCAAGCGCGGCGCGCTCCAGGTGACCGCCGACGTCACCTTCGTCTACCCGGTCACCCGCGCGGACGAGGGCGGCGACGACGAGATCGTGCGCACGATCGTCCGGCGCGAGCTGGTCCTGAGCTGGGACGACCCTGACAAGGTGATCACCGAGCCGGGAACGTTCTCGATCGTCTCGTACAAGTACGACATGACCAACGGCGGCTGCGGCGCCCCGACGGGCTACTTCACCCCTCCCTTCGGCACGGATCGCCAGGCGGACGAGGCCGGCACGCAGATCGACCCGTACGACCGCAGCGCGCCGGTCGGGCGGGGTGAGCCCTTGGGGGACGAGTGCCAGAAGGCGACGCGGTCCTAGTACTGCAACGGTGTTTGCTGTGACGTTTGGGCAGCCGCAGTAGGATTCTTGGTGACGCCCGAACGTACCAGACACATGGTGGCCGGTCATGTCTCCCGATCGAAGCGGTCCGTACGAGGTATTCCAGAGGCATCTGGAAGATATTTCATCGACCTCGTCCGGTGAGTCGAGTGGTGGAGGAACAGCAATTTTCGGACTGCTCGGAGAATTCGTGTCCGAGCTCATCCACGGGGTGCATACCAAACTCGCCAGGGACAAGTTGATCGACTGGGCCGGCGAGACATGGACTTCTGGTCCCGAGTCCATCGATGTGCGAATATTCGATCTTGCGGGTGTGAGCCTTGTCGGCGCGTTCGCTTTGGCCGAGAGGTCGACGATGGGTGGGGTTCCGCCGTCAAGGGCGGTACGCATCTTCAGGACCGGCGTTCTCGGCGCCATCGAGGCCGAGGGCGGGAGGGCCAGGCTCAGCGGATTCGCCGACACCGTCAACGCCTACATGATCAACGACGTCGCCAAGCGAACGTTTCCTCGCTATCGGAAACTTGCAACTTCGGCGTTCGCTAAATTGTACGCAGCTGGATACGCGCCGAAAGGTGATGTTGAGGAATGGGTGCTCAAATACGTTCCCGCCGGTCTCGGCGAAGTCGGCCAGATCCTGGGACCTCAAGAATATCCAGGCGGTTCGACGAAACTCGGAAGCCTGATCAAGGACCACGACTGGTTTGTGCGGCAGCAGCGCCGCAGGGCGCCGTTGCCCGAGCGGGACGAGCTCGGGATGTGGCAATTGTGGAACGGCACCTTTGACCAATTCCTGGGCTTGGCATAGCTTTCTGGCCGGCGAGCTGGAAGGCGCCGTACAGCCACCCCGGCCCGGCCGCAGCGCGCGCGATGTCCGCGACCTGGGTGGAGCCGGCGCCGGGGATGCCTATGTGCAGTCGGACCGCCAGGGGCGTTTCTGACGGCTCTTGAACGGTGGTCGCGGAGCCGGATGACGATCGCTGCAGCAGCCGGCGCGGCAGCCTTCGACTGTGTCCGCCGGCCGACAGCGCCCATGACCCGACTCCCGGCCCGATCGGCTGGCGCACGGTGGACCGGGCGTGGCGCGTGCACGTATTCGTGGGGGGATTGCCCCATTCTGGACGTGAGGCGGTGAGCCGGGAGGTTTCATTGGAATGGCTGATCACGCTGATCGGTGCGGCGATGGTGCTGATCATCCTGCGGGACGTCTTTCACACCCTGTGGCACCCCACCCGCCACGGGGGGCTGAGCAGGGTCGTCATGTCGCTGTTGTGGCGACTGTCCACCCGGGGGCGCAAGAGCAGTAGGGCCGCTGGGCTGGCCGGGCCTGTCGGCATGGTGACCGTGGTGGCTACGTGGGCCTGCGCCATGGCAGTGGGTTGGGCCCTGGTGTACTGGCCGCACATGCCGGAAGCGTTCTCCTTCTCCGGCACGCTGGAGCCGTCCGAGCACTCCGGGCCGGTGGACGCCCTGTACCTTTCCATGGTGACCGTCGCCACGCTCGGCCTTGGCGACATCGCCCCCGCCGCCGACTGGCTGCGCATCGTGGCACCGCTGGAGGCGCTGGTCGGCTTCGCGCTGTTGACCGCCACTGTCTCCTGGATCCTTGGCATCTACCCGGCCCTGGCCCGGCGACGGGCGCTGGCACTGCGCATCTCCCAGCTGAGCCGCGCCGATCTGGCGGCCGGCCAACCGGCCGCTGACGCGGGAGCGGCCGTCCTCGGCCAACTCGCTGCCGACATCGCACGCACCTGCGTGGACTTCCTCCAATACCCCGAGTCCTACTACTTCCACGACGGGCCCGGCGACATCTCGCTGGCACTCACCCTCGGTTACGCCGCCGACCTTGCCGAGCTGCGAACCGAGCACCCGGGCGTCCGGAGCGCCGTGGCCGTGCTGACCCTCGCCCTCGACGACCTCGCCACCGTGCTCGACCAGCGCTTCCTGCACACCGGGGGCCCGCGGCAGCAGGTCCTGGCCGCCTACGCCCGCGATCACGGCAGCCCCTGACAAGGGACGGCCCGCGCCTGGTCCTCGTCCTCCCCGGCCACCGGTGATCCGGGCAGGGCAACTCCGTTGCGCGGTCCGGCAGGCGTGGCACAGCCGGCCACCGCGCCGGGCCTGACGCAGCAGAACGCAGCAGAACGCGAAGTCGATCCAGCACGCGGTAAACGGCGAGTCCTACGCGCGGCAGGGCGTGATGATTGCCTTCCGCGGCGACCTGCACGTCGAGAAGCACGGCCAGGGGCGGCGATTTCCTCAAGCGCGTTTCCTGGTGGCTGCCGATGCACAGGGCGCCGCGGAGCGAACTTCCCCGTTACGACGCCTCGTCGCGCGCCGAACCCAAGTCCTGGTTGCCGCGTTGGCCGAGCTCTCCTCATCTGGGCGCGCTCTTGCACAAAGTGAGTGCGAGTCTCACCGCTGCTATACGTTTTGGTTATGGATTGGGAGCTTCGAGAGCTGCGGTTCTTCGTCACCGCCGCCGATGCAGGGTCGTTCACCGAGGCCGCCGCGCAGTTGTTCGTCTCACAGGCGGCGGTCTCGCGCACCATCGCCGGCCTGGAGCAGAGCGTTGGCGAGAGGCTGCTGCGTCGCCTACCGCGGGGATGTGAGCTGACCAGTACCGGACAGCAGGTGCTGCCACAAGCCCGCCGGGTGCTGGCCGAGGCCGCGAGGTTCACCGAATTCCTCGCCTCACGCCACGGTGTCCTTCGGCTGGGGTACGCGTGGGCGGCTCTGGGGAAGCACACCATGCGCCTGCAACGAGAATGGGCACAGGGTCACGCCGAAACGACGTTGGAGCTTGTCCGGCACAACTCGCCGACCGCGGGCCTGGCCGAGGGCCTGTGCGATGTGGCGACCGTGCGACGCGCGGTCGACGAGAAGCGGTTCGACTCCCTCGTGGTCGGGCTGGAACGCCGGCTGGTCGCCTTCGCTTCGGACGATCCGCAGTGGTCGCGCCGCCGTCAGGTGAGCATGGCCGAGATCGCGGACCGCACCGTGGTCATCGATCCCCGGGTCGGAACCACCAGCGGTGAGCTGTGGACAGGCACCGACCATCAGCCGCGGTTCATCCGGTCCACCGATGTCGACGGCTGGCTCGACATCATTGCCGCCGGACGCGGAGTGGGAACCACCGCCGAGGCCACGGCCCACCATCACCCGCGTCCTGGCGTGACCTATCGCCCCATCAAGGACGGTCCGCGCATTCCTGTCGCGCTCGCCTGGTGGCGTGACCACCGCCCCCATGGGCTCGGCGACCTGATCGACGCCGTGACCCGCCTTTACGCGACCGCCTGAAGCGCACGAGGCGAGGGCATGGGGGCACCACGCGTACGCGCCGTCCGGCACTGCTGTTCCAGCGCCGAGGGGTGCCCAGAAGATCGGGGGCGCCCCGGCGCCCCCGCCATGGAACCAGCGGGGACCCCAGCCTGCCGGTGCCCTGCTGGTGATACGTGAGGGCCTCGATCTCACCCATACGCTCACCGTATGGGTAGCGCAAAGATTGCACTTCATGTATGCAGGCAGAGGGCTCATGGTTGAGGCATGAAATCTGCGCCCTCCCCGGTCTCCGTCGACACCACCGCCGTCTCCTCGCGCTCCGCGGACGTGCGTGGTTCCGGCCGACGCGTGGAGAGATGGGGCGGAATCGCGCTGATGCTGGGCAGCGGACTGTCCAACCAGTCCGGAGCGGCTCTCGCCGCGCTCGCCTTCCCCGTGATCGGTCCGGCAGGTGTGGTGGCCGTGCGCCAGTGGGTGGCCGCTGCCGTACTGGGAGCGGCCGGCCGACCGCGGCTCCGCAGCTTCACCGCGGCGCAGTGGCGTCCGGTACTGGGCCTGGCGCTGGTGTTCGCAGGCATGAACCTGTCCCTGTACGCGGCCATGGAACGGATCGGCCTCGGACTTGCCGTCACGCTTGAGTTCCTGGGCCCCCTGACCGTGGTCCTCACCGGCTCACGACGCCGCATCGACCTCGTCGCCGCGCTCGCCGCGGCGGGGGCGGTGGCCGTACTCGCACGCCCCACACCGTCCACCGACTACCTGGGCATCGGCCTCGCCTTGTTGGCCGCGGTCTGCTGGGGCTGCTACATCCTGTGCAACCGCACCGTCGGCACCCGACTGCCCGGCCTGGAAGGCTCGGCCGCCGCAGCGCTCGTCTCGGGTGCCCTGTACCTGCCCGTGGGCGCATGGGTGCTCTGGCATCACACGCCGACACCGGAAGCCTTGGTCTGTGCGCTGGCAGCCGGAGTCCTCTCCTCGGCCGTACCGTTCGTGTCCGACCTGCTGGCGCTGCGCCGGGTGCCGCCGCACTTCTTCGGCGTCTTCATGAGCGTCAACCCCGTCTTTGCCGCGCTGATCGGCCTCATCGTTCTGGGCCAGCACCTCGACGCCGTCTCCTGGCTGGCCATCGCAGTGATCGTCACCGCCAACACCCTCGTCGTTTTCACGGCAGCCCGTGGCATTGCGGACAACGGGAACTCCGTGCCCGCATCCTGACCGTGCAGGTCCGCTCGCGGCGAGGAAGACCGGGTGCTTCCCCACGGACCGTCAGTTGTCCAAATGGCCCCAGCACCTTTGTCAGCCGACGAAGGACCAGCGCGGCGCCCGCTTCTCACGCTGACGCCCTGTCTGCAACCATGGAACGACTGACCGTGGAGCTCAACTCCCATGTGGTGCATGTCGTCCTCGCCGCGCGCCACCGGGTGACGGTCGATGCGCATGTCGGCCACCACGAGTTGCGGGGATTCGGCCGGCGTTACCTTGCGGTCCCGAGGCGACCCTGGCGAACGGCGTACGCTAACAGATCGGCGCGTTGCCGGCGTTCACCAGCCGCCGGAACACCGATGGTGTACGTCAAGCCGCACCGCGCGCTCTGCCACTCCGCCGCCCCTCACGAGGAACACGCGGAGGCGATCATCGGGGTCATGCTGTCCCTGTACCGGCTGGTGCTGGCGCTCTGCCATACCGGGGCCCTGCTCGCGCAGGACGCAGGACGCAGGACGCGGAATGCGCCGGCGTTCCGGTGTTCGGCGAGGGCTGCATAGACCGCGCGTACCCCCGAGCGAATCCTGGTCCCACGCAGCGAACCCGGCGCGGTCATCTCGCACCCGGACCTGATGTGGTGCGCGCGGTGCGCATGGTCACCACCCAGGCGGCGACAGCGACCAACGGGAAAGCATCCCGGTCACGTGTTCGCGGCCTTTGCGGGGCGCCGGCCCCATGCCGCGATGGTGACTTGCGGGATGTCGATGAACGCCGGGTCTGTGAGGAGGGTGGTGAATTCCGTCAGGTCTGTTTCGGTGATGAGGCCGTCGGCGAGCATGGCGGGGGCTGCCTGGGTGATGAGGGGGAGCCAGCGGTCCCTGGTGCTCCCGCCGCCCATGCAGCCGAGGTTTCCGGCGAAGGACACCTGGCTCAGAGCGTTGCGGGCGAGCAGGGAGGGAAGGCTCCGTGCCCACGTCATGTCTGCGCCGTTGTCGCGGTACGTGCGCTGATAGGCGGCCAGGATGCGCTGGACGAGAGGAGAGGGTGAGGTATCGGCCGGCAGATGGTAGGGCTCTTCGACGACGAGCCATCCGCCTGGGGCGAGCCAGCGGGTGGCTCGCGCGATGACCTCGTCGCGCTGGGGGAGGTGGCACAAGAGGTAGCGGGCGTGGATGAGGTCGAAGCTGCCGGGCGCGTAGTCCTCAGAGGTGATGTCGGCTTCCTGGATCTCCAGGTTCGTGGCGTGGTGTGCGTCGAGGTGTCGGGTGTCGATGTCGACGGCGACCACCCGTCCCTGGGGACAGCGTGCGGCGAGCCAGTAGGCGATGGAACCGGCGCCCGCACCCAGTTCCAGGCAGGTGAAGGAGGATTCGATGGGAAGTTCCTGGAGGACTTTGATGGTGAACGCATCGACGCTGTGCTGGATGGACTGAAGGCGTTCACGTTCGTGGGGGGCCTGGTTGCTCAGCAAGCCGGTGCGGTAGGGGGCTGGGGTGTCGGGGCGGTGTGTCATGAATATCGCCTATGCGGTGGTTTTGGCCGGAGTGTGGTGATCGCGTCCCTCCGGCATGGCGGGAGCGGGTGAGGGCGAGGGTGCAGCGGGGGAGTGGACGAAAGAGCGGACGGCGGGACGTGTGCGAGCTCGCAGGACGGCCGGGGCAGGTCGAGCGTCTTGACGAGCGGCCTGACACCGTTTGCGTACCTGTCGTGTGGTCATGGTGTCGCCTGGCCCTTCGATCGGACACCGGTGGAAGCAGACGTCATGTTCGTAGCGCATGGCCAACCCTCTTAGTACTGCAACCGCATGTGGTGTGACTGTGTGGGGTGGGGCTCGTTGGTGTGACTGTGTGAGAAGTCGCTGACGGTTGAGCAGATCGAGTCGTGGTC
>NZ_JBFACE010000042.1:0-67762 GCF_040640655.1 Streptomyces sp. NPDC021749 | reverse complement strand
CGAACGGCTCGCACTACTGGCCATGCACCCACCGGGACCGAGAGGTCACAACCCTACCGAAGAGGGCTGCAGAAGGGATGGTCCTCTAATGAGCATCGATCCCCACGAGTACGCGACGGTGCACGGCCCGCGCGCCGGAGACCGGGTCGTCCTCGGCGACTCGGGCCTGGTCGTCCGGGTCGAGTCGGACGCCCAGAAGCCCGGCGACGAGTTCCTGGCCGGCTTCGGCAAGACCGCCCGGGACGGGCTGCTGCTCAAGGCCGCCGCGGTCCGCGAGACCTGCGACGTGGTGATCAGCAACGTCCTGGTCATCGACGCGGTCCAGGGCATCCGCAAGGTGTCCATCGGCATCCGCGAGGGCCGCATCCACGCCATCGGCCGGGCCGGCAACCCCGACACCCTCGACGGCGTCGACGTCGTCGTCGGCACCGGCACCTCGATCGTCTCCGGCGAGGGCATGATCGCCACCGCCGGCGCCGTGGACACCCACGTCCACCTGCTCTCGCCGCGCGTCATGGAGGCCTCGCTGGCCTCCGGCGTGACCACGATCATCGGCCAGGAGTTCGGCCCCGTATGGGGCGTCGGCGTCAACTCCCCCTGGGCGCTGGGCCATGCGTTCAGCGCCTTCGACGCCTGGCCGGTCAACAT
Source organism: Streptomyces sp. NPDC021749 (assembly GCF_040640655.1). Classification (NCBI taxonomy): domain Bacteria; kingdom Bacillati; phylum Actinomycetota; class Actinomycetes; order Kitasatosporales; family Streptomycetaceae; genus Streptomyces; species Streptomyces sp. NPDC021749. Next base: position 67,114 of record NZ_JBFACE010000042.1, on the reverse strand, counting down.
CGGCTTCCTGGGCCGAGGTTCCTCCTCGGGCGACGCCCCGCTCATCGAGGCGCTCGCCGAGGGCGGCGCCTGCGGCTTCAAGGTGCACGAGGACATGGGCGCGCACGCCCGGGCCCTGGACACCGCGCTGCGGGTCGCCGAGGACCACGACGTCCAGGTCGCCCTGCACAGCGACGGCCTGAACGAGTGCCTCACCGTCGAGGACACCCTGCGCGTCCTGGACGGCCGCACCATCCACGCCTTCCACATCGAGGGCTGCGGCGGCGGGCACGTCCCCAACGTCCTGAAGATGGCCGGCGTCCCCCACGTCATCGGCTCCTCGACCAACCCCACCCTCCCCTTCGGGCGGGACGCGGTCGCCGAGCACTACGGCATGATCGTCTCGGTCCACGACCTGAAGACCGACCTGCCCGGTGACGCCGCCATGGCCCGCGACCGCATCCGCGCCGGGACCATGGGTGCGGAGGACGTCCTGCACGACCTCGGCGCGATCGGCATCACCTCCTCCGACGCCCAGGGCATGGGCCGGGCCGGCGAGACCGTACGCCGCACCTTCGCGATGGCCGGCAAGATGAAGGCCGAGCTCGGCCCGATGGAGGGCGACGGCCCGCACGACGACAACGCCCGCGTGCTGCGCTACATCGCCAAGCTCACCATCAACCCCGCCCTCGCGCACGGTCTTTCACACGAGATCGGGTCGATCGAGGTCGGCAAGATGGCCGACATCGTCCTCTGGACGCCGCAGTTCTTCGGTGCCAAGCCGCAGCTGGTGCTGAAGTCCGGTTTCCCGGCCTACGGCGTCACCGGCGACCCCAACGCCGCCACCGACACCTGCGAACCACTCGTGCTGGGACCGCAGTTCGGGGCGCACGGCGCGACGCCCGCCGAGATCTCCGTCGCCTTCGTCGCGGGCGCCGCGGTCGAGCAGGGCAACGACACGATGCCCACCCGCCGCCGCCGGGTCGCGGTCCGCGGCACCCGCGGCATCGGCCCCGGCAACCTCGTCCACAACTCCCGGGTCGGACAGGTCCAGGTCGACGCCCGCAGCGGACTGGTCACCCTCGACGGCGACCCGATGCGCTCCGAGCCGGCCGACACCGTCTCACTGTCGCGCCTGTACTTCCTCTGACCCACCGCTTCCGACCCCACCGGTGTCCGCCGACCGCACCGGCTCCCTCCCAAGGACCCCACATGAACACTCCCGTCGCCGACGGCTTCGCCATGCCCCCGGAGTGGGCACCGCACGAGCGCACCTGGATGGCCTGGCCCGGCCCCAACTTCACCTTTGGCGAGGAGGGCGGCGCGACGCTGGCCGAGGCCCGCCGGGCCTGGGCCGCGGTCGCCCGCGCGGTGCGGCAGTACGAGCCGGTCACCGTCGTCGCCGGCCCCGGCCAGCTGGCCGGCGCCCGCGAGCTGCTCGGCGACGACATCGAGCTGGTCGAACGGCTGCTGAACGACGCCTGGATGCGCGACATCGGCCCGACCTTCCTCACCGACGGCAAGGGCAATCTCGCCGCCACCGACTGGGTCTTCAACGGCTGGGGCGCCCAGGAATGGGCCCGCTGGGACCTCGACGAGAAGATCGCCGAACAGGTCGGCGCGCTGGCCGGGGCCCGCCGCTACGCCACCTCCCTGGTCAACGAGGGCGGCGGCATCCACGTCGACGGCGAGGGCACGGTCCTGCTCACCGAGACCGTCCAGCTCGACCCGGGCCGCAACCCCGACCGCACCAAGGAAGAGGTCGAGGCGGAGATCCACGCCCACCTCGGCACCACCAAGGCGATCTGGCTGCCGCGCGGCCTCGCCGCCGACTACGGCCGGTTCGGCACCCGCGGCCACGTCGACATCGTCGCCGCCTTCGCCCGCCCCGGCGTCGTCATGGTCCACACCCAGCCCGACCCGGACCACCCCGACCACGCCATCTGCAACGAGATCGTCAAGCTGCTCAGCGCCGCCACCGACGCCAAGGGCCGCCGGCTGGAGGTCGTGGAGATCCCCGCGCCCACCGTCATCGAGGCGGACGGCGAGCTGGTGGACTACTCGTACATCAACCACCTGCAGTGCAACGGCGGCATCGTGCTGTGCGCCTTCGACGACCCGCGGGACGAGGAGGCGGCCGCGATCTTCCGCCGGCTGTTCCCCGGACGGACCGTGACGCTCGTGGACGCCCGTACGATCTTCGCAGCGGGTGGCGGCATCCACTGCATCACCCAGCAGCAGCCGAAGGCCTGATCCCAAGGCCCCGTCCAGCCGACCCGGAGGTCCCCGTGACCGGTCCCGCGCGCCGTCCCCGGCGCCGGCTCAACCAGCCCCGCGAGCAGGTCCTGGCCGCGGCGATGGCCACCATCGCCGCGGAGGGCCTGGACCGGCTGACCATGGCGGGCCTGGGCCGCGAGGTCGGCATGAGCAGCGGCCACATCCTGTACTACTTCGGTACCAAGGACGAGCTGCTGCTGCAGACCCTCCAGTGGAGCGAGGAGCAGCTCGGCGCCGAGCGCCGGGCCGCCCTCTCCCGCCGCGTCCCGGCCCGCGAGCGGCTGGACGCGCTGATCGACCTCTACCTCCCCCAGGGCCACCGCGACCCGCGCTGGACCCTCTGGCTGGAGGTCTGGAACCGCTCCCAGAACGCCGACGACGAGGCCCGCGAACGCCAGCTGGAACTCGAACTGGCCTGGCACCGCGACCTGGTGGCGCTCCTCGTCGAGGGCGCGTCCAAGGGCGAGTTCCGCCCCGTCGACGCCGAACGGTTCGCCGCCCGCACCCGCGCCCTCCTCGACGGTTTCGGCACCCACCTCGTCGTCGGCCTCCCCGGTACCGACCGCGAGCAGGTCCGCGACCACATACGGGACTTCCTGGACGAATCGCTCAACGTGGCGTGCCCGTAGCCGGCGCGGCACCCGGCCGTGTGACCACAACGCACGTAAATACGCCCGATCGTTGCCGTGCTCTCCCTTGCCGAAGGCCGACCGGTCCGCGACCGTGATCGGCTATGGGACGAGAGCAGTGGAAGAAGATCTGGGTCGGCTCGGCCGGCAACATGGTCGAGTGGTTCGACTGGTTCGTGTACGCCAGCTTCGCGGTGTACTTCGCGGATGCGTTCTTCCCCAAGGGGAATGACACGGCGAACCTCATGAACACCATGGGGATCTTCGCCGTCGGCTTCTTCATGCGGCCGGTGGGCGGCTGGCTGCTCGGCCGGATCGGCGACCGCAAGGGCCGCAAGGCCGCGCTGACGCTCACCGTCACCCTGATGTCCGCCTCGGCCGTCCTGATCGCGATCGCGCCCACGTACGCCGCCGCCGGCTACGGCGGGGTGGCCGTACTGCTCCTCGCCCGGATGCTGCAGGGCCTCTCGGTCGGCGGGGAGTACGCGGCCAGCGCCACCTACCTGACCGAGGCCTCCGCCGAAGGGCGGCGCGGGTTCGCCTCCAGCTTCCAGTACGTGTCGATGACCGCGGGCCAGCTGCTGGGCCTCGGGCTGCAGATCGTGCTCCAGCGCACCCTGTCCGAGGACGCACTGCACAGCTGGGCCTGGCGGATCCCCTTCATCGTCGGCGCACTGGGCGCCGGCATCGTCTTCTACCTCCGCCGCACCATGCTGGAGACGGAGGTCTACGCCCACGACGAGGGCGCCCAGACCGACCCGGAGCGCGGCACGATCAAGGCGCTGCTGGCCCACAAGCGCGAGGCGTTCCTGGTCATCGCGCTCACCATGGGCGGCACCGTCGCCTACTACACGTACACGACCTACCTGACCAAGTACCTCTCGCAGAGCGCCGGGATGCCCAAGCCGACCGCCTCGCTGGTCAGCTTCTGCGCGCTGTTCCTCTTCATGTGCCTGCAGCCGTTCGCCGGCAGGCTCTCGGACCGGATCGGGCGGCGGCCGCTGCTGATCACCTTCGCGATCGGGTCGACCTTCCTGACCGTGCCGATCATGACGCTGCTCAAGCACGCCGGCAGCTTCTGGCCGGCGCTCGGGCTGTCGCTGCTGGCGCTGGTCGTGGTCACCGGCTACACCTCGATCAACGCCTGTGTGAAGGCCGAGCTGTTCCCCACCGGCATCCGCGCGCTGGGCGTCGCACTGCCCTACGCGATCGCCAACGCGCTGTTCGGCGGCACCGCGGAATACGTCGCCCTGTGGTTCAAGGACGGCGGCATCGAGTCCGGCTACTACTGGTACGTGGCGGGCTGCGCGGCGGTCTCGCTGATCGTCTACCTCACCATGCGGGAGACCCGGACCATCGATCTGCACCGGGTCGGCACCGAGGCGCCCGCGGGTGCCGCGCGGACGCCGGGCCGGGAGCCGGTCGCCGACTGACCCGCGCCCGCCCGCGCACGGCCTCCCTCGCCGGTGGGAGGCCGTTCCCGTTCCCGGGGGATCCGCGGGCGGCCCCCCGACCGCTTGGCTGGAGGCATGAAGAAGACGAGGCATCCACTCGTACCCCTGCTGCTGACCGGCCTGCTGGCGGCGGGCTTCGCCGCCCCGCCCACGGCGGCGGCCCGGCCCGCCACGCCCCGTCCGGCCACCGGGCACTCGGCCGCGTCCCGCCCGGCCGCCGACGACCTCACCGCCCGGCTCTCGGCCGTACCCGGCATGCGGGTGGTCAAGGAGAACCCCGCCCCGGCCGGCTACCGCGCGCTCGAACTGCGCTACCGCCAGCCCGTCGACCACCGGCACCCCGACCGGGGCACCTTCGAGCAGCGGCTGTTCCTGCTGCACCGCGCCACCGCCCGGCCGATGGTGCTGTACACCAACGGCTACGACCTCGACTACCAGGACCCCGGCTTCCGCTCCGAGCCGGCCACGATCCTCGACGGCAACCAGATCAGCGTCGAGCACCGCTACTTCGGCACCTCCACGCCCCACCCCACCGACTGGTCCAAGCTCGACATCCGGCAGGCGGCGAGCGACCTCCACCGGATCGTGCAGGCCCTCAAGCAGGTCTACCGCGCCGCCTGGATCTCCACCGGCGGCAGCAAGAGCGGTATGGCCACCGTCTACCACCGGCGCTTCTACCCGCACGACGTGGCCGGCTCGGTGGCGTACTCCGCCCCCGACAACACCGACGACCGGGACGACACCGCCGTGGACCGCTTCCTCGCACGGGTCGGCACCCCCGGATGCCGGGCCGCGCTCACCGCCGTACAGCGCGAGCTGCTGGGCAACCGGCGAGCGGAGATGGCGGGCCGTCTCGCGCGCTGGGGCGCCGAACAGGGCCACACCTTCCACACCCTCGGCAGCGCCGACCGGGTACTGGAACTCACCGTGCTGCAGCTGCCCATGCTCTTCTGGATGCGCTCGGACCAGGCGGCCTGCGACCGCATCCCCGGACCGTCCGCCGCCTCCGACGAGCTGTACGACTGGTGGACGACCACCTCCCTGGTGCCCGCCTACACCGACCACTACCTGGCCCCGGTCACCGCCTCCTACTACCAGCTCGGCACCCAGCTCGGCTTCGTCGACCTCGCCGCGCCCCACCTGGCCGGGCTGCTCCGCCACCCCGGCATCCAGTCGATGCGGAACTACGTACCGCGCAGCATCCCGATGCGCTTCCGGCCCCGCGCCATGCCCGACATCGACCGCTGGGTGCGCCACCACGGCAGTGAGCTGCTCTTCGTCTACGGCGAGAACGACCCCACCCGCGCCGAACCGTTCCGCACCGGCCCGGGCAGCCGGGACGCCCACGTCTACGTGGCGCCGGGCGCCAACCACGCCGTGACCCTCGCCAAGCTGGCCCCCCGGGACCGCGCACGGGCCACCGCAGCGCTCCGCCGCTGGGCCGCAGTGGACACGCCGCCCGCATAGTGAGACGGCCGGGTATGCGATGCGTCCGATATGGCACACTGCGGACCGTGCTCTCGTTCGCCATGATTATTGGCAGCAGGCGCGCCGGTCCGCAGTGACCGCCCCGTACGACCCGAGTACGGCGCGGCCACCGTCGTCCCAGACCCGCGCGCAGACCTCTCGCACCCGCGAGAGGTTTTTTCGTTTCCGGCACACACCCACCGGAGGCGGAGCGCGAGGGAGCATGGAGGGGCGGCGGCACCGGTCATTCCGGTAGACCGAAACCCGACAGGAGCCAGACCAGCATGACGGACGCAGCCTCCCCGTCGCCCGCCACCCGTCCCGCCGGCGCGGTGCCCGACGACTTCCACGTCTTCGACACCACCCTGCGCGACGGCGCGCAGCGCGAGGGCATCAACCTCACCGTCGCCGACAAGCTGACCATCGCCCGGCACCTCGACGAGTACGGCGTCGGCTTCATCGAGGGCGGCTGGCCCGGCGCCAACCCCCGGGACACCGAGTTCTTCCAGCGCGCCCGCGAGGAGATCGACTTCAAGCACGCCCAGCTGGTCGCGTTCGGCGCCACCCGCAAGGCCGGCGTCCGCGTCGAGGACGACGCCCAGGTCGCCGCCCTCCTGGCCTCCGAAGCCCCGATCATCACCCTGGTCGCCAAGTCCCACGTCGGACACGTCGAACTGGCGCTGCGGACCACACCCGAGGAGAACCTCGCGATGGTCCGGGACACCGTCGCCTACCTCCGGTCCCAGGGCCGCCGGGTCTTCCTCGACTGCGAGCACTTCTTCGACGGCTACGCGCTGGACCCGGTCTACGCCAAGCAGGTCGTCCGCACGGCCGCCGAGGCCGGCGCCGACGTGGTCGTCCTCTGCGACACCAACGGCGGGATGCTCCCCGCGCAGGTGACCGCGGTGGTCCGGACCGTCCTCGCCGACACCGGAGCGCGACTGGGCATCCACGCCCAGGACGACACCGGCTGCGCCGTCGCCAACACCCTCGCCGCGGTGGACGCCGGCGCCACCCACGTCCAGTGCACCGCCAACGGCTACGGCGAGCGGGTCGGCAACTCCAACCTCTTCCCGGTCGTCGCCGCGCTGGAGCTCAAGTACGGCCGCCGGGTACTGCCCGAGGGCAAGCTCGCCGAGACCACCCGGATCTCGCACGCCATCGCCGAGGTCGTCAACCTCACCCCCTCCACCCACCAGCCCTACGTCGGCGTCTCCGCCTTCGCCCACAAGGCCGGGCTGCACGCCTCCGCGATCAAGGTCGATCCGGACCTCTACCAGCACATCGACCCGGCGCTGGTCGGCAACACGATGCGGATGCTGGTCTCCGACATGGCCGGCCGCGCCTCCATCGAGCTCAAGGGCAAGGAACTCGGCATCGACCTGGGCGGCGACCGCGAGCTGGTCGGCCGGGTCGTCGAACGCGTCAAGGAACGCGAACTGGCCGGCTACACGTACGAGGCGGCCGACGCCTCCTTCGAACTGCTGCTGCGCGAGGAGGTCCGCGGCAAGGCGCTGCGCTACTTCACGGTGGAGTCCTGGCGGGCGATCGTCGAGGACCGCCCCGACGGCACGCACGCCAACGAGGCGACCGTGAAGCTGTGGGCCAAGGGCGAGCGGATCGTCGCCACCGCGGAGGGCAACGGCCCGGTCAACGCCCTCGACCGGGCCCTGCGGGTGGGCCTGGAGCGGATCTATCCCCAGCTCGCCCACATGGAACTCGTCGACTACAAGGTCCGCATCCTGGAGGGGGCCCTCGGCACCGGCTCCATCACCCGTGTCCTGGTCTCCACCAGCGACGGCCGCGGCGAGTGGTCCACGGTCGGCGTAGCGGAAAACGTCATCGCGGCGTCCTGGCAGGCCCTGGACGACGCGTACGCGTACGGCCTCTTGCGGGCCGGGGTCGAGCCCCAGGAATAACCCCCCACGTACCCGTCTGCGGCGCCGCTGTGGTTTCCCGCCGTTGCTCCCCCACTGCCTGAAGGGCGCGGGGGAGCAGCGGCGAGCACGCCCCGCGGCGGGACGGCCGGGTACGTGGGAGGCGCCGCAAACACGGGCATGCTGTAGGCGTGCTGAAGCGCAGACGCTTTCTCACGTTGTCCGCCGTGGGCGCCTGCGGGCTCTCGGGACCAGCGGCGTACGGGGCCGAGGATCCGTACGCACTGTTACGGCGCCGCTGGTGCGAGCTCTCGCTCGGGACCGGGTTCGACCCGGACGCCCCGCCGTACGCGGCCGTGCTCCAGGAGACCGGCACCCTCGCCGCCGAGTTCCTGGCGAGCATGCGGCCGGCCGCAGGCTCGTTGTGGCCGGACTGCCCGTACGACCCGCCCTCCGGCATCACCAAGAGCTACGGCCGGCTGAACACGATGGCCCAGGCGTGTGCCCAGCCCGGGACCGGGCACACCGGTGACCCCGACCTCGCCGAAGCCGTCCGCCGCGGCCTCGCGCATCTGGACGACACGGTCTACCACCCCGGCACCACCCGTTACGGCAACTGGTGGGAGTGGCAGATCGGTAGCCCCCGGCTTCTCCTCGACGCGCTCGCGGTCGTGGAAGAGCGCCTGCCGGGCGGGCTGCCCGAGGAGTTGCGAGGGCGCTGTCTCGCCGCCGTCGACCACTTCGTCCCGGACACCATGCTCGGCGACTACACCGGCACCAGCACCGGCGCCAACCGCGTCGACCTGTGCCGGGTGGTCGCCCTGCGCGGCATCCTCGGCCGGGCGCCCGCCAAGATCGCACTGGCCCGGGACGCCCTCTCGCCGGTCTTCCCGTACGTCAGCGAGGGCGACGGGCTCTACGCCGACGGCTCGTTCGTGCAGCACACCTGGGTCGCCTACTCCGGCACCTACGGCTATGTGCTGCTGGACGGGCTGGGGCGGCTGTTCGCGCTGCTCGACGGGTCGGCGTGGGAGGTCACCGATCCACGGCGGCAGATCGTCCTGGACAGCGTGACGCACGCCTACGCGCCGCTGCTGCACGACGGGTTGATGATGGACAGCGTCAACGGCCGTGCCATCAGCCGCGGTTACCTCCGCACCGACGAGCGGAGGGTGCTGCGCAGCGACCACTACCACGGGCATGCGCTGATCGCCGCCATCGCGCTGCTCGGCGAGAGCGCGAGCCCCGCCGAGCGGGACCGCTGGTACGCGATGGTCAAGGGCTGGATCGCCCGCGACCGCACCCTCCCGGTGCTCACCGACCGGCAGTACGGCGTCGCCGACCTCGCCCGGCTGCGGAAGATCGCCGACGGGCCCGGGCCGCTCCCCGCCGAGCCCGTCGGCCACCGGCTCTTCGCGGCCATGGACCGCGCCGTGCACCGCCGCCCCGGCTGGGTCGCGAACGTGGCCATGTGCTCCGACCGGATCACGTACTACGAGAACGGCAACGGTGAGAACCGGCGCGGCTGGCACACCGGTGCGGGGATGACGTACTGGTGGGGCGCGGACGTCGGCGGTGACCAGTACACGGATGCCTTCTGGCCGACCGTCGATCCGTACCGGCTGCCCGGCACGACGGTCTCCACCAAGCGGCTCGCGGACAACGAGGGCGGCGGGTGGGGGGAGCCGAAGCCCGACGTCCGGTGGGTGGGCGGTACCCACGACGGGGAATTCGGCGTCCTCGGGCAGCATCTGCGGGGGCTGTCGTCGACGCTGACGGCCCGGAAGTCCTGGTTCGCGCTCGCGGACTGCGTGGTCTGTCTGGGCGCGGGGATCACCGCGCGGGACGGCGTGGCCGTCGAGACCGTCGTCGACAACCGGTGCCTGGGGGAGTACGGCACGGCCGCGCTCACCGTGGACGGCGTGCGGCAGCCCGGCACGCCCGGCCGCCGCACCGCCTTCCGCCGCGCCCGTTGGGCCCATCTCGCGGGGCACGGCGGCTACGTCTTCCCCGGCGGCGCCCGCCTGCACACGCTGCGCGAGGCCCGTACCGGCTCCTGGCACGACATCAACACCACCTCGTCGTCGCAGCCGTTCACCCGGCGGTATGTCACGTTGTGGTGCGATCACGGGATCGATCCGGTCGAGGCCCGTTATGCGTATCTGCTGATGCCGGGGGCCCTCGCGCGGGCCGTCGCGGCGCGGGCCGCCGACCCGCACTGGCTGACGGTGCTTGCCAACGACGCGGGCCGCCAGGCGATCGCCGTCCACCCGCTCGGCGTAACGGCCGCGAACTTCTGGCGGGCGGGGCGTGCGGGGCCGCTGTGCAGCAGTGGTCCGGTGAGCGTGCTGGTACGTGAGGGACCGGGCGGGCGGACCGCCCGGCTGTGTGTCGCGGCCCCCGTGCGGACCGGTGATCCGGTGGAGATCACCTGGTCGAGACCGGTGCGCGCGGTGCTCGACCGGGATCCGGCGATCGAGGTGCGGCAGAGCGGGCGGGGCCTGCGGCTGCGGGTCCGGCCCGGTACGGTCTGCGCCACCCACCGCTGCACCGTGCGGCTGCGCTGACCTGCGCCGGGGCCCGTTCGGCCCGGTTCGCGGGCCACCGGTCACCACAACATCATCCGGCGCCCGTTTGTCGGGCCCATACAGAGCAAGGGCGTCCCGGCCACCCGAACGGGGGTCGGGACGCGGGCCGCGTACAGGACGGTTCTGTACTGCCTGCCCACCAAAACGCATGTGACGTTGTACGAAACCGACATCGGTGTGCGGCGCCCCGCACACGTACCGTCGATACATGACCACTGTCGAAGATCTGCCCGCCGGCGCCAACGACGCCCGCGGGCGCGTCGCCGAGCTGCACGCCATCCGCGAGCAGGTCCGGCGCGGACCCAGTGAGCGGGCGACCGAGGCCCAGCGTGCCAAGGGCAAGCTGACGGCGCGCGAGCGGATCGAGCTGCTGCTGGACGAGGATTCGTTCAACGAGGTCGAGCCGCTGCGCCGGCACCGGGCGACGGGCTTCGGTCTGGAGGCGAAGAAGCCGTACACCGACGGTGTGATCACCGGGTGGGGCACGGTCCACGGCCGCACGGTGTTCGTCTACGCGCACGACTTCCGGATCTTCGGCGGTGCGCTCGGCGAGGCGCACGCCACGAAGATCCACAAGATCATGGACATGGCCATCCAGGCCGGTGCCCCGCTGGTGTCGCTCAACGACGGCGCGGGTGCCCGCATCCAGGAGGGTGTCTCGGCGCTGGCCGGCTACGGCGGCATCTTCCAGCGCAACACCAAGGCCTCCGGGGTCATCCCGCAGATCTCGGTCATGCTCGGCCCGTGCGCGGGCGGCGCGGCCTATTCGCCGGCGCTGACGGACTTCGTGTTCATGGTCCGCGAGACCTCCCAGATGTTCATCACCGGCCCGGACGTGGTGCGTGCGGTGACCGGTGAGGAGATCACCCAGAACGGCCTGGGCGGCGCCGATGTGCACGCCGAGACCTCCGGTGTCTGCCACTTCGCCTACGACGACGAGCAGACCTGCCTGGAGGAGGTCCGCTACCTGCTGTCGCTGCTGCCGGCGAACAACCGGGAGAACCCGCCGGCGGTGCCGTGCGAGGACCCCGCCGACCGCTCCGGTGACGCGCTGCTGGACCTGGTGCCGGCCGACGGCAACCGCCCCTACGACATGCGCAAGGTCATCGAGGAGATCGTCGACGACGGCGAGTTCCTGGAGGTCCACGAGCGCTGGGCGACCAACATCATCTGCGCGCTGAGCCGCTTCGACGGCAAGGTGGTCGGCATCATCGCCAACCAGCCGCAGTCGCTGGCCGGTGTGCTGGACATCGAGGCGTCCGAGAAGGCCGCCCGCTTCGTCCAGATGTGCGACGCCTTCAACATCCCGATCGTCACCCTGCTCGACGTGCCCGGCTTCCTGCCCGGCGTCGACCAGGAGCACGGCGGCATCATCCGGCACGGCGCCAAGCTGCTGTACGCGTACTGCAACGCCACCGTCCCGCGCATCTCCATCGTGCTGCGCAAGGCCTACGGCGGCGCCTACATCGTCATGGACTCCCAGTCGATCGGCGCCGACCTGACCTACGCCTGGCCGACCAACGAGATCGCGGTGATGGGCGCGGAGGGCGCGGCCAACGTCATCTTCCGCAAGCAGATCGCCGAGGCCGACGACTCCGAGGCCATGCGCACCCGCATGGTCAAGGAGTACAAGTCCGAGCTGATGCACCCGTACTACGCGGCCGAGCGCGGTCTGGTCGACGACGTCATCGACCCCGCCGACACCCGTCAGACCCTCATCCGGGCCCTGGACATGCTGCGCACCAAGCACGCCGACCTCCCGGCCCGCAAGCACGGCAACCCGCCCCAGTAATCCATCTGGCACCCGCGATTCACCGACGACGCGACGACGGAGAAGAAGACACCGTGAACCCTGCCCACCGCACCGCCCCGATCCGCGTGGAGAAGGGCCAGGCCAGCGAGGAAGAGCTCGCCGCCCTGACCGCCGTCCTGCTGGCCCGCGCCGCGCACCGCCCGGCCGCCGCCGCGACCGGCCCGCGCGCCACCGCCGCCCGCTGGCGCCGCCTGGAGCGCCAGACCGGCTTCCACGGCGCGACCAGCTGGCAGCGCTGACCGCGCACCTACGCATACGGAAGGGCCCGGCTGCGGGGCCCTTCCCGTTTTTCCGTTCCCGTTTCAACTTACTTGTGAACAAAGCGAGTTGACGTCACATCGGTACCGCTGCGTCCGGGTATTCCGATTCGGCAGCAGGCGTCCGAATCAAGGCGTAGGTTCGCCCCAATCCTGCGGAGCAGAGCTGGTCAAGGGGAGATTCCCGTGCTGGCATGCGCTCGTCATCCCCACTCCTGGTGTTCCCGCGCCGCGGGCCTAGGACGACCGGAAGGAAAGAGCCCATGCTCAGCACGCTCAGTGCTGGTGCCGCAGTGGCATCGTTGCTCCTCGCCGGATCGGCATCCCCCACCACACCAGCTCGGTTCGGCGACGACCCGCCGACCGGCAAGATCACGATAACCGTCGCCACGGTCAACGGATCGGGCTGCAGACCCGGCAGCGCCGCGGTGGCCATCGCCCCCGACAACACCGCCTTCACCGTCACCTACAGCGAGTACCTCGCCCAGGCGGGCGGCAGCAGCAAGCCCACCGACGCCCGCAAGAACTGCCAGATCGCCCTGAACGTCCACGTCCCGCAGGGCTTCACCTACGCCATCGCCCGAGCCGACTACCGCGGCTACGCCTCGCTGGCCCCCGGCGCCAAGGGCCTGGAGCAGGCGAACTACTACTTCCAGGGCCAGCAGCAGACGGCCCGCAAGAGCCACAGCTTCACCGGCCCCTACGACACCAACTGGCAGACCTCGGACGAGACCGACATCGACGCCCTCGTCTACGCGCCCTGCGGCGAGGAACGCTACTTCAACATCAACACCGAGCTGAGGGTGGACGGCAAGTCGGCCGACCCCAAGGCCACCAGCTTCATGGCCATGGACTCCACCGACGGCAGCATCAACACCGTGTACCACTTCGCCTGGAAGCAGTGCCCGGCTCGTAAGTAGCCGCCCGCGGCCGGCGCCCGCACAACGGCCCGCAGAGCTGCCGAAGGCCCCCGCATCACGCGATGTGGGGGCCTTCCGGCGGGTGCGGCGTACGGGCACGGGGAGCCGGTACGCGGCGGCGCTAGCGCAGGCGCGCCATGAGGGCGTGCTCGACGAGCGTGATGAGCGCGCTCTTGGCCTCGCTGCGGTGCCGGGCGTCGGTCGTGATGATCGGGGCGTCCGGGCCGATCTGGAGGGCCTCACGGACCTCGTCGGGCGTGTACGGCTGGTGGCCGTCGAAGCCGTTGAGGGCGATGACGAACGGCAGGCCGCTGTTCTCGAAGTAGTCGACGGCCGGGAAGCAGTCCGCCAGGCGGCGGGTGTCGACCAGGACGACGGCGCCGATGGCACCGCGGACCAGGTCGTCCCACATGAACCAGAAGCGGTCCTGGCCCGGCGTACCGAAGAGGTACAGGATCAGGTCCTGGTCCAGCGTGATCCGGCCGAAGTCCATCGCCACGGTCGTGGTCGTCTTGTCCGGCGCGTGCGTGAGGTCGTCGATCCCCGCGGAGGCGGAGGTCATCACGGCTTCGGTACGCAGCGGATTGATCTCTGAGACGGCCCCGACGAACGTGGTCTTGCCCACGCCGAAGCCGCCCGCCACCACGATCTTCGCGGAGGTGGTGGAGCGGGCTGCACCGCTAGAGCTTGCGAAGTCCACTGAGCACCCTTTCGAGCAGTGTCACATCTGGCTGTCCGCCGGCGGTCTCGTCCCCGCCGGGCTGATGGATGGCGACGAGCCCGGCCTCCGCCAGGTCGGCGACGAGGATTCGGGCGACGCCGAGGGGGATGGAGAGGAGGGCCGAGATCTCGGCCACCGATTTGATCTCGCGGCAGAGGTGGCAGATGCGCTGGTGCTCCGGCAGCTGGCCCTGCAGCTTGGCCGGGTCGGCGGTCGTGCTGACCAGTGCCTCGATGGCGAGCTGGTAGCGCGGCCGGGTCCGGCCACCGGTCATGGCGTACGGGCGCACGAGCGGATTGTTCGCCCCGGTGGGGGCGGGCTCGGGCTTCCGCGGCGGCTGCACCGGCTGGATGCGCGGTGCCTGCGGCTGGTCGTACACCGACGGCTCGTACGGCTGGGAGTCGTACGGCCCCGGCTGCGGCGGCTGGGGCCGCTGCGGCCGGCGGCTGGGCGCAGACGGGAAGTTGAAGCGGTTGTGATGGGTCTCGCCCACAGGTCCGGGCTGCTGCCCGGAACCGTACGGGTATCCGCTGGGGGGCGTTGCCACGTCTCCTCCTCCAACTTGCCTGTCTGACGCCGGTCGCGCCACCGAACCATAAGACGCGGCGGCGGGAAACGCACTGCCTGTTTGCTAGTTGAGAAGACTGCCCTGGAGTTCGGCGCGCAGGTCGGGCGTCAGCACCGTGCCCGCGCGGTCGACCAGCAGGGCCATCTCGTAGCCGACCAGGCCGATGTCGCACTCGGGGTGCGCGAGCACGGCCAGCGACGATCCGTCGGAGACGGACATGATGAAGAGGAAACCGCGTTCCATCTCCACCACGGTCTGGTTCACGCTCCCGCCCTCGAAGATGCGGGACGCGCCGGAGGTCAGCGAGGTCAGCCCGGAGGCCACCGCCGCCAACTGGTCGGCGCGGTCACGGGGGAAGCCTTCGGACATCGCGAGAAGGAGTCCGTCCGCGGAGACCACGACCGTGTGGGACACCCCGGGGGTGTTGTCCACGAAGTTGGTGATCAACCAGTTCAGATTCTGCGCCGCCTGGCTCATCGGGCTCACACTAACGCTCCTGATCGTAGGTGCTGCCGGGGCCGAAGCCCTGTTGGTCATTCTGGGGGACCCCGGAGGGGTCCGTGCCGACGCTGCGTCCCTGCTGGACGCCGCGGCGCAGGTTGCTCAACCTGCCGCGGACGTCCTCCGGGGCGCGGGAGACCTGGGGGCCGCCCTGCGGGGTCTGCTCCGCGGAACCCTCGACCAGGTTGGCCTTGGGCACCCGGCGGGGAAGACCGGAGGCTGTGACTCCGCCCGCCTTCGGCTCGCGCAGCCGCTCCGCCCGCTCCCAGCGCTCGTCGTTGGAGCTGCGCCAGTCGGAGCCGTCCTGGCCGGTCTCCGGCGCGCTCCGCGGCTGCTGAACCGGCTGTGCCTGCTGGTCGCGGCCTCCGCGGCGCGGAAGGCCGGCGTCCGTCAGCGGGTGCGGGTCGCTCGGTGTGGGGCCCGGACGCTCGAATGGTACGCGCTCGGACGCGTCAGCGGGAGCGGCAGTTGCATTCCGGTCAGATTCCGCTTCGGTCCCGAAGTAGCCCTCGAATGCGTGGCGTTCGGACCATTCGTCCGGCTGTGCCGGTTCGTGCGAGACGTATGGCTGCTGGCCGGTGGTCTCCGGGAAGCCCGGATCGCCGAAGGCCTGGCCGCCGTGCGAGCGGTCGTCGTAGAGCGGTTGATCAGCTTCCGGATAGCCCGGGGCGGGGTGGCCCTGGTAGCCGGTGGCGGACGTCGCCGGGTCGCGGAAGAGCGGACTGCTCGCCTCCGGCCCCTCGGCCGGACGCTCGCCTCCGGTGGCCTGCGCCTCCAGCGCGGCCCGGCGCTCCTCGCGCATCAGCGAGCGGCCGACCATGTCCAGCTCCGCGGCGTCCGTGCGGGCGTAGCGGCTGTCGTCGAAGCCCAGCTCGGCGGCGGTGCGCTGGTGGCCCTCGTAGGCGCCCTGCTGGTGCTCGGGGACGATCCGGGACACCGTGAAGTCGTCCTCGAACTGCTCGTCGCCGCCACCGCCGTGGGTGATCGCCTCGGGCAGCATGACCAGGGACGTGGTGCCCGCCTGCTCGCCGGAGGGGCGCAGCTGCACCCGGATCCCGTGCCGGTCGGCCAGCCGGCCGACCACGAACAGGCCCATGCGCTGGGAGATCGCGGCGTCCACGCTCGGCGGGTTCGCCAGCTTGTGGTTGATGTCCGCGAAGTCCTCGGGGGTCAGCCCGATGCCCTTGTCGTGGATCTCGATCATCACCCGGCCGTCGGGCAGCCGGGTCGCGGTCACCCGCACCTTGGTCTGCGGCGAGGAGAAGGTGGTGGCGTTCTCCAGCAGCTCGGAGAGCAGGTGCACGAGGTCGGTCACGGCGGTGCCGTGGATCTCGCTCTCCGGCACTCCGGTGAGGTCTATTCGCTCGTACGACTCGACCTCACTGATCGCCGCCCGCAGGACGTCGACCAGCGGCACCGGCTGGTTCCACCGGCGGCCCGGCTCCTCGCCGGCGAGGATGAGGAGGTTCTCGCCGTTGCGGCGCATGCGGGTGGCCAGGTGGTCGAGCCGGAAGAGGCTCTCCAGCTGGTCCGGGTCCGCCTCGTTGTTCTCCAGGTCGGTGATCAGCTCCAGTTGACGCTCGATCAGGCCCTGATTACGGCTGGAGAGGTTGGTGAAGATCGCGTTGACGTTGCCCCGCAGCAGCGCCTGCTCGGCGGCCAGCCGGACGGCCTCGCGGTGCACCTGGTCGAAGGCCCGGGCGACCTCGCCGATCTCGTCGGTGGTGGCGATCGGGATCGGGGTGACGCGGGTGTCCACCCGGCCCGGGGCGGTCCGGGAGAGCTGGTCGACCAGCATCGGCAGCCGCTGCTCGGCCACCCCGAAGGCGGCGTTGCGCAGCTGGCGCATGTTGCGGCTCATCCGGCGGGCCATCAGACCGGCCACCACGAACGCGATGATCAGTGCGGCGAGCACGATCGCGGAGTCGACGAAGGTGGCCTGCTTGGCGTCCGCGGAGATCTGCGCGGCCTCGTTCACGGCCTTGTCGGCCAGGTCCTTCTCGATGGACCGGTACATGTTGAACTTGCCGGTTGCGGCCGCGAAGTAGCTGTCGGAGGTGACGCCCTTCAGGCTCAGCGTCTCCGGCGCCGCGCCGGTCCCGATCCAGGCGGACATCTGGTCGATCGTCGGCGGGGTGCGGAACGGCCGGTTCGCGGCCTGCGCCTGCTGCTTTGCCTGTGCGATCTTCTGCTGTGCGGCCTGCTTGAGCGCGGCGGCGTCCTTCTTCAGCCGCTCGACGTCCTCGGGGGTGCCGCCGGAGGTGTACTCGCCGATGGCGATGCCCTCCAGGTAGCGGTACGACGCGAAGGCGGTCAGCTGGAGCTTGTGCTCCTTGCCGCCCTGCGGGGTCGCCGGGTCGACCAGCAGGTGGGTGCCGATCGAGCGCTCCAGCGACTCGGCCGCCTTGGCCAGCGCCACGGCGTAGACGGTGCGGCCGTAAGAGGTGATGTTGCCGGTGCCCAGGCCGAGTTCGTTGGCGAACTCCATCAGCGGGTGCTGGACCTCGACGTAGCCCTCCTCGGTCTGCACGCCGTGCAGCTTGGAGGTGTACGCGGCCTGGCGCAGCTGCTGAAGCTTGGGCTCGACCTTCTCGAACGAGGCGAGCCGGCGCTGCAGGCCCGGCTTGTCCGGCATGGCCTTGGCGGCCTTGTGGAAGGCGTCGGCGGCGGCGTCGGTGTTGTCCCGGGCCTGCTGGACGACCGGGTCGTCCTTCTTGCCCTCCAGCAGCGGCGCCGCGGTGCGGTCGCGTTCGTCGATCAGGGCGGTGCTGTAGGACAGCGCGGCACGCACGAGCTTCGCGGTGTTCTCCGCGTCCTGCGCCTCCTGCCAGGTGGCGAACGAGGTGTTCACCCGCAGGCCACCGAGGACCAGCGCGAGCAGCACGGGGATCAGCAGGATGGCGTTCAGCCGGGTGGCCACCCGCCAGTTGCGCGGGGAGTACTTGCTGCCGCTGACCGGAGGCTTCGCGACCGTGTCTTCGGGCGCGTCGGAAGCCGGTACGCCACCTCTCGGTGGCGGGGTGAAGTTGCCCCGCCGCGGTTCCTGCGGCTCGGGGCTCGACGTGCTTCGCCTCACTCGACCAACAACCTCTCGGCGGCCGGCACTACCTGCTGTGCCGTTTCTTCTGGGCTTTCCTACTCCGGAGTTCAGCGAATTTCAGCACGTCAGGGCGGTGCGTTCCAAACACTGAGCAAAGCCGGAGCAGCCCCGGAAGGCCCTCAGATAAAAGGGGCGTTAAGGGTGAGGTGCGGCAAAACGAAGGCGATTCGTGAGCGCAGCGAAGCCGGGCATGCGCGTGCGGTGTCGAAACCGCGGGGATTCACTGTCGAAACGTTATGAAGCGAATTTGTGGGCGTGTCGAAGGACACAGATCCCTTCGCGGATGGCGGGGCGCGGCCCTGGGCAGGGCGGCGCCCCCCAAAAGATTCAACTGCCGGGTTTCCCCCTACAGATGACGAACCGGAGCGGTGACCGGTTCCTACTGCAGCCGGGCCATCAGGGCGTGCTCGACGAGCGTGATGAGCGCGCTCTTGGCCTCGCTGCGGTGCCGGGCGTCGGTCGTGATGATCGGGGTGCCGGGACCGATCTGCAGCGCCTCACGCACTTCGTCGGGCGTGTAGGGCTGGTGCCCCTCGAAGCCGTTGAGGGCGATGACGAACGGCAGGCCGCTGTTCTCGAAGTAGTCGACGGCCGGGAAGCAGTCCGCCAGGCGGCGGGTGTCGACCAGGACGACGGCGCCGATGGCACCGCGGACCAGGTCGTCCCACATGAACCAGAAGCGGTCCTGGCCCGGCGTACCGAAGAGGTACAGGATCAGGTCCTGGTCCAGCGTGATCCGGCCGAAGTCCATCGCCACGGTCGTCGTGGTCTTGTCCTGCACGTGGCTGAGGTCGTCGATCCCCGCCGACGCGGAGGTCATCACGGCCTCCGTGCGCAGCGGGTTGATCTCCGAGACGGCCCCGACGAACGTGGTCTTGCCCACGCCGAAGCCGCCCGCCACCACGATCTTCGCAGACGTGGTGGCGCGGGCCGGGCTCCCGTCGAAGCCGCTGTCAGAGCTTGCGAAGTCCACTGAGCACCCTCTCCAGCAAGGTCACGTCCGGCGTACCGCCGGCCTCGCCGCTGCCACCGGGCTGGTGGATCGCCACCATCCCGGCCTCTGCCAGGTCCGCGACGAGGATCCGCGCCACGCCCAGCGGTATCTGCAGCAGCGCGGAGACCTCGGCGACCGACTTCACCTCACGGCACAGGTGGCAGATCCGCTGGTGCTCGGGCAGCAGCCCGGGCAGCTGGGCGGGGTCGGCGGTCGTGCTGACCAGTGCCTCTATGGCGAGCTGGTAGCGCGGCCGGGTCCGGCCTCCGGTCATGGCGTACGGGCGCACCAGCGGCTGGTCACCTTCGCTCCCGTACGGCGCTTGGCTGTAGGCGCCGTACGGGCCGGAAGTGGCAGGTGGCGGGGTCATGGGGTCCTCCGGACGGGACAGCGCGCGCTGTCGTCGGGTTGGGCCGGTGGGGGGTGCGGCACGAATGGATGGTGTGGTGCTGGACGGGGTGGCGCTGCGGACGCCGTCAGTTCAGCAGGCTGCCCTGGAGTTCGGCGCGCAGGTCGGGCGTCAGCACCGTGCCCGCGCGGTCGACCAGCAGGGCCATCTCGTAGCCGACCAGGCCGATGTCGCACTCGGGGTGCGCGAGCACGGCCAGCGACGATCCGTCGGAGACGGACATGATGAAGAGGAAACCTCGCTCCATCTCCACCACGGTCTGGTTCACGCTCCCGCCCTCGAAGATGCGGGACGCGCCGGAGGTCAGCGAGGTCAGCCCGGAGGCCACCGCCGCCAACTGGTCGGCGCGGTCACGGGGGAAGCCCTCGGACATGGCGAGGAGCAGTCCGTCCGCGGAGACCACCACCGTGTGCGACACCCCGGGGGTGTTGTCCACGAAGTTGGTGATCAACCAGTTCAGGTTCTGCGCCGCCTGGCTCATCGGACTCAACTAACGCTCCTGCTGGTGAGTGGGATCGACAATGCCGTGGTTGCCGGTGGACGACGTCCCGGCCTGCCGGCCCTGCTGGATACCGCGACGGAGATTGGTCAGCCGGCCGCGCACATCGCTGGGCGCGCGGGAGACCTGCGGACCGCTCTGGGGGGCCTGCTGCTGTTGCGCGGTGCCCGCGACGAGGTTGGCGCGCGGCACCCGGCGGGGCAGTCCGGAGGTGGTGACGCCGCCCGAGGCCGGCTGGCGGATCTGCTCCGCCTGCCGCCAGGTCTCGTCGTTCGGCGAGCTGCGCCACTGGGCGGCGGCGTCGGCCCGCTCCGGGTTGCGTACGCCGTTGTCCTGCGGGCCGTCGGACGCAGCCGGGGACGCCGCGGACCCGCGGCGCGGCAGCCGCGGCGCCTCCGGCTCCTCGGCGCCCTGCGGCGGCACACCGGCGGCGGCGGACGCCGGGTGGCTGAACCAGTCGGACTCGATCGTGTCGAAGATCGGCGTACGGCCGTCACCGGGACCGGCATCGGCGCCGCCGAGCACGTCCGGCTCCGGCGCCCGGCCGTTCTGCGCCCCGGCCACCGGGAACTGGCCGGTGCCCTGCGGGTCGTCGGCATACCCGGCCCGGTCCGCGTCCGGCTGCTGCAGCTGACCGACGTCGAGCTGCCCGGTCTCGTACGGGTCGGCCTCGGCGGCGGGCTGCGCGTAGTGGTCCGTCGGGTACTGGCCGGTGTCGTAACGGTCCGCCGGGTACTGGCCCGTGTCGTACCGGTCCGGTTCGCGCTCCGGGGCCTTGGCGGCGGGCGGCGGGGCGTTGAAGTCGGGACGGGCGAAGGCGGTGGTGTCGGCGGGGTCGTCCGCCGGTGCGGGCCGCTCGAAGCTGCCGGTGGTCTCCGGCTCCTCGTGGCCGCGCGGCCGGTCCTGCGCCTCGCGGGGCGCCAGCGGCCAGTCGTCGTCGCCGCGCTCGCGGCGGGCACCCCAGCTCGTACCGCCCTGCTGCTGCCGACCGCCGAACGCGTCCTGGCCACCGCGGCCGCCGGCCGGGGCACCGCCCGGCAGTTCGGCGGCCGGACCGCGGGACGGCAGTTCCGCCCGCTCCTCGCGGCGCGGCGCACCGGTGGGCGGGGCGACGGTCGGCGCGGGGCCGCCCGTGGGGCCGTTCTCCACACCGCGGGTGGGCAGCGCGGGGCGCGCACCGCCGGACCGCGGGGCGGGCGGACGGGCGTCGCCACCCGGGGCCGGGGCGCCGGATGCGCCGCCGGCGGGCGCGGGACGCCCGGGCGGGGAGCCGAAGGCGTTCGGGGCGCCACCGGGACCGCCGCGGCCGGGCAGCGCGGGACGGCCGCCGGCACCCGGGCCGGAGTTGACCTGGCCGCGCGGCTGGAGCCCGGCGAGCCGGCTGGACGGCGCACCGCCGCCCTCGCCGGGGCCGCCCTTGGCGGTGCTCGGTGCCGGCTTCTTGCCGCCCTGGGCCACGTCGACCGGCAGCATGACCAGTGCGGTGGTGCCGCCGGAGTCGGACGGCCGGAGCTGGATGCGGATGCCGTGCCGCAGGGACAGCCGGCCGACCACGAACAGACCCATCCGGCGGGAGACCGAGACGTCCACGGTCGGCGGGCTCGCCAGCCGCTCGTTGATCGCCGAGAGGTCTTCGGGGGACAGGCCGATACCGGTGTCGTGGATCTCGACCAGCACCCGGCCGTCGGGCAGCGCGTGACCGGTGACCTTGACCTTGGTCTGCGGGGAGGAGAACGAGGTGGCGTTCTCCAGCAGCTCGGCGAGCAGGTGCACGAGGTCGTTGACGACCCGGCCGGCGACCTCGGTCTGCGGGACCGCGTTGAGCTCGATGCGCTCGTACTGCTCCACCTCGGAGGCGGCGGCACGGAGCACGTCGACCAGCGGCACCGGGCGGGTCCACCGGCGGCCCGGCTCCTCACCCGCGAGGACCAGGAGGTTCTCGCCGTTACGGCGCATACGGGTCGCGAGGTGGTCGAGCTTGAAGAGCGAGGAGAGCTGGTCCGGGTCGGCCTCGCGGGACTCCAGTTCGGAGATCAGCGAGAGCTGACGCTGGATCAGACCCTGGGAGCGGCGCGAGAGGTTGGTGAACATCGCGTTGACGTTGCCCCGCAGCAGCGCCTGCTCGGAGGCGAGGCGGACCGCCTCGCGGTGCACGTCGTCGAAGGCCGCGGCCACCCGGCCGATCTCGTCCCGGCTGTGCACACCGACCGACTCGACGGAGGTGTCCACGTCCTGCGGGTCGGACTCGGACAGCTGCTTGACCAGCTCGGGCAGCCGGTCCTGGGCGACCTTCTGCGCGGTGTCCTGCAGCCGGCGCAGCGAGCGGACCATGGAGCGGGCCACGACGAACGCGCCGACCAGCGAGACGCCGAGGACGAGCAGGATCACCGCACCGTTGAGGAGCGCGTCCCGGGTGGCCTCGTTGCGCAGCTCGCGGGACTTCTGCTCCATCTCGGACAGCAGCGTGGTCTCGATCCGCGACATCTCGTCGATCTTGACGGTGTCGGAGTCGTACCAGTCGAGGTAGCGGTAGTCCTGGCTGCGGATGCCGGAGCCGCTGGCGAAGGCGCGGTGGGAGAAGGCGGCCGCGGCCTTGATCTCGTCGTTGTTGCCGTCCAGACCGCGGGTGAGCGCGCCGGCGTTGTTGGCGTAGATCTGCGAGAACCGGTCCCGGGCCGCCTTCTCGCTGATCTCGGCGTTGCGGCCGGCCTGCCGGTCGTTGGCGGACAACTCCGGGCCGCCCTTGTGGGCGAGACCGGCACTGATCAGGGCGCGCTGGATCGACGCGTACTCCTTGGCCGACGAGAACGCCGCCAGCGCACGGGTACTGCGGATCATCTCCGGGTTGCTGGTCGCCTGCGCCATGTCCTGGGAGAGCGACAGCAGCGAGTTGATCAGCTGGTTGTAGCTGGTGACGGTCCGCGCGGTGTTGCCGTCGTCCTGGTAGGCGTTGGCGCGGATCTCGTTGAGGGTGTTGAGCTGGCGGCCGATCTCCAGGATGGTCGCCCGGACGCCGGCCATCGTGGCGTCGTCGCCCTGGATGTCGCCGGTGGCCTGGTTGAACGAGAGCTTGGCGCGGTCGGTCGCCTCACGGGGCGCGACGACGTTCGCGTCGTCCTTGGCGTTGCCGCTGCCGGCCAGCGGACCGGCCGACTTGTCCCGCTCGACCTGCAGCGCGTCGGCGAGCTCGGTCGCCTGCCGGGTCATCTCGGTGAGCAGCTGCATCTTGTCGAGCTGGTCGATGTTGTCCAGCTGCGTGGCGATACGCATGCCGCCGAGCGTGGTGGCGGCGACGACGGGCAGCGCGAGCAGGGAGACCAGTCGGGTGCTGATACGCCAGTTGCGCATCGCCATGCGCGAACCGGGCCCGTTCGCGGTCTGCGCACCCTTGGGCGCACCGGAGTCCGCGGCGTCACCGCCCGGCGCCTGGCCGCCGCGGTCGGTCGGCGCGAGGCCGCCCGCCGGGTTGCTGCGGTCGCGCTGGGGCGAGGAGGCGCGGTCGGTCCCGCCGCGCAGCTCCGGGTCCGCCGCAGCGCTGCCATCCCTCTTGAAACGTCCCTGCACTAGCGTCGCAACCTCTGGACCAGGCGTCCCACCTCGGCGGGACGGTGTCGAGTCGTACGGGAGACCGTGAATCCCCCATGGCGGTCGTGAATGACCGGCGGGCTGCCCCCTCTGGCCGAGAGAGCGGCACCACCGCGCGGCGCCACCTTGCGCCCTGCGCGCCGGCTGAAACGTGCGGCGGTCCGTGGAATTCCAGCACAGTGCCGGATCTCCAACAAGAGCGGAGCGGGCGGCTGTGACATGGATGACGCAATGTATGGACCACGTCACGACTTGTAGAGGAACCGGCTGGAGATAACGGACTTTTACCCGCGAGTCGCATGCCCCCGAAGGCTGTCCCAGGTGCGGTGATCGGGAGCGGAACGTTCGCTTCAATCCGCCATTGTCCGATTCGCCCAAGGATGTTGATCAAGAGAAATGCGGCTTTTGTCGCACGGCTCGTGAGCAAACTCACAGGAAGATCGTTGAGTTCCCCATCACTTCGCGGGGAATAGCGCGCATAGCCTGACGCTTTACACAGTTGCCGGAACTGACAAGACAGGTTTCCGCAACGGCTTTTCCACCGGCCGATCACCAGCATTCGACCCACACGAGGCATACCGAAGTGAAGACGACGATGATGTTCCGCAACATAGCCAACCCGCGGCGCACCACCCTGGCCCACCTCAAGGACGCCGACGAACTCGGCACCACCCTCCCCGAGGCACCGGAGCACACCGTCGATCTCCCGGCTCAGACCGCCAACCCCCGGCGCACCGTCCTGATGGACGTCCCCGAGCAGACCGTCACGGCCTGATCACGCGGCCGAGGGGCAGCAGCCGCGTACCGCCCGGGCACCAACAGGTGAGCGCGCGCCCAAAAAGGGGCGATAGCCTGGAGTGTCAACTCCGGTCAATGATCACTGAGGGGCAGCGGCACCCGTGCGCATCGCCAGATTCTCCATCGACGGCAACGTCGGCTTCGGCGTCCTCGAAGGCGACGAACTCGACGTCATCAAGGGTCATCCCTTCGCGGAATTCGAGCGCTCGGGCCAGAAGGTTCCCCTCGACAAGGTCCGGCTGCTGCCCCCCGTCCTGCCCAACAAGGTCGTCTGCGTGGGCCGCAACTACGCCGAACACGCCGCCGAGCTGGGCAATGCCGTCCCCGACGTGCCGGTCACCTTCTTCAAGCCGTCCACCTCGGTGATCGGCCCTGGCGACCCCATCGCCTACCCCTCCTTCTCCCAGGAGGTGCACCACGAGGCGGAGCTCGCCGTCGTCATCGGACGGATGTGCCGCGAGGTGCCCCGCGAACGCGCCAAGGACGTCATCCTCGGCTACACCTGCGCCAACGACGTCACCGCGCGCGACGTCCAGCAGCGCGAGACGCAGTGGGCCCGGGCCAAGGGCTTCGACGGCTCCTGCCCGCTCGGCCCCTGGGTCGAGACCGGCCTGGACCCCGCCGACGTCGCCGCCGGCCTCGCGATCCAGTGCACGGTCAACGGCGAACAGCGCCAGCTCGGCCGCACCAGCGACATGGTCCGCCCGATCGAGGACCTGATCGTCCACATCACCGAGGCGATGACCCTGCTCCCCGGCGACGTCATCCTCACGGGCACCCCGGCCGGGGTCGGCCCCCTCAACGTCGGCGACGAGGTCGCCGTCACCATCGAAGGCATCGGCACTCTCACCAACAAGGTGATCAAGCGTGGCTAACGCGACCCCCGTCCGCGTCCGTTTCTGTCCCTCCCCGACCGGTAACCCCCATGTCGGCCTGATCCGCACCGCCCTGTTCAACTGGGCCTACGCGCGGCACCACAAGGGCACCCTGGTCTTCCGGATCGAGGACACCGACGCGGCCCGCGACTCCGAGGAGTCCTACAACCAGCTGCTGGACTCCTTCCACTGGCTCGGCTTCGACTGGGACGAGGGCCCCGAGGTCGGCGGCCCGCACGCGCCGTACCGCCAGTCCCAGCGGATGGACCTCTACAAGGACATCGCCGAGAAGCTGCTCGCCGCCGGCTACGCGTACCCCTGCTACTGCACCACCGAGGAGCTCGACGAGCGCCGCGAGGCCGCCCGCAAGGCCGGCAAGCCCTCCGGTTACGACGGCACCTGCCGCGAGCTGACCGACGAGCAGAAGGCCGCCTACGAGGCCGAGGGCCGCGCCTCGATCGTCCGCTTCCGGATGCCCGACGAGCCGATCACCTTCACCGACCTGGTCCGCGGCGAGCTGACCTTCACGCCGGACAACGTCCCGGACTACGGCATCGTCCGGGCCAACGGCGCGCCCCTCTACACCCTCGTCAACCCGGTCGACGACGCCCTGATGGGCATCACCCACGTCCTGCGCGGCGAGGACCTGCTCTCCTCCACCCCCCGCCAGATCGCCCTCTACAAGGCGCTGATCGAGCTGGGCATCGCCTCGGCGATCCCCGAGTTCGGCCACCTGCCCTACGTCATGGGCGAGGGCAACAAGAAGCTCTCCAAGCGCGACCCGCAGGCCTCGCTCAACCTCTACCGCGAGCGCGGCTTCCTGCCCGAGGGCCTGCTCAACTACCTCGCGCTGCTCGGCTGGTCGTTCTCCGCCGACCAGGACATCTTCTCGGTGTCCGAACTGATCGAGAAGTTCGAGATCGCGGACGTCAACGCCAACCCGGCCCGCTTCGACCTGAAGAAGGCCGAGGCGATCAACGCCGACCACATCCGGCAGCTGGACGTCGAGGACTTCATCAAGCGGTGCGAGCCCTGGCTGAAGGCCCCGTTCGCCAACTGGGAGCCGGCGGACTTCGACGAGGCGGCCTGGCGCGCGATCGCCCCGCACGCCCAGACCCGCCTCACGGTCCTGTCCGACATCACCGCGAACGTCGACTTCCTGTTCCGCAAGGAGCCGGTGGAGGACGAGGCGTCCTGGACCAAGGCCATGAAGGGCGACCCGGTCGCCCTGCTCACCACCGCCCGGGCCAAGCTCGCCGCCGCCGACTGGAACGCCGGCCCCGAGCCCCTCAAGCAGGCCGTCCTGGCCGCCGGCGAGGAGCACGGCCTCAAGCTCGGCAAGGCCCAGGCCCCGGTCCGGGTCGCGGTCACCGGCCGCACGGTCGGCCTGCCGCTCTTCGAGTCGCTCGAAGTCCTCGGCAAGGAGCGCACCATCGCGCGCATCGACGCCGCGCTGGCCAAGCTGGCCGGCTGACCTCCCCACGGGCGCCCGAGGGCCCGGAAGCCGTCCCGGCTTCCGGGCCCTCGGTATATGCCCCCCCTGGTGCGGCCCAGGAGCGTTAGATTGCCGTCATGCCCCTCCGCGCCGTCCTGTGGGACATCGACGACACCCTCTTCGACTACACCGGCTCGGACCGCGCCGGTGCGCTGCGGCACCTGCGCGCCGAAGGACTGCTGGCCGAGTACGGCGGGGAAGAGGCGGCGCTGACGCGGTGGCGCGCGGCCATGGAGACCGAGTTCGCCCGCTTCCTCGCCGGTGAGCTGGGATTCCTCGAACACCGCAGGGAGCGGGCCAGGACGTTCCTGGGCGTCGCGCTGAGCGACGAGGAGGCGGACGCCTGGTTCGCGCGGTACATCGCGCACTACGAGGCGTCCTGGGTGCTCTTCCCGGACTCCGAGCCCGCGCTGACGGCACTGGCGCCCCTGCTCCGGCAGGCCGTGCTCTCCAATTCCTCCGTCGCCAACCAGGAGCGCAAGCTGACCAGGCTGGGCATCCGCGCCCACTTCGAGGCGGTGCTGTGCGCGGACGAGCTGGGGCACGCCAAGCCCGCGGCACAGGCCTTCCACGGCGCCTGTGCCGCGCTGGGCCTCGGGCCCGAGGAGGTGGTCTACATCGGCGACAAGCTCGACGTCGATGCACTCGGAGCCCGGGACGCCGGGCTGGGCGCCGTCTGGCTGGACCGCACGGGTGCCGGCGGCGAGCCGCCGGCCGGGGTGCGGCGGATCGCGAGCCTGGCGGAGCTGCCCGAGCTGTTGCACGGGGTTATCGGTTTTGGAGCCCCGTCCACGATCAGGTAATGTTCTTCCTGCGCCGCCCGAGAGGGCCGAGAGGCCCGGCCGGGAAGCGTAAGTCAAATACCACCCCCGCAGGGGGTTGTGCTTTGATGGCCTATGGTGTAATTGGCAGCACGACTGATTCTGGTTCAGTTAGTCTAGGTTCGAGTCCTGGTAGGCCAGCTCGCAGAGCTCATCTGCAAAGCCCCCGTTGTGTAGCGGCCTAGCACGCTGCCCTCTCAAGGCAGTAGCGCCGGTTCGAATCCGGTCGGGGGTACGGATCCATCCCGTAGATCACCAGGGTCGCTCCCGGTGGTATTGCGGTGACAACATCCGGCTCCGGCCGGATGGGATCGCTAGGGCCCCCGTTGTGTAGCGGCCTAGCACGCCGCCCTCTCAAGGCGGTAGCGCCGGTTCGAATCCGGTCGGGGGTACTGGTCTAAACCACCATGGGCTATGGTGTAATTGGCAGCACGAGTGATTCTGGTTCATTTAGTCTAGGTTCGAGTCCTGGTAGCCCAGCGCAGCGTGTCCTTGTGGCAGGCTCAACTGCAGGAAATCTCGCCCCCGTTGTGTAGCGGCCTAGCACGCCGCCCTCTCAAGGCGGTAGCGCCGGTTCGAATCCGGTCGGGGGTACACAAGAGGGAAGGCCCCCCGCGTCACGCGGGGGGCCTTTCCGCTGTTCCCGTGCGCCAACGTCTCGTTCCGAAGCGCCGATTGGCCTCTTCGGCCCCGGCCGGCGCAGGTGGGTCTCTTCCTCGTCGCACTCGGGCCCGGGGGAGTGGTGACCCGGCGGCGGCCGGCGGCGGTGCTCGCGTAGTACTGCCGCTTGATCGTCCCGGTGGGTACCCCGCTGCGCTCGCTCTGCCTCGCCGGCTGCATTCCCCTTGCGCGCGTTATTGGGGAGTGGCACTATCTATTTAAGGGATAGCGGCGCTATCCAAGGCTGGCGGCACGACCAAGGGGGCTGTGATGAGCGGAAAGCCGGTGCAGGGGCGGATGACGGCGGACGGCGGCGGCGAGGTGGTGGTCTTCCTCGTCGGGATGCGGATCAACAACTGGCGGGCGGTGCGCAGTTGGCTGCCGGTGTTCCGGGCGATGCCGGGCATGATCAAGGAACTGGCGCGGGACCCGGAGCGGGGGATGCTCGGCTACCGCTTCCTCCCGGGGCTGCGGAACTTCGCGGTCCTGCAGTACTGGGAGTCCAAGGAGAAGCTGCTGGCCTACGCGAGCGACCAGGGCGGTGCGCACCGGCCGGCCTGGGCCGCCTTCAACCGGCGGGCGCGGGCGGGGCGGCGCCACGTCGGCATCTGGCACGAGACCTATGCCGTCCCGGCGGGCTCCTACGAGAGCATCTACGCGAACATGCCGCCCCACGGGCTGGGGGCGGCCCGCGGAGTGGTGCCGGTCGCCCGGCGCGGGGAGCGGGCGGCCGAGCGGCTGGCGGCCTGAGCCGCGGAACGGCCGGCCCGCGACGGTCCCGTACGGATCTCGCCGTACGGGATCCGACGGGGACGTCAGCCGTTGCGGCGCAGGCCCTCGGAGAGCCGGGCGGCCGCGTCGATGACCGCCTGGGCGTGCATCCGGCCCGGGTGGCGGGTCAGCCGCTCGATCGGTCCGGAGACCGAGACGGCGGCCACCACGCGGTTCGAGGGGCCGCGTACGGGTGCGGAGACCGAGGCCACGCCGGGCTCGCGCTCACCGATCGACTGGGCCCAGCCGCGGCGCCGTACGCCCGACAGGGCCGTCGCCGTGAAACGGGCGCCCTGGAGGCCGCGGTGCAGCCGCTCGGGCTCCTCCCAGGCCATCAGGATCTGCGCGGCCGAGCCGGCCTTCATCGGGAGCGTGGAGCCGACCGGGACGGTGTCCCGCAATCCGGACAGCCGCTCGGCCGCCGCCACGCAGATCCGCATGTCGCCCTGCCGGCGATAGAGCTGGGCGCTCTCGCCCGTCACATCGCGCAGGTGGGTCAGTACCGGTCCGGCCGTGGCCAGCAGGCGGTCCTCGCCGGCCGCCGCGGCCAGCTCGGAGAGCCGTGGGCCCAGGATGAACCGGCCCTGCATGTCCCTCGCCACCATCCGGTGGTGTTCCAGAGCCACGGCCAGCCGGTGGGCCGTGGGTCGTGCAAGCCCTGTCGCCGCGACCAGCCCGGCGAGGGTGGCCGGACCGGACTCCAGGGCGCTCAAAACCAGAGCTGCCTTGTCGAGAACGCCGACGCCGCTAGAGTTGTCCATGCAACGATACTCACGTCTCACACTGTGAAACGCAAGTTCAATTTTCCAGGGAAGTCGTCAGTCTGTAGGTGTGGCCCTCGACCAGGGCCCGGCGTAAGGCCCGGCAGGGGGAGTTCTGCGGGCGATCGCGCATGGACGAGCAAGGCCGGCACAGTGGCCGGCCGGAGGGAAAGCGATGGGACGGACACTCGCGGAGAAGGTCTGGGACGACCATGTCGTCCGGCGCGCGGAAGGCGAGCCCGACCTCCTCTTCATTGATCTGCACCTGCTGCACGAGGTCACCAGCCCGCAGGCGTTCGACGGCCTCCGCAAGGCCGGCCGCCAGGTGCGCCGGACGGACCTGACCATCGCCACCGAGGATCACAACACCCCGACCCTCGACATCGACAAGCCGATCGCCGACCCGGTCTCGCGCACCCAGCTGGAGACGCTGCGCAAGAACTGCGCCGAGTTCGGCGTCCGGCTGCACCCGCTCGGCGACGTCGAGCAGGGCGTCGTCCACGTCGTGGGCCCCCAGCTGGGCCTGACCCAGCCGGGCACCACCGTGGTCTGCGGTGACAGCCACACCTCCACCCACGGCGCCTTCGGTGCGCTGGCGTTCGGCATCGGCACCAGCCAGGTCGAGCACGTGCTCGCCACCCAGACGCTGCCGCTGGCCCCGTTCAAGACGATGGCGATCACCGTCGACGGCGAACTGCCGGAAGGCGTGACCGCCAAGGACCTGATCCTGGCGATCATCGCCAAGATCGGCACCGGCGGCGGCCAGGGATACGTCATCGAATACCGCGGCCCGGCCATCGAGAAGCTCTCGATGGAGGCCCGGATGACCATCTGCAACATGTCGATCGAGGCGGGTGCCCGGGCCGGCATGATCGCCCCGGACCAGACCACCTTCGACTACCTCCAGGGCCGCGACCACGCCCCCAAGGGCGCGGACTGGGACGCCGCGGTGGAGTACTGGAAGACGCTGCGCACCGACGACGACGCGGTCTTCGACGCCGAGGTGCACATCGACGCCGCCTCGCTGGCCCCGTTCGTCACCTGGGGCACCAACCCCGGCCAGGGCGCCCCGCTTTCGGCACGCGTCCCCGACCCGGCTTCGTACGAGGACGCCTCGGAGCGGCTGGCCGCCGAAAAGGCCCTGGAGTACATGGGGTTGACGGCGGGTCAGCCGCTGCGCGAGATCACCGTGGACACCGTCTTCGTAGGTTCCTGCACCAACGGCCGCATCGAGGACCTGCGCTCCGCGGCGTCGATCCTGGAGGGCCGCAAGGTCGCCGACGGCGTACGGATGCTGATCGTTCCCGGCTCGGTCCGGGTCTCGCTGGAGGCGGTTGCCGAGGGGCTGGACAAGGTCTTCACCGCGGCCGGGGCCGAATGGCGGCACGCGGGTTGCTCGATGTGCCTGGGTATGAACCCCGACCAGCTGGCGCCCGGTGAGCGCTCGGCGTCCACGTCCAACCGCAACTTCGAGGGGCGGCAGGGCAAGGGCGGCCGTACGCACCTGGTCTCGCCGCAGGTGGCCGCCGCAACGGCGGTTCTCGGCCATCTGGCCTCACCGGCCGACCTGTCCGACGTCGCCACGCCCGCGGGAGTCTGAACCATGGAAGCTTTCACCACCCACACCGGCCGGGCGGTCCCGCTGCGCCGCAGCAACGTGGACACCGACCAGATCATCCCGGCCCACTGGCTGAAGAAGGTCACCCGCGACGGCTTCGAGGACGGGCTGTTCGAGGCCTGGCGCAAGGACCCCGAGTTCGTCCTCAACAAGCCGCAGTACAAAGGCGCCACGGTGCTCGTCGCGGGCCCCGACTTCGGCACCGGTTCCTCGCGCGAGCACGCCGTCTGGGCGCTGCAGAACTACGGCTTCAAGGCCGTCATCTCCTCGCGGTTCGCGGACATCTTCCGCGGCAACTCCCTCAAGAACGGCCTGCTGACGGTGGTCCTGCCGCAGGAGACGGTGGACCGGCTGCAGAAGCTGGTGGAGGCCGACCCGGCCGCCGAGGTGACCGTCGACCTCGTGGACCGGCAGGTCCGGGCGGAGGGCATCAGCGCCGACTTCGAGCTGGACGAGAACGCCCGTTGGCGTCTGCTGGAGGGGCTGGACGATATCAGCCTCACCCTTCGGGAGGAGCGGTCAATCGTGGCGTACGAGGCGAATCGCCCGTCTTTCAAGCCGCGTACGATCGAGGTCTGACCTCGGGTTTTTGGCTCAAAGCGTTATTGCGTACGATGCGCCCCCTGTGCAGTTGGCAGGGGGCGCATCAGCTTGTCGAGACGGCTGTTGAGGCCCCGTGAAGCGACAACTCGCCGCAGATGGCACAATTAGCGCATGGAACGCGACGACCAACTCCAGCTCTACGGCGTCGTCGCCGACCGACTCAAGGACGCACACGCAAGAGTGCGGACACTGCAAGTCCCGGAGGGCGTACGGATGGCGCTGACCCGGAAGCTGCTCGTCATCACGGCCGCGGCTAAACACGATCTTGCGGACGCGGCACGGCGTCTGGAGTGGTTCATGGAAGACCTCGACGAAGGTCGTTATCCCGAAGATGTGCACGCCGACGGAAGTCCGTGAAGGTCGAGTTCGTTGCGGCACAAGGGTGATTAGCCCGTTTCGTGTTTGATTTGCGGTATATATCTGCCTAACGTGCGAAAAAGCTTGGAAACTTTCCTTCCAGCAATGTCTCCGAAGGGGAAGACGTGAACAAGGCGCAGCTCGTAGAAGCCATTGCCGACAAGCTCGGCGGCCGCCAGAACGCCGCGGACGCGGTCGACGCCGTACTGGACGCGATCGTCCGTGCAGTGGTCTCCGGCGACCGCGTTTCGGTCACCGGATTCGGCTCGTTCGAGAAGGTCGACCGCCCGGCGCGTTACGCCCGGAACCCGCAGACGGGTGAGCGGGTGCGGGTCAAGAAGACCTCCGTGCCGCGCTTCCGTGCCGGTCAGGGCTTCAAGGACCTGGTGAGCGGCTCGAAGAAGCTCCCCAAGGGTGGCGAGGTCGCCGTCAAGAAGGCTCCGAAGGGCAGCCTCACGGGCGCCGCGGCGCCCACGGTCAAGAAGGCCGCCGCGAAGAAGGCCGCGGCCAAGAAGGCCACCGCCAAGAAGGCTGCTCCGGCGAAGAAGGCCGCAGCCAAGAAGACCACCCCGGCGAAGAAGGTCACCGCCAAGAAGACGACGGCGAAGAAGGCCCCCGCCAAGGCCGCCGCCAAGAAGGCGGCACCGGCCAAGAAGACCACCGCGAAGAAGGCGACCGCCAAGAAGACCGCGCCCGCGAAGAAGGCGACCGCGAAGAAGGCCCCCGCCAAGAAGGCCACCGCGCGCAAGACCACCGCGAAGAAGACCACCGCCCGCAAGCGGTGACCACAAGCAGCGGCGACGCCATGCGTCGGGCCGGTCTCCCTCCGGGGAGCCCGGCCCGCGGTGCTTCACGGCCCGGGCCGCCGTCTAGGCTCTCTCCCATGCAGGCCACCGCGTACACGTACGACCCCCAGACCCGCTCCGGCAGCGTGCTGCTCGACGACGGCACCCCGCTGCCCTTCGACGCGGCCGCCTTCGACGCCGGCGGGCTGCTGCTGCTCCGGCCCGGTCAGCGGGTGCGCATCGAGGTCACCGGGGAAGACGACGCCCGGCACATCGACCTGATCACGCTCCAGACGCTCTGACCTGCGGCGGCACCGGCCCGGACGACCCGGCCGGGCCCCCGGGCGGCTCGCCGCCGTCCGCCCCCGCCGCCACCCGCGGCGCCTGCCGCGCCGTGTGCGGGCCCACGCCCAGCGCCAGCGCGGCCAGCAGATCCTCGCCGGTGTCCACGTCCCGGCGCACCGACGGCACGTCCGGCGCGGTGATCTCCTGCGCGCCCGACGCCAGATGGCGCGACCGCGAGGCACCACCGAATGCCGGTGCCAATTTCACCCCGGAACTCGCGGTCAGAAGTGTTGTCCCGAAATGCGCCGCATCCGCGAGAAATGCACGGGGAAATAGCGCGGCGGAATGGAGCACCCGGGCCAGCTCGGCCGGACGCAGCGCCGGAAGATCCGCGTTCAGCGCGGCCACCGGCGCGCCCGGACGACCCGCCCGGACCGCCTCCGCGCCGTGCGCCAGCGCCGCGTTCAGCCCGCCCCCCGGAGGGTCGGGCACGATCCGCGCCCCCAGCGCCGCGAGCCGTTCAGCGGCCAGCCGGTCGTCCGTGACAACCACCACATCCCGTACATCTGCGCAGGCCAGCGCGGCTGCCACGGTGTCCTGGGCGAAGGCCAGGGCCAGCCGCGGCCGGAACTCCTCCCCGGCGGCCCGGGAGAGCCTGCTCTTGGCCCGCACCAGCGGCTTCAGCGGCACCACCAGGCTCCAGGCCGCCGCCGCCCCGCCATCCGCTCCGTCTCTTCGCATCCGCGCCATTCTCACCCGCCGCCGACGCCCCGGGGGAGCGCCGGGGTTACGGTGTCCTCGACATAGCGGGTACCTGGGGCGACACTTGTGCGGCTGCCGGCCCGTAGCAGCTACGCAGGTCCCACAAGGAGGGTGTCCCAGTGTCCCGCCGCAGAATCGGCTTCTGGTACCGCTTGGCCGCGGTCATCTGCAAACCGCCGCTCTTGGTTCTGTTCAAGCGGGACTGGCAGGGAATGGAGCACATTCCGGCCGACGGCGGATTTATCACCGCGGTCAACCACAACTCCTATCTCGACCCGCTCTCCTATGCGCACTATCAGTACAACACCGGACGGGTCCCCCGATTCCTCGCCAAGGCCGGACTCTTCAAGAGCGGCTTTGTCGGCCTGATGATGCGCGGCACCGGACAGATCCCCGTCTACCGGGAAACCACCGACGCCGCCAACGCGTTCCGCGCCGCCGTCACCGCCATCCACAAGGGCGAATGCGTCGCCTTCTACCCCGAGGGCACCCTCACCCGGGACCCCGAGCTGTGGCCGATGCAGGGCAAGACCGGTGCCGCGCGGGTCGCCCTGCTGACCAAGGCCCCGGTCATCCCCGTCGCCCAGTGGGGCGCCAACGACGCGATGCCGCCGTACGCCAAGGAGAAGAAGCTCCGGCTCCTCCCGCGCAAGACGCTGCGCGTCAAGGCGGGGCCGCCGGTCGACCTGAGCGCCTACTACGACCAGGAACCGACCGCCGAGGTGCTGCGCGCCGTCACCGACCTCATCATGGGCGCGATTACTGAACAGCTGGCCCAGCTGCGCGGGGAGACCGCGCCGGCCGCACCGTACGACTGGCGCAAGGCCCTCGCCCAGGAACGCCGCGCCGCACGCGAGGCCGCCAAGACCGCCACCGCGGAGCCGGCCGCCGCCACCGAAGGCGCGATCGCCCCCCAGCAGGCCCGAAGCACCCAGCAGGCACAGGAGGATGAAGGCAAGTGACGCGCTGCGCCGTCTACGGCACGGGGTCCTGGGGCACCGCATTCGCGATGGTGCTCGCCGACGCGGGATGCGAGGTGACCCTGTGGGGGCGCCGCGCGGCCCTGGTCGACGCCATCAACAACGGCCGTACGAACCCCGACTACCTGCCGGGCGTCGAGCTCCCCGAGGCCGTACGGGCCACCACCGACCCGGCACGGGCGGCCCGCGACGCGGAGTTCACCGTCCTGGCCGTGCCGTCCCAGACGCTGCGCGGAAACCTCGCCGAATGGGCGCCCCTGCTGCCCGCCGACACGGTCCTGGTCTCCCTGATGAAGGGCGTCGAACTGGGCACGGCCAAGCGCATGAGCGAGGTCATCGAGGAGGTCGCCAAGGCCCCCGCCGAGAGGGTCGCGGTGGTCACCGGCCCCAACCTCGCCAAGGAGGTCGCCGCCCGGCAGCCCGCCGCCGCGGTCGTCGCCTGCGCCGACGAGGCGGTCGCCCGCCGGGTGCAGACCGCCTGCCACACCGCGTACTTCCGCCCGTACACCAACACCGACGTGGTGGGCTGCGAACTGGGCGGCGCAGTGAAGAACGTCATCGCCCTCGCCGTCGGCATCGCCACCGGCATGGGCCTGGGCGACAACGCCAAGGCCTCGCTGATCACCCGCGGGCTCGCCGAGACCACCCGGCTCGGCCTCGCCATGGGCGCCGACGCGCACACCTTCGCCGGCCTGGCCGGCATGGGCGACCTCGTCGCCACCTGCTCCTCGCCGCTGTCCCGCAACAACACCTTCGGCACCAACCTCGGCCGCGGCATGACCCTCCAGGAGACCATCGCGGTCACCAAGCAGACCGCCGAGGGCGTCAAGTCCTGCGAATCGGTACTGGATCTGGCCCGCAGGCACGGCGTCGACATGCCGCTCACCGAGACGGTCGTCTCCATCGTCCACGACGGCAAGCCGCCGCTGGTGGCCCTCAAGGAGCTGATGGCGCGCAGCGCCAAGTCCGAGCGGCACTGAAACGGGGACGAGAGCCGGGCCGTCCGCGGCCGGTGCCGGCGCCACACCACCAACGGCGGCCGCCGCACTGACGCCGCGCCGGTCAGCAGGTACCCTCAACGCGATATGAGCAGCCAGACCTCCTCCCACAAGCCCCGCGTCGCCGTCGTGTTCGGCGGGCGCAGCTCCGAGCACGCCATCTCCGTGGTCACCGCCGGAGCCGTACTGCGCGCCATCGACCGCGAGAAGTACGACGTGCTGCCCATCGGCATCACCACCGACGGCCGCTGGGCGCTGACCGCCGACGACCCCGAGCGGATGGCCATCACGGACCGGCGGCTGCCCACCGTGGCCGAGCTCGCCGAGTCCGCCGAGGGTGGAGTGGTGCTCCCCGTCGACCCGTCCAACCGCGAGGTGGTCTACACCGAGCCGGGTGCGGTGCCCAAGGCGCTCGGCGAGGTCGACGTGGTCTTCCCCGTCCTGCACGGCCCGTACGGCGAGGACGGCACCCTGCAGGGCCTCCTGGAGCTCTCCGGCGTGCCCTACGTCGGCTCGGGCGTGCTCGCCTCCGCGGTCGGCCAGGACAAGGACTACATGAAGCGGGTGTTCACCTCCTTCGGGCTGCCGGTCGGCCCCTACGAGGTCATCCGGCCCCGGGAGTGGGAGAAGGACCCCGCGGCGGCCCGCAAGAAGATCGTGGACTTCGCCGCCGAACACGGCTGGCCGCTCTTCGTGAAGCCCGCCCGGGCCGGCTCGTCCATGGGCATCAGCAAGGTCGACGGCCTCGCGGGCCTGGACGAGGCCATCGAGGAGGCCCGCCGGCACGACCCCAAGATCCTGGTGGAATCGCTGCTGAGCGGCCGCGAGATCGAGTGCGGGGTGCTGGAATTCGAGGACGGGCCGCGGGCCAGCGTGCCGGCCGAGATCCCGCCGGTCACCGCGCACGACTTCTACGACTTCGAGGCCAAGTACATCGACTCGGCCGCCGGCATCGTGCCGGCTCCGCTGACCGCCGAGCAGACCGCGAAGGTCCGGGAACTGGCCGTCGCGGCCTTCGAGGCGGCGTCCTGTGAGGGCCTGGTCCGCGCGGACTTCTTCCTGCAGGACGACGGCGAGTTCGTGATCAACGAGATCAACACGCTCCCCGGCTTCACGCCCATCTCGATGTACCCGCGGATGTGGCAGGAAAGCGGCGTGAGCTACCCGGAGCTGATCGACCGCCTCCTCCAGGCGGCGCTGCAGCGCTCCACCGGCCTGCGCTAGGGCCGCGGCGGGGGCCGCGCCGGAGAAGGGCTACACGCCCGCGGGGATGGTCTTCTTCACCGCGCCCGCGAGGTCGGGGAGCACATCGACCTCGGGGGCGTACTTCCCGGGCACGGTCACCTCGACGTACACCTTGCGCAGCACGGTCGTGAAGCGGTAGCCGTCGTCCTGCTTCTCGAAGAGCCACCGGACACCGTTGACTTCCGCCGCCTCCGGGTTGGGGTTGTAATGTTCACTCCCGTGTCTCAGGACGTCCGGCTTCGGCACCCCGCAGCGCAGTTGCACGGCGGGGTCGCCCCAGACGGCGGTGAAGTCGGAGACGGGCTCGGGGGTGCCCCGCTTCAGTCCGTCGACGGTCCGCGGCAGTTCCCCGTGGAGTGCCCGGCAGTGCCGCGCCGCCTCGCCCCGGGGGGACGGGACGGCCACGTCCTCGGAAGACGAACAGCTCACCGCGGCGAAAGCCACGGTGAGCAGGGGAAGGGCCAGGAACGGGCGGCACCGGCGACGCGAAGAGATCACCCGGCCGAGCATACGGGGGAGCTAGAGATGAACGACCGGGCAGGTCAGGGTGCGGGTGATGCCTTCCACTTGCTGGACCTTCGCCACCACCATGCGGCCCAGCTCATCGACGGTGTCGGCCTGGGCGCGCACGATCACGTCGTAGGGACCGGTGACGTCCTCGGCCTGCAGCACACCAGGGATCTGCGAGATCACCTCCGCGACGGCCGAGGCCTTGCCGACCTCGGTCTGGATCAGGATGTAGGCCTGTACCACGGAACCTCCAGGGCGGCTACGAGGATCATGGGGGAAGAAGGGACGCCACGGTACCGCGTCACCGTGCGGAGCGGGGAGACCCGCGCGGTGAACACGGCAGGTGCGGCGCAACCGTCAGCCACGTACGGGCCGTCCGTACAACGGTCCGTACACAGGAGAAGGGCAACAGCATGAAGGGCACCGTGGGCGAGCTGGGGGAGTTCGGTCTGATCAGGGAGCTCACCTCCCGGCTCACGTCCACTCCGGCGGTACGGATCGGGCCGGGGGACGACGCCGCGGTGGTCACCGCGCCGGACCGCAGGGTGGTCGCCAGCACCGACGTCCTCCTGGAGGGCCGGCACTTCCGCCGCGACTGGTCCACCGCCTACGACGTCGGCCGCAAGGCCGCCGCACAGAACCTCGCCGACATCGCGGCGATGGGCGCGGTGCCCACCGCGATCCTGCTGGGCCTGGTCGTGCCCGCGGAACTCCCCGCGACCTGGCCGACCGAGCTGATGGACGGGCTGCGCGACGAGTGCCAGGTGGCCGGGGCCGCGGTCGTCGGCGGGGACGTGGTCCGCGGCGACACCATCACCGTCGCCATCACTGCACTCGGCGACCTGCGCAACCAGGAGCCGGTCACCCGGGCCGGCGCCCAGCCCGGCGACGTGGTCGCGGTGACCGGCTGGCTCGGCTGGTCCGCCGCCGGCCACGCGGTCCTCTCCCGCGGCTTCCGCTCCCCGCGCGCCTTCGTGGAGGCGCACCGCCGCCCCGAACCGCCGTACCACGCCGGCCCCGCGGCCGCCGGGCTCGGCGCCACCGCCATGACCGACGTCAGCGACGGGCTGGTCGCCGACCTCGGGCACATCGCCGAGGCCAGCAAGGTCCGGATCGACCTGCGGTCCGCCGCGATCGACATCCCCTCGCAGATGTCCGACATCGGCACCGCGGTCGGCGTGGACCCGATGCAGTGGGTGCTCAACGGCGGCGAGGACCACGCGATCGTGGCCACGTTCCCGCCGGACGTGAAGCTGCCCGCCCGGTGGAAGGTCATCGGGGAGGTCCTCCACCCCTCCGCGCTGCCGCAGGTGACGGTGGACGGCGCCCCCTGGGTGAAGGCCGGCTGGGACCACTTCGGGGACAACGCCGACGCCGAGTAGCCCCCGGGCGGCCGGCGGGTAGATTCGCCGGCATGCACATACCTCCACGCGTCCTGACCGTCGCCGGGTCCGACTCCGGCGGCGGCGCGGGCATCCAGGCGGACCTGAAGACGATGCTGGCGCTCGGCACCCACGGCATGAGCGTGCTCACCGCCGTCACCGCACAGAACTCCCTGGGCGTGCAGGGCGCGTGGGACCTGCCCGCCGAGGCCGTACGCGCCCAGTTCCGCAGCGTCGTCGACGACATCGGCGTCCAGGCGGTCAAGACCGGGATGCTCTCCTCGGCCGAACTCGTCGGGACCGTCGCCGAACTGCTCGCCGCACTGGACGTCCCGGTCGTCGTCGACCCCGTGGGGGTCTCCAAACACGGTGACGCACTCCTCGCCGCGAGCGCCCTGGACGCGGTGCGCACCCAGCTGCTGCCCACGGCCACCGTCGCCACCCCCAACCTCGACGAGGTGGCCCAGCTCACCGGCGTGACCGTC
This sequence comes from Streptomyces sp. NPDC021749, assembly GCF_040640655.1. Taxonomy (NCBI): domain Bacteria; kingdom Bacillati; phylum Actinomycetota; class Actinomycetes; order Kitasatosporales; family Streptomycetaceae; genus Streptomyces; species Streptomyces sp. NPDC021749. Next base: position 27,285 of record NZ_JBFACE010000042.1, on the reverse strand, counting down.
CGGGAGGAGGCCGACATGCGCCGGGCGGCCGCCGCCGTCCTGGACTTCGGGCCGCGCTGGGCGCTCATCAAGGGCGGCCACCTCACGGCCGCGGCCGGGGACGGCGGCAGCGCCGTCGACCTGCTCACCGACGGCACCGAGGAGCACTGGCTGCGCGCCCCGCGCCAGGGCAACCGGCACACCCACGGCACCGGCTGCACCCTCGCCAGCGCACTCGCCGCACAACTGGCCAAGGGCGACCCCGTCCCGCAGGCCGCCGCGGCGGCGAAGGACTACGTCACCGGCGCGATCGCGGCCGGCTTCCGGCTGGGCGCCGGCATCGGCCCGGTCGACCACGGCTGGCGGCTGCGCGGCGGCCACTGACGGGCGCGCGGGCCGCGTTCCGCGTCATGCCGGGAGCGGGGGAGTGCCCGTAGGAACGGGGGAGTGCCCGTAGGAACGGCAAAAGCCGGCCCACCCCAGGGGTGGACCGGCTTCCCAGGCAACCGGCCGGCTGCGCTACGACTAAGGCGTCAGCGCGAGACCTTGCCGGCCTTGATGCACGAGGTGCAGGCGTTCAGCTTCTTCGGCGTGCGCCCGATCACTGCACGCACCGTCTGGATGTTGGGGTTCCAACGACGGTTGGTACGGCGATGCGAGTGCGAGACACTCTTGCCGAAGCCCGGCCCCTTGCCGCAGACGTCGCAGTTGGCAGCCACGGGTCACTCCAAAGACTTCAGATGCACTTACGGTGAATCCCGACGGGCCGAGTGCATTGCCCGACCGGCGACCGTCAGGAGAGGAAATGGCCCGATTCTCATCGGGCAACCGGAGCAGCATACAACGACCGCTCCCGTAGAACGAAACTATCACGCACCCCCCGGCCCCCGCCCCGGCCTCCCCACCGGGGCGCGGCTACTGTCGGTGCAGCCCGTGACCCAGGAGGACGATGTGCCGTACCCGCTCGACGCCGCCGCGGTCCGCTCCTGGTGCGGGCTGGCGCTGGAGGCGCTCGGCCGGGAACGCGAGCGGATCGACGCGATCAACGTCTACCCGGTGGCCGACGGCGACACCGGCACCAACCTCTACCTGACGCTGGAATCCGCGGCCCGGGCCGTCGAGGCCGCCTTCGACGGGCACGCCTCCGCGGGCACCGCCCCCGGCCTCGCCGACGCGATCGGCGCGATGGCACACGGCGCCCTGATAGGAGCGCGCGGCAACTCCGGCACCATCCTGGCGCAGCTGCTGCGCGGCATGACCGACGTCCTGGCGGCCGGCGGCGGGACCGACGGCACGGACGCCGCGGCCGGCGACGGTTCGGCCGAGGCGCTGCGCCGGGCCCTGCGCCGGGCCGCCGCCTCCGCCTACGAGGCCGTCGCCCACCCCGTGGAGGGCACCGTCCTGACCGTGGCCACCGCCGCCGCGGCCGCCGCCGAACGCGCCGCCGGCGAGGCCCGGGACGCCGCCGCGGTCGCCCGCGCCGCCCACGAGGGTGCCCGTACGGCCCTGCAGGCGACGCCCGGGCAGCTGGCGGTCCTCGGCCGGGCCGGCGTGGTGGACGCCGGCGGCTGCGGACTGGTCGCCCTGCTGGGCGCGCTCGCCGACGCGCTCTCCGGAGAGGTCACCGCCACCCCCGTCGCCGTACGGGCCGACGCCCCGCTCCCCGAGGCCGCCGGCTGCGACGTCGCGGCACACACGGCGGCCGGCGGCTGCGGCGAGGAAGGCGGGCCCGCCTTCGAGGTGATCTACCTGCTGGAGGCGGCGGACGAGGCCGTGGCCCGGCTGCGCACCCGGCTCGACGGCCTCGGCGACTCCCTGGTCGTGGTCGGCGGGGACGGGCTGTGGCACGTCCACGTCCACGTCGACGACGCTGGCGCCGCCGTGGAGGCCGGCATCGAGGCCGGCCGCCCGTACCGGATCCGCATCACGCACTTCGGCGGCGCCGGCCGCACCAAGGAACCGGCGCTGGCACCGCGGGCCGTGGTCGCGGTGGTGCCGGGCGCCGGGCTCGCCGGCCTCTGCGCCGAGGCCGGCGCGACCGCCGTCACCGTACGCCCCGGGGAGCCCCCGGCCAGCGGCGAACTGGTGCAGGCGATCCGGCAGGCCCGCGCCCGCGAGGTCATGCTGCTGCCCAACGACCCCGAACTCCGGCACACCGCCGCGGCCGCCGCCGAACAGGCCCGCACCGAAGGCGTCCGGGTCGCGGTGATCCCCACCCGCGCCGCCGTCCAGGGCATCGCGGCGCTGGCCGTGCACGAACCGGACCGCAGCTTCGACGAGGACGCGGTCGCCATGACCTCCGCCGCCGGCGCCACCCGCTACGCCGAGCTCGCCCTCGCCGAACGGCAGTCCTGGACCATGGCGGGCGTCTGCCAGGCCGGGGACGTCCTCGGGCTGATCGACGGCGACGTCGCGGTGATCGGCTCCGACCTCACCGTCACCGCCATGACGGTGCTGGACCGGATGCTGTCCGCCGGCGGGGAGATGGTGACGCTGGTCCTCGGCGCCGGGGCGCCCGCCGCCCTCGCCGAGCGTCTGGAACGGCACGTCCGCGAACGGCACCTCGCCGTCGACACCGTCGTCTACGACGGCGGCCAGCGCACCGCCCCGCTGCTCATCGGCGTGGAGTGACGCCGCCCCGGCGGCCCGGACCGGCGCAATTGTCAGAGGCGTGGTGTGCAATAGACGCGTGGCTGCGCTCGACGAACCCCTGAAGAAGATCCTCGGCGGCACCACCGCGAAGGTGCTGGCCGATCATCTCGACCTGCACACGGTCGGCGACCTGCTGCACCACTACCCGCGCCGCTACGCCGAGCGCGGCGAGCTGACCCGCCTCGCCGACCTCCCGCTGGACGAACACGTCACGGTCGTCGCCAGGGTCGCCGACACCCGGGTGCACACCTTCAACGCCGGCCGCGGACAGCGCCTGGAAGTGACGCTCACGGACGGCAGCGGCCGGCTCCAGCTGGTGTTCTTCGGCAAGGGCATCCACAAACCGCACAAGGAACTGCTGCCGGGACGCCGCGCGATGTTCGCCGGCAAGGTGTCGGTCTTCAACCGCAAACTTCAGCTCGCCCACCCCGAATACGCGCTCCTGGACGGTGACACCGACGGCGAGGCCGTGGACGCCTTCGCCAACCAGCTCATCCCGATCTACCCGGCCTGCCAGCAGATGGCCTCCTGGAAGATCACCAAAGCGGTCGACGCGGTGCTGCCCAGCGCGCAGGACGCCGTCGACCCGCTGCCCGAGGCGCTGCGCGAGGGCCGGTCGCTGGTCCCGCTCACCGAGGCACTGCTGAAGATCCACCGGCCGGGCAGCAAGGCCGACATCGCCGACGCCCGGGCCCGGCTGAAGTGGGACGAAGCATTCGTGATGCAGGTCGCGCTGGCCCGCCGGCGCCTTGCCGACACCCAACTCCCCGCCGTACCGCGCCGGTTGGTCAAGGACGGCATCCTCGACGCGTTCGACGCCGAGCTGCCCTTCACGCTCACCGACGGCCAGCAGAAGGTCAGTCGGGAGATCTTCGACGACCTGGCCACCGAACACCCCATGCACCGCCTCCTCCAGGGCGAGGTCGGCTCCGGCAAGGCCCAGCCGCTGGACGCCCTGGTGCTCACCCCGCGCGGCTTCCGGCCCATGGGCGAGATGACCGTCGGCACCGAAGTGGTGGTGCCCAGCGGTGAGCGCGCCGTGGTGGACGGCGTCTTCCCGCAGGGCGAGCGCGAGGTGTGGCGGCTGGTGCTGTCGGACGGCTCCGCCGTCGAGTGCGACGACGAGCACCTGTGGATCGTCGGGTCGCGCGACGGCGGCGAGCGGGTGCTGACCACCCGCGAGCTACGGGCCGGCCTGCTGGACGCCGACGGCCGGCCCCGGTGGTCCATCGCGCCCGCCACCCCGGTCGACCTCGACGACGGCGGGGAGCGGCCGCTCGACCCGTACCGCCTGGGCCGCTCCCTCCCCGGGGACGGTCTGCCGGCCGCCTACCGCAACGCCCCCGTCAAGGACCGCCGGGCCGTGCTGCGCGGCCTGCTGGACGCCGGGGGAGAGCCTTCAGGGACCGGCGAGGTGTTCCGCGCCGCGCCCGGCCCGCTGGCCGCCGACCTCGCCTGGCTGGTGCGCTCCCTGGGCGGGCGGGCGGAGCTGCACGCCGCCGGGGCGGGCGCGTACGACGTCTCCGCGGCGCTGCCGGAGGAAGGGGCCGATGACGATCCCGCATTCCGGCGCACCGTCCGCGCGATCGAGCACGTGGGCCGCAGGCCCGTCCAGTGCATCAGCGTCGCGCACCCCTCGCACGCCTACGTGACCGACCACTTCACCGTCACGCACAACACCATGGTCGCGCTGCGCGCCATGCTCGGAGTCGTCGACGGCGGCGGCCAGGCCGCGATGCTGGCGCCCACCGAGGTGCTCGCCCAGCAGCACCACCGCTCGATCACCGAGATGATGGGGGAGCTGGCCGAGGGCGGCATGCTGGGCGGGGCCGAACGGGGCACGAAGGTGGTGCTGTTGACCGGTTCCATGGGTGCCGCGGCCCGCCGGCAGGCGCTGCTCGACCTGGTCACCGGTGAGGCCGGCATCGTTGTCGGCACCCATGCGCTGATCGAGGACAAGGTGCAGTTCCACGACCTGGGACTGGTGGTCGTCGACGAACAGCACCGCTTCGGCGTCGAGCAGCGCGACGCCCTGCGGGGCAAGGGCACACAGCCGCCGCACCTTCTGGTGATGACCGCGACGCCCATCCCGCGGACGGTCGCGATGACCGTCTTCGGCGATCTGGAGACCTCCGTCCTCGACCAACTCCCCGCCGGACGCTCGCCGATCGCCAGCCATGTGGTGCCCGCGAAGGACAAACCGCACTTCCTCGCGCGCACGTGGGAGCGGGTCCGCGAAGAGGTCGAGGCCGGGCACCAGGCGTATGTGGTCTGCCCGCGGATCGGCGACGAGGAGGACGTGCCCAAGCCGGGGAAGAAGGGCGCTTCCGGCGGCAAGGGAGCGGCGGCCGCGGCGAGTTCGCCGGAGGACATCGCCGAGAAGCGCCCGCCGCTCGCCGTGCTCGACATCGCCGACCAGCTCACCAAGGGCCCGCTCGCCGGTCTGCGGGTGGCGGTACTGCACGGCAGGATGGCGCCGGACGACAAGGACGAGGTGATGCGCTCGTTCGCGGCCGGCGAGCTGGACGTGCTGGTCGCGACGACGGTCATCGAGGTCGGGGTGAACGTCCCCAACGCCACCGTCATGGTGATCATGGACGCGGACCGGTTCGGCGTCTCCCAGCTGCACCAGCTCCGCGGCCGGGTCGGCCGTGGTGCGGCGCCCGGCCTGTGCCTGCTGGTCAGCGAGATGCCCGAGGCCAGCCCGGCGCGGGCCCGGCTCGCCGCCGTGGCCGGCACCCTCGACGGCTTCGAGCTCTCCCGGATCGACCTGGAACAGCGGCGCGAGGGCGACGTCCTCGGCCAGGCGCAGTCCGGCGTCCGCTCCTCGCTGCGGATGCTCACGGTCATCGACGACGAGGAGATCATCGCCGCCGCCCGCGAGGAGGCCACCGCGCTGGTCGGCGACGACCCCGAACTGACCGGCTACCCGGAGCTGCGGATCGCGCTGTCCGCCCTCCTGGACGAGGAACGGGAGCAGTATCTGGACAAGGGCTGAGCGAGCCGCAAGGGCGCCTCCCGCCGTCTGTGCGCCGGCCGCGGCCGGGTGAGAACGATCACGGGCCGGGGTGCCGCCCGGACGCCTCGGGCGGGCGCCCGCCGCCGGACGACGGAATATCGTGGAGGGCGGAGCCCGCACGGGCTCCGCCGACCATCCCTCCACCCCGCACGACGTAAGGACGGGCCCATGACCCGCGTGATCGCCGGCACGGCCGGCGGCCGCCGCCTGGCCGTACCACCCGGCAACGGCACCCGCCCGACCTCCGACCGGGCGCGTGAGGGCATGTTCTCCACCTGGGAGTCGCTGGACGGCCCGCTGGCCGGCGCCCGGGTGCTCGACCTGTACGGCGGCTCCGGGGCGGTCGGCCTGGAGGCGCTCTCCCGCGGCGCGGCCCACGTCCTGCTGGTGGAGGCCGACGCCCGCGCCGTCCGCACCATCCGCGACAACGTCCGCACGGTCGGCCTCCCGGGCGTCGAGGTGCGGCCCGGCAAGGCCGAGCAGACCGCCGCCGCCCCGCCCTCCGGAGAGCCGTACGACATCGTCTTCCTGGACCCGCCCTACGCGGTGAGCGACGCCGAACTGTGCGAGATCCTGCTCACACTCCGTGGTCAGGGGTGGCTGGCGGACGACGCACTCGTCACCGTGGAGCGGAGCACCAGAGGCGGCGCGTTCCCGTGGCCGGACGGTTTCACCGCGATCAAGGCCCGTCGCTACGGCGAGGGGACGCTTTGGTACGGTCGCGCCGCTTCGTCGTCCGCCGAACCGACGTCAGCAAGCGTGTCATGACCGCATCGGAGAGCGAGGAACCCGCGTTGCGCCGCGCCGTCTGTCCGGGGTCGTTCGACCCCATCACCAATGGGCACCTGGACATCATCGCCCGTGCCTCCAAGCTGTACGACGTCGTCCATGTGGCCGTGATGATCAACCAGTCCAAGAAGGGGCTGTTCACGGTCGACGAGCGGATCGACCTGATCCGCCGGGCCACCGCCGAGTACGGCAACGTCCAGGTCGAGTCCTTCCACGGCCTGCTCGTCGACTTCTGCAAGCAGCGCGACATCCCCGCGATCGTCAAGGGCCTGCGCGCGGTCAGCGACTTCGACTACGAGCTGCAGATGGCCCAGATGAACAACGGACTCTCCGGTGTGGAGACCCTGTTCGTCCCCACCAACCCCATCTACAGCTTCCTCTCCTCCAGCCTCGTCAAGGAGGTCGCCGCCTGGGGTGGCGACGTCTCCCACCTGGTCCCGCCGTTCGTGCTCGATGCGCTCACCGAGCGGCTGCGCAAGAAGAGCTGATCACCGCACCCGGCACACCGGCCACGGCACTTCTGACGTACCGTCAGTTGGTGTCGGCTGGGCGGCCGGTGGACGTACAGTCGTCCCGTTCCGTCGTTCCAACCCCTCAGAGAGTGGCGAGTCCAAGGTGGACGTGCAGAAGAAGCTCGACGACATCGTCGCGACCGTCGCCGGCGCCCGGTCCATGCCCATGTCGGCCTCGTGCGTGGTCAACCGCGCCGAGCTGCTCGCCATGCTGGAAGAGGTGCGCGCCGCGCTGCCCGGATCGCTCGCCCAGGCCCAGGAGCTGCTCGGCGGCCGCGAGCAGATGGTCGAGGAGGCGCGCGCCGAGGCGGAGCGGATCATCGAGTCCGCGCACGCCCAGCGCGGTTCGCTCATCTCCGACACCGAGGTCGCCCGGCAGTCGCAGGAGGAGGCGGACCGGATCCTCGCCGAGGCCCGCCAGGAGGCCGCCGAGATCCGCGCCGAGGCCGACGACTACGTCGACTCCAAGCTCGCCAACTTCGAGGTCGTCCTCACCAAGACCATCGGATCCGTCGACCGCGGCCGCGAGAAGCTCCTCGGCCGGGGCCCCGGACTCGACGAGCAGGGTTACGAGGACACTGAGGCCCCCGAGCGCAGCGCCGACCCCGAGACCCTCAGGCAGCGCGCGGACGCCTACGTGGACGCCAAGTTCGGCGCCTTCCAGGCCGTGCTGACCAAGACGCTGGAGGCGGTCGGCCGGGGCCGCGACAAGCTCCAGGGGGCCCAGGCGATCGACGAGCTCGCCGCGCATCTGGCGGCCCAGGGCGACCCGCAGAACGCGCAGCCGCAGGCGGACGCGGACTACCTGGCCGAGCTGGCCGGTATCGGCGCCGACCGCGAACCGCAGGCCCCCGCGGCGCAGGACCAGCCCCAGGAACACCAGCAGCCGCTCCAGCCCCAGCAGCAGGGTTACTACGACCCGGCCGGCTACCCCCAGCAGGACGTCTACGGCTACCAGCAGCCCCAGCAGGCCGCCGCGTACACCCAGCAGCAGGACCCGTACGCCTACGACTGGCAGCAGCAGCCCCAGCAGCCCCAGCAGCCCGGCTACGACCCGAACACCTACCTCCACCCCCAGGTGCCCCAGCAGCCCCAGCACGCCCCGCACGCGGCCGCCCAGCCCGCCGCCCTGGACGAGACCAGCCTCTTCGACACCAGCATGATCAACCTCGACCAACTCCGCCAATACGAGGAGGGCCGCCCGTAGGGCACGCCCACCGGACACCCCGGCCGCCGGCCCAACCCACCACCGGACACCCCGGCCGCCGGCCCAACCCACCACCGGAATATCCCCCGTCCCCACCTGGTTGTGGCCCCGCAGGGGGCCCTTGCATCCCCTAAGGGATCTGTTCGCCTGCCCCTAGGTGAGGTGTTCCCGGAACCAGGTGGTCGGCCAAGGCCCGACGCCGTCCACGCAGCCGGGGGGCGGTAACCGGCAGGCGGTGCCCCGCACCCGGTCGATGCGCGGCCCCGTACGCGGCCGGCCCGTGCGTGACCCGTGAGCGTCCGCCCGTACGCGTCCTTTGCGGGCCCGTTGTGTGGCCGTGCGGGGTGTGTGGCCGTGCGTGGCCGGGGAAGAGGGTGCGGATTGGGCCTATCGGGGGCCTTCCAGTATCCTGGCTCTTCGGTCGCGAGTATTTCCGCGATCTCTGCTGCCCGCATTTCCCAATGAAGGACGGGCGGCGCGAAAACCCCGTAGAAAGCAGGAAGCCATCAACGCCCGCCTCGACCACCGCGCCCCTCTCGTGTTCGACACGCGTGAGCTGGGCCGGCGTCCCGGTGCGCTCAAGAGGGTCTCCCGCTCCGTCGAGGCCCCCCGGGACCTCGGCAACGAGGTCATCGGTGTGCCCGAGGGCGCGCCGATCGAGCTCGACCTCCGCCTCGAATCGGTCATGGACGGAGTGCTCGTCACGGGCACCGCCCGTGCAACGGTCAAGGGGGAGTGCGTAAGGTGTCTGGAGCCGCTGGAGCGAGAGCTCGACAGCGACTTCCAGGAGTTGTTCGCCTACCCCGACGCCGATGCCCGGGTCCATGACAAGGACGCTGGCGACGACGCCGAGGACGAGGAGGACACCCTCTTCATCGAGGACGACCTGTTCGACCTCGAACCCGTGCTGCGCGATGCGGTGGTGCTCGCACTGCCGATGCAGCCGGTGTGCCAGGACGACTGCCCGGGCCTGTGCTCCGATTGCGGAGTGCGGCTCGCGGACGACCCGGACCACCACCACGACGCCGTCGACATCCGTTGGGCGGCACTGCAGGGACTCGCCGAAACCAGCAAGGACGGCGAGAAGGACAACGCACCCCGCGACGGCGGGGATGAACCTCAGGAGAAGTAGCCGTGGCTGTTCCGAAGCGGAAGATGTCGCGCAGCAACACGCGCCACCGCCGGTCGCAGTGGAAGGCTGCGGTCCCCACCCTGGTGGCGTGCGAGCGCTGCCACGAGCCCAAGCAGCAGCACATCGCGTGCCCCGCTTGCGGCACCTACAACAAGCGCCAGGTCCTCGAGGTCTGAGCGGCTGGTGACAGGCACTGTGTCTAGCCCCAAGAAGGCGGAAGACGCCCCTTCGGCATCCCGCAAGCGCGGGGAGGAAACGGCTCCTGCGGACACAGCCTCGTCCCACACGCTTCTGGAAGGGCGGCTCGGGTACCAGCTCGAGTCCGCCCTTCTGGTGCGTGCGCTGACGCACCGCTCGTACGCATACGAGAACGGCGGTCTGCCCACCAACGAGCGGCTGGAGTTCCTCGGGGACTCGGTGCTCGGCCTGGTGGTCACGGACACGCTGTACCGCATCCACCCCGACCTGCCCGAAGGCCAGCTGGCCAAGCTGCGGGCCGCGGTGGTCAACTCGCGTGCGCTCGCCGAGGTGGGGCGCGGCCTCGACCTCGGTGCCTTCATCCGCCTCGGACGCGGTGAAGAGGGCACGGGCGGCCGGGACAAGGCCTCCATCCTCGCCGACACGCTCGAAGCGGTGATCGGTGCGGTCTACCTCGACCAGGGTCTCGACGCGGCCGCCGAGCTGGTGCACCGGCTCTTCGACCCGCTCATCGAGAAGTCCTCCAGCCTGGGCGCGGGCCTGGACTGGAAGACCAGCCTCCAGGAACTCACCGCCACCGAGGGTCTCGGCGTCCCGGAGTACCTGGTCACCGAGACCGGCCCGGACCACGAGAAGACCTTTACTGCTGCCGCCCGCGTCGGTGGTGTCTCGTACGGCACCGGCACCGGCCGCAGCAAGAAGGAAGCCGAGCAGCAGGCGGCGGAGTCCGCGTGGCGCGCCATCCGTGCCGCGGCGGACGAGGCGGCCAAGGCGGCGGCTGCCGGCGACACCGCGTCGCCGTCCCCGGACGGTTCGGCTCCCACCACCGCCGACGACGGCTCGTCGTCGGCACACTGAAGCACCTCTCCTGACCCCGTCCGGGGCGACCGCGCGTCGCCCCGGACGGGGTCAGAAGTCTTTCCCGCCGTCGGAGCCTTTCTGACGAAGCCTCCGCGGTTCCACCCGCCCGTCGTCGTCCCGAGGAGTCCGCCGTGCCCGAGCTGCCCGAGGTCGAGGTCGTTCGCCGTGGCCTTGCGCGCTGGGTCGACGGCCGCACCATCGACGATGTCGAGGTGCGGCACCCGCGCGCGATCCGCCGCCACACGGCCGGGGCGGAGGACTTCGCGGCGCGCCTCACGGGTCTGCGGCTGGGGACCGCGCGGCGCCGCGGCAAGTACCTCTGGATCCCGGTGACCGGTGGCACCCCGGCCGCGCAGACCGCAGCCGAGGGCATCGCGCCGCTCGTCACCCCTGACGTGACCCACGGTCTGGCGGTCCTCGCCCATCTCGGCATGAGCGGCCAACTGCTGGTCCAGCCGCACGACGCACCGGACGAGAAGCACCTGCGCATCCGGTTGCGGTTCGCCGACGACCTGGGGACCGAGCTCCGCTTCGTCGACCAGCGGACCTTCGGGGGCCTGTCGTTGCACGACACCGTTCCCGGCGATCCCGACCACCTGCCCGACGTCATCGCGCACATCGCCCGCGATCCGCTCGATCCGGCCTTCGACGACGCCGCGTTCCACGAGGCGCTGCGCCGTCGCCGGACCACCGTCAAGCGGGCGCTGCTCGACCAGACGCTGATCAGCGGAGTGGGCAACATCTACGCCGACGAGGCGCTCTGGCGCAGCAAGCTGCACTACGACCGGCCGACCGCCACCTTCACCCGCCCGCGCACCGCCGAGCTGCTCGGGCACGTACGGGACGTGATGCGGGCCGCGCTGGCCGTCGGCGGCACCAGCTTCGACAGCCTCTACGTCAACGTCAACGGCGAGTCCGGCTACTTCGAGCGCTCGCTGGACGCCTACGGCCGCGAGGACGAGCCCTGCCGCCGCTGCGGTACGGCCATCCGCCGCCGGCCGTGGATGAACCGTTCCAGCTACTTCTGCCCGCGCTGCCAGCGGCCGCCGCGCGGCTGAACGGGTCCGCGGCGCACCGCGGGAGGACGGCGGTTCAGCGCGCGGCCTGCTCGGCGTCGTAGCGCTCCCGGGCCTGGATCACCTGTGGCATCCGGTCCTCCACCAGGTCGATCAGTTCCCGGAGTTGGCGGGCGACCTGGTGCCCCAGCGGGGTCAGTGCGTAGTCCACCCGCGGGGGGTTGGTCTGCTGTGCCTCGCGGTGCACCAGGCCGTCCCGCTCCAGCGCGTGCAGGGTCTGCGACAGCATCTTCTCGCTCACCCCGTCGACGCGGCGCCGCAGTTCGTTGAACCGGAACGTCCCGTCGAGCAGCGCGCCCAGGGTCAGGCTGCCCCAGCGGTCGGTGATGTGCTTGAGCGCGTCGCGGGAGGGGCAGTTGCGCGCGAACACGTCGTAGGCCAGGTCGTCCGGACAGCCGCCGGTGGCCTCCCCGTTCGCCCGGTCCGCGGTCTTCGTCGTCGCCATCCTCACACCATACTCCTCGTTAGCGCTAACCCATCGAGTGCGCTATCTGTGAGATGGCGCTATCTGTTGGGTTGCACTTTCGAAAAGTTAGTGCTTTCCTCGGTGCAGACGCCCCGACGACCACCGCCCGGGGCCCCGTCCCCAGAGGAGACCCCGTGACCACCCCTGCTCTGCCCGCTCCCGTCGTCTCGATCGCGTACCACTCCGGCTTCGGTCACACCGCCGTCCTGGCCGAGGCCGTCCGGGCCGGCGCCGCCGAGGCGGGCGCCACCGTCCACCTGATCAAGGTCGACGAGATCACCGAGGCCCAGTGGGAGCAGCTCGACGCCTCCGACGCGATCGTCTTCGGCTCGCCGACCTACATGGGGACCGCCTCCGGCGCGTTCCACGTCTTCGCCGAGGCGACCTCCGCACGCTGGGCGACCCGCGCCTGGCAGGACAAGCTCGCGGCGGGCTTCACCAACTCCGCCTCCAAGAGCGGCGACAAGCTGCACACCCTGCAGTTCTTCACGGTGCTCGCCGCTCAGCACGGCATGACCTGGGTCGGCCTCAACCTGCTCCCGGGCTGGAACTCCTCCACCGCGTCCGAGAACGACCTGAACCGGCTGGGCTTCTTCCTGGGTGCCGCCGCGCAGTCGAACAACGACCAGGGCCCCGAGGGCGTCCACAAGGCCGATGTCGCCACCGCCGAACACCTCGGCCGCCGCCTCGCCGAGCAGGCCCGGATCACCCTCGCGGGCCGCGCGGCACTGGCCGCCTGACCGGCACGGACGGGGGCATCGCCGTCGCGCGGGCCCGCCCGTCACGGTGCGTGAACGGCCTGCGCCCGGCACCGGCCCCAGGGCCTCTGACCACAGTCCGGTCAGAGGCCCTGCCCGCTTCCCAGCGCTCTCCGGGGGCCGCGGGCGCAGGTCAGGCGCGGGCCGGGCGCGGGCCGGAGGGCGAAGGCAGGTAGGGCCGGGTATCCCAGGAGTGGACGTCAGCGAGGGGCGTGCGAATTCGTCCAGAGGGAACCCATGCAGCAGGGACGGGCCGAGGCATCTTCGCCGGTGACGGGAGGCAGGCCATGACGGACTCCGGTGGCCTTCGGGAAGCGGTTGCCAGGGCCCTCGACGCCCTCGGCACGGGTGCGTACCTGGCGGACGAACAGGGCTCCATCGTCGCCGTCAACGCGCGCGGCGAACAGCTGCTGGGCCGTTCCGCCGCAAACCTGGTCGGCCAGGACGCCCACGACCTGCTGCACCGCACCAGCGCCGGTGAACCCGTGCCGAGGGCCCAGTGCCGGATAGGGGAGAGCGTCCTCGACGGTCGCACCGAGCAGGGGGGCGACGAGTGGCTTGAGCGTGGCGACGGCACGCTCCTGCCGGTGAAGTGGCTGGCAACCCCCTGCGACGTCGGTATCCACCCGTCGGCCACGCTCGTCCTCTTCCACTCCGCAGGACGCCCCGGACGACCCGCCCAGCGGCCACCGGCCGACGGACGGCTCTCCGAATGGGAACGGCTCGCCCTGCTCGCCGAGACGACCACCCTGCTCACCTCCACCCTGGACATCCACGAGGCGCTGCGCCGCCTGATCAAGCTCGTGGTGCCCCGCCTCGCCGACTGGGCCGTCATCGACCTGATCAGCGAGCAGGACGAAGTGTGGCGCTTCGCCGTCGCCCACGCCGAAGGCGGCACCGTGACGTTCCGGGAGGACCTCCAAGGGCCCATGCCGCCGGTGCCGCAGGAGTCCCCGATGCCCCTGTCCCGCGCCCTGCGCGGCGTGGCGTCCTCCCTCGCCGGCCCGGAGATCTACCAGGGACCGCCCGACTCCGGCATCGCGGTGGAGCAGCGGCGCCTGTTCGACGCGACCGGTATGCACTCGGCGATCGTGGTCCCCCTCCGCAGCCTGCACGACGTGCTGGGCGCCCTCACCCTCGGCCGCGCCGACCAGCCCGAGCGGTTCACCGCGACCGACACCGCCCTGCTGGAGGACATCGCCCGCCGCGCCAGCCTCGCCCTGGAGAACGCCCGCCTCTACCAGCGCCAGCGCAAGGTCGCCGAGACCATGCAGCGCCATCTGCTGCCGAAGCTGCCGCGTACGCCGGGCCTCAGCATGACCGCCCGCTATCTGCCCGCACCGGACGCCTCCCAAGTCGGTGGCGACTGGTACGACGCGTTCACCCTGCCGGACGGCGCCACCGCCCTCGCCGTCGGCGACGTCGTCGGCCACGACCTGGACGCGGCGGCCGGCATGGCCCAGCTGCGCAACATGCTCCGCGCGTACGCCCTGTCCCAGCAGAAGCCGCCGAGCAAGATCGTGGAATGGCTCGACCGGGCGACCCTGGACATCGCGGAGGTCTCCATGGCCACGCTGGTCTTCGCCCGCATGAGTGAGAACGACGCCGGCCGGTGCGAGCTGTCCTGGACCAACGCGGGCCACCCCCCTCCGCTCCTGGTCAGCCACGAGGGCGTGGCCCGCTACCTGACCGACGGCCACGGGGTCCTGCTGGGCGTCGCGCCCGAGCGGGCCCGCCCCGACGCGATGGTGGAGTTTCCGCCCGGGGCGACCCTGGTCCTCTACACGGACGGCCTGATCGAGTCCCCCGGTCACACCCTGGGCGACGGCCTGAACCACCTGCGCCGGCACGCCGCGTCCCTCGCCCACCGCCCCTTGGAATCCTTCACGGACCAGTTGCTGGCACGGGCGCGCCCACCGGACAACGACGACGACGTGGCCCTGCTGGCCGTGCGGTACGGACCGGGCTCGTTGCGACCCCGGCCGCACCTCGGCGGGCCTGCACCCACCTGATGCCGGCGGGTGCGCCCGTCCTCGTGCCGCGCTGTGACCTGTGGCTGTCTCAGAAGCCGAAGTCCTGGGTCCACCAGGGCCCGCCGGGGCCGAAGTGGGCGCCGACGCCGAGAGTCTTGTACTCGCAGTTGAGAATGTTGGCGCGGTGGCCCGGGCTGTGCATCCAGGTGTCCATGACGGCCTGGGCGGTGGCCTGGCCGCGGGCGATGTTCTCGCCGCCGAGGTCGCTGATGCCCTGGGCCTCGGCGCGGTCCCAGGGAGTGTGGCCGTCGGGGTCGGTGTGGTCGAAGAAGCCGCGGCGGGCCATGTCGTCGCTGAACCGCTGGGCGAGGGAGGCCAGTTCCGGGTCGGCGGTCAGCGGGGAGCAGCCGGCCCGGGACCGTTCCTGGTTGACCAGGGCCAGTACCTGGGCCTCGGCCGACGACTCGCTGCCGGTGCCGGCGGAGACGGACGCGGTGGGGTGCGGGGCCGCGGACGCGGAGCCGGACGGGTGGCCGGTGGGTGCGGCGGAGCCGGGCGAATCGGCCTTTCGGGTGGGGGATTTGGCGGGGCGGTGCGGCGCGGGGGAGGTCGTCGGGGTGGTCGGGCCGGTGCTGCCGGGGACCGCGGCGCGGGAGCTGCCGCGGCTGGCCGGGAGGGTGGCGCGATCGGTGGGGGACGCCGAGAGGGCGCCCTGCGGTGCGGTGGTCTCCGGCAGGGCGCGGGCCCGTACCCGCTCGCCGGGCCCGTCGCCCGTACCGCCGTCGAACTGGCCGCCGCCCGGTATCAGTCCGGAGGCGACCGCCACGGCCCCCATCGCCACCGCCGCGGAGGCGCCGAGCAGGCCGGTGCGCACCGGTGCCGCACCGCGGGCGCGCGCCGCCCGGTGCGAACGGTGCCGCGGCGGGCCGTCCGGTGCGGCTGCCGGCATCGCTGCCGTCGGGGCGTCAACAGACCGTGGGCCGGGGGCTGCCGGCGTGGGATTCGCAAGACGACGATGGCGGCCCATCCGGTGTCTTCCTTCCGTCCTCAGCGTCAACTCGCTCACCCGTAAGGGTGAGCTTCGCTGTCGGGGGACTGTACGCCATGACGCAAGGGACCGAAGTGTCCGTTGAGCAATTGGCCGGTTAACGTGCACACATGGAAGAAGAGGTGCGGGTGACCGCATGGGTACGGGGGCGCGTGCAGGGTGTGGGGTTCCGCTGGTTCACCCGTGCGAACGCCCTGCGAATCGGTGAACTCAGCGGATTCGCGAGCAATCTGGAGGACGGCCGCGTCCAGGTGGTCGCCGAGGGCCCGAAGGACCGCTGCGAGCAGTTGCTCGACTGGCTGCGGACCGGGGACACGCCCGGACGAGTGGCCGGAGTCACTGAGATATGGGCCACGCCCCGGGGCGGCTACGACGGCTTCGAGATCCGCTGAAAGGGGCCGCGGAAGCCGGCCGTACGGCCGTTATCCGCGATCTTCGCAGTGCGGCGTCGTCAGCTGCTTACGGGAGATAAGCGCTGGTGGTTGCCAACTCGGCCGACCCGTGCAAGGCTGCCGCTGTACGGATGATCTCCACGCCCCCGCGGGACCTTTCTGGGGAGTCGGCGCAGCGCCCTCGCGGCCGCGCACTCTCAGGTGCCCGAGGATACGGGGCGTGATCGTGTTGACCGTCCAACCGTTTGGTGAGACTCTGGAATCCCCGCGCACCTTAGCTGTTTGGCATTGAGTACACCAGAGAATGACAAGCTGCGGGTGCGAATCCCTCACGACCCAACCGCTTCGGTCGGTCACTCATTGTGGAGGACCATCCATCATGGCAAAGGCGCTTCTCGGTTACGTCGGCGGCTCCGACCCCCGAGTCCTCTCCGAGATGCGACGGCTTCAGCAGCGCGTCCAAGACCTTGAATCCGAGCTTATCCGGATGCAGGCCGAAAACGACATGCTGTCCGCTGCCGCACGTCGCGACGACTCGATGCTCGACATCGACGTACCCCAGGCGGAGCCCGCGCTCACCTGACCCCACAGGGGCCGGTAGGGCTGCTTGCCAGCCGCTTGAGGCACCGCTCTCTACAAGATCTGCAAGGGACGCTTCGGCGTCCCTTCGTCGTTTCCCGGCTCGACGTCCGTCTGCCCGGTCGTCCGGCGCTTCTTGAGTGCCCGGTCGTGTACCCGACACTTCCCGCGATGGTTACCGTCCGCGTGATGGATACCGTCCGCGATCAATGCGGCCCGTGATCGATTACGGCCTCTCCGGCCGGGCCGCCCCTCCCTTACCGCATGATGTGCCCTTCGCTTTCCGCGGTGAAACCGAAAATGAACGGCGCGGTATCCCCCGGTGCCCGTGGCCCGCACCGGGGGCGGGGCCGGCGGCGGAATGTTGGGGCAGTCCGTCAAGGGGCGGCCGGTAGAGTCCAACGGCGTGCACCTCAAAAGTCTGACCCTGCGAGGCTTCAAGTCCTTCGCCTCCGCCACGACACTCCGGTTCGAACCGGGAATCACCTGTGTCGTGGGCCCCAATGGTTCCGGCAAGTCCAATGTCGTGGACGCGCTGTCCTGGGTCATGGGTGAGCAGGGCGCGAAGTCGCTGCGCGGCGGGAAGATGGAGGACGTCATCTTCGCCGGGACGACCGGGCGGCCGCCGCTCGGCCGGGCCGAGGTCTCGCTCACGATCGACAACTCCGACGGTGCACTGCCGATCGAGTACGCCGAAGTCACCCTGACCCGGATCATGTTCCGCAATGGCGGGAGCGAGTACCAGATCAACGGGGACACCTGCCGGCTGCTCGATATCCAGGAATTGCTCTCCGATTCCGGTATCGGCCGGGAGATGCACGTCATCGTCGGACAGGGCCAGCTCGATTCCGTTCTGCACGCCGATCCGATGGGCCGCCGGGCCTTCATCGAAGAGGCGGCCGGCGTTCTCAAGCACCGCAAGCGCAAGGAAAAGGCGCTGCGAAAGCTGGAGGCGATGAAGGCCAATCTCGCCCGCGTCCAGGACCTGACCGACGAGCTGCGGCGGCAGCTCAAACCGCTCGGGCGGCAGGCCGCGGTCGCCCGGCGCGCCGCCGTCATCCAGGCCGATCTGCGGGACGCCCGGCTGCGGCTGCTCGCCGACGATCTCGTCACGCAGCGTGCCGCGCTGCGGGCGGAGATCGCGGACGAGGCGGCGCTCAAGGAGCGCAAGCAGGCCGCCGAGGAGCGGCTGCGCACCGCCCAGCGCCGGGAGGCGGCCCTGGAGGAGGAGGTCCGTACCCTCACCCCGCGGGTCCAGCGCGCCCAGCAGACCTGGTACGAGCTGTCGCAGCTCGCCGAGCGGGTGCGCGGCACGATCTCGCTGGCCGAGGCGCGGGTCAAGAGCGCCACCGCGGCCCCGCCCGAGGAGCGGACCGGGCGCGACCCGGACGACATGGAGCGGGAAGCGGCCCGGATCCGCGAGCAGGAGGCGGAGTTGGCGGCCGCGCTGGAGGCGGCGACCCGGGCGCTGGAGGACACCGTCGAACACCGTGCCGCGCTGGAGCGGCAGTTGGCGGACGAGGAGCGGCGGCTGCGGGACGTGGCCCGGGCCATCGCCGACCGCCGCGAGGGCCTGGCCCGGCTCAGCGGTCAGGTCACCGCGGCCCGCGGCCGGGCCGCTTCGGCCCAGGCGGAGATCGGCCGGCTCGCCGAGGCCAGGGACGACGCCCGGCAGCGGGCGGCCGCGGCCCAGGAGGAGTACGAGCAGCTCAAGGCCGAGGTCGTGGGGCTGGACGCGGACGACGAGGAGAGCACCGCCCGGCACGAGGCGGCCCGCCGGGAGCTGTCCGAGGCGGATGCCGCACTGACCGCCGCCCGGGAGGCGCTGACCACGGCCGAGCGCAAGCGCGCCGCGACCGCCGCCCGGCACGACGCGCTCGCCCTCGGACTGCGCCGCAAGGACGGCACCGGCGCCCTGCTGGCCGCGTCCGAGCAGCTCACCGGGGTGCTCGGACCGGCCGCCGAGCTGCTGACCGTCACCCCCGGCTTCGAGGTCCCGGTGGCCGCCGCGCTCGGTGCGGCGGCGGACGCGGTCGCGGTCAGCGACCCGGCCACCGCCGCCGACGCCATCCGGCTGCTGCGCAAGCAGGACGCCGGGCGGGCGGCGATGGTGCTGGGGACCGGTGGAACGGTCCCCGCGCAGGGCGGGGCCGGGGACGCCGCCGCGGCCGCCGTGCACCGGGTGCCCGGACCGCGCGCGGAGCCCGTACCGGCCGGTCAACTGGTCCAGGGGCCACCGGAGTTGACGGCCGCGGTGGCCCGGCTGCTGCGGGACGTCGTGGTCGTCGGGACGCTGGAGGACGCCGAGGACCTGGTGGCCGGGCGCCCGGAGCTGCTGGCCGTGACCGGTGAGGGCGATCTGCTCGGGGCGCACTTCGCGCACGGCGGCTCGGCCGGTGCGCCGAGCCTGCTGGAGGTGCAGGCCTCCGTCGACGAGGCGGCCGCCGAGCTGGAGGCGCTGGCGGCGCGCTGTGAGCGGCTGGCCGGGGAGCAGCGGGCCGCGGAGGCGCGGCGGGCGGAGTGCGCCGCGCTGGTCGAGGAGCTGGCCGAGCGGCGGCAGGCCGCTGACCGGGAGAAATCCAAGGTCGCCGGGGACCTGGGGCGGCTCGGCGGGCAGGCCCGGGCGGCCGCCGGTGAGGCCGAGCGGGCCACCGCGGCGGCCGCCCGGGCGGAGGAGGCGCTGGTCCGGGCCACCGAGGAGGCCGAGGAGCTGGCCGAGCGGCTGGCGGTGGCCGAGGAGGAGCCGGGCGTCGGCGACGAGGAGCCCGACACCTCCGTACGGGACCGGCTGGCGGCGGACGGGGCCAACGCCCGGCAGACCGAGATGGAAGCCCGGCTCCAGGCGCGTACGCACGAGGAGCGGGTCAAGGCGCTGGCCGGGCGGGCGGACGCGCTGGACCGGGGGGCCCGCGCGGAGCGGGAGGCGCGGGCGCGGGCCGAGCGGCGGCGCGCCCGGCTGCGGCACGAGGCGGCGGTGGCCGGGGCGGTGGCCTCCGGGGCGCGGCAGCTGCTGGCGCACGTCGAGGTGTCGGTGGTCCGGGCCGACGAGGAACGGGCCGCCGCGGAACGGTCCAAGGCCGAGCGTGAACAGGCGCTGGTGGCCGAACGCAACGCGGCCCGGGACCTGAAGTCCGAGCTGGACAAGCTGACCGATTCGGTGCACCGGGGCGAGGTGCTCGGTGCCGAGAAGCGGCTGCGGATCGAGCAGCTGGAGTCCCGGGCGCTGGAGGAGCTGGGGGTGGAGCCGGCCGCGCTGGTGGCCGAGTACGGGCCGGACCAGCCCGTGCCGCCGTCGCCGCCGGCGGAGGGCGAGACGCTGCCGGAGGACCCGGAGCATCCCCGCAACCAGCCGGTGCCCTATGTACGGGCCGAGCAGGAGAAGCGGCTGCGGGCCGCCGAGCGGGCGTATCAGCAGCTCGGGAAGGTGAACCCGCTGGCGCTGGAGGAGTTCGCGGCGCTGGAGGAGCGGCACCGGTTCCTCAGCGAACAGCTTGAAGACTTGAAGAAGACCCGGGCCGACCTGTTGCGGGTGGTCAAGGAGGTCGACGAGCGGGTGGAGCAGGTCTTCACCGAGGCGTACCACGACACCGCCCGGGAGTTCGAGGGCGTCTTCGCGCGGCTCTTCCCCGGGGGCGAGGGGCGGCTGGTGCTCACCGACCCGGACGACATGCTGGCGACCGGCGTGGACGTCGAGGCCCGGCCGCCGGGCAAGAAGGTCAAGCGGCTGTCGCTGCTGTCCGGCGGCGAGCGGTCACTGACCGCGGTCGCGCTGCTGGTGTCCATCTTCAAGGCGCGGCCCAGCCCGTTCTACGTCATGGACGAGGTCGAGGCGGCGCTGGACGACACCAATCTCCAGCGGCTGATCCGGATCATGGAGGAGCTGCAGGAGAGCTCCCAGCTCATCGTGATCACGCACCAGAAGCGCACGATGGAGGTCGCGGACGCCCTGTACGGGGTATCCATGCAAGGGGACGGCGTGTCGAAGGTCATCAGCCAGCGGCTGCATTGATCGCAGCCAGTGTCCGACGCGGCATCAGTTCCTGATCAATTCACAAGTTGAATGAACCGTCCCCCGAACCGCGGGGAAACAAATCCATCTCGGCCTATTGACTTCGAAACTTGAAGGCATAGTCTCTGCAACGTTGCTTTTACCTTCAAGTGGTGGGTACCCCCAACCTATGCACCACTAGAAGTGCCAGCCCCCTACGCCCGGCAGCGCAGCCGGGCCACTGGAGTTCACGTTGACCAGCACCGCGCAGCCGACGGTTCCGGAAGGCCGCAAGGCCCACCCCGACCACCTCGGCCATGTCATCTTCATCACCGCGGCTGCCGCGATGGGCGGCTTTCTCTTCGGATACGACAGCTCCGTGATCAACGGCGCCGTCGAGGCGATCCGCAGCCGCTACGACGTCGGGTCCGCCGTCCTGGCCCAGGTGATCGCCGTTGCCCTGATCGGCTGCGCGGTCGGAGCCGCCACCGCCGGCCGGATCGCCGACCGCATAGGACGCATCCGGGTGATGCAGATCGCCTCGGTGCTGTTCACGGTCAGCGCCGTGGGGTCCGCCCTGCCGTTCGCGCTGTGGGACCTCGCCCTCTGGCGGATCATCGGCGGCTTCGCCATCGGTATGGCCTCGGTCATCGGCCCGGCCTACATCGCCGAGGTCTCGCCGCCCGCCTACCGCGGCCGTCTCGGCTCCTTCCAGCAGGCTGCCATCGTCGTCGGCATCGCCGTCTCCCAGCTCGTCAACTGGGGCATTCTCAACCTCGCCGACGGCAAGCAGCGCGGCACCATCGCCGGCCTGGAAGCCTGGCAGTGGATGCTCGGCGTGATGGTCATCCCGGCCGTCCTCTACGGCCTGCTCTCCTTCGCGATCCCCGAGTCGCCGCGCTACCTGATCTCCATCGGCAAGGTCTCCCGGGCCAAGGAGGTCCTGACCGAGGTCGAGGGCCACACCGTCAACCTCGACACCCGGATCACCGAGATCCAGGACGCGATGCGCCGCGAGCACAAGTCGAGCTTCCGGGACCTGCTCGGCAGCAAGATGGGCTTCCTGCCGATCGTCTGGGTCGGCATCGGCCTCTCGGTCTTCCAGCAGCTGGTCGGCATCAACGTGGCGTTCTACTACTCCTCGACGCTGTGGCAGTCCGTCGGCATCAACCCCGAGAGCTCGTTCTTCTACAGCTTCACCACGTCGATCATCAACATCATCGGCACCGTGATCGCGATGATCTTCGTCGACAAGATCGGCCGCCGCCCGCTGGCACTGATCGGCTCGGTCGGTATGGCCGTCTCGCTCGGCCTGGAGGCCTGGGCCTTCTCCGCCAAGACCGCGGCGGGCACCCTGCCGTCCACCGAAGGCACCGTGGCCCTGATCGCCGCCCACGTCTTCGTGCTCTTCTTCGCCCTCTCCTGGGGCGTGGTGGTCTGGGTCTTCCTCGGCGAGATGTTCCCGAACAAGATCCGCGCCGCCGCGCTGGGCGTCGCCGCCTCCGCCCAGTGGATCGCCAACTGGGCCATCACGGCCAGCTTCCCGAGCCTGTCCGACTGGAACCTCTCGGGTACGTACGTGATCTACATGATCTTCGCCCTGCTCTCGATCCCCTTCGTGCTCAAGTTCGTGAAGGAGACGAAGGGCAAGGCGTTGGAGGAGATGGGCTAACACCCCCGCCAGCCCACTCCTCAGTGCAAGCTGATGCCCCGGACCGACAGGCGGTCCGGGGCATCAGCTTTTCCGTTCCCGGGCGCGGTACGGAACGCCCGCCGGTACGCCGCCGGTGTGGTGTGCAGGGCCTGGGGGAAACGGCGCCGCAGGGAGGTCGCCGAGGACAGGCCCACCCGCACCGCGACCGCCTGGACGGGCAGGGGGCGGTGGGGCATGCAAGGGGGCCTGGGGTCCCGCAGGGGCCCGTAGGGGAAGGTCGAACAGATCCCGTAGGGGGTGCGAGGTCCCCTTGCGGGCCTCAACTCGACGGGCGGGGGAGGCATTCCCGACGCTGCATGACGCGACGTACGGCATGACGCGACATACCGCACACGCAACGTACGGCACGACGCGACGTACTGCGCGACGTTACGTACTGCACGACGCGACGTACGGTCGAACGGCAACGCCCGCCCCCACTGGCCCCTCACCCAACCACCCACGGGAGGGGGCAGACCGGAGGACGAAGTCTGTAGGGCTGTCACCGCACCCGAAAACACCACGCCCGCCGCCAGGCGCCACAGCGATCAACAACCGCGGCGGGACAGCCAGCTACGTACGCGGCCCCGCACAGCGGGAACGGCGAGCAACCCCCAAGGCGCCGCAGCCGAGTACGTGGGCAGATGCGCCTACGGGGTGAGCCGCGTCAGCACCCGCTCCGCGAACAGATGCAGCGACCGCCACCCCTCATCCACCGGCATCCCTCCGCACAGCGGATGCAGGATCAACGAGCCCTCGGCACCGCCGGGTTGGGCCAGGGCGAGGCACTCGTCCGGGGTGACGACCCGATAGACGCCCTCCTTGCGGAGTGCCTCCGCGTCCGTCGCCGACGAACGCACCGCGGACCGGACGCCCGCGGACTGCCAGGACGCGTACGTCCGCGCCTCGTGCAGCAGATGGCCGCCGTACTCGGCCCAGGTGCGGTCCGGGTCCTCGGAGACGTGCAGCAGACAGGTCCGTTCGGGCGGCTGCAGCACCCAGCCCTCGGTGCCGTGGACGGCGCGCTGCTCGTGGTAGTACGCCTCCAGCCCGGGCAGGCGGGCACTGGGGAAGAACGGGAGCCCCAGCCGGGCGGCGCGCCGGGCCGCTGCCCGGGAGCTGCCGCCGACCAGCAGCAGCGGGTGCGGCCGGGTGAACGGCCGCGGGGTGACCCGCACCGTACGCCCCCGGTAGGTGAACGGTTCCCCGGACCAGGCGGACAGCAGGGTGCCGAGCACCTCGTCCTGGAGCGCGCCGCGGCCGGCCCAGTCCTTGCCGTGGGCCGCGTACTCCTCGGGCCGGTAGCCGATGCCCGCGACGGTGACCAGCCGGCCGCCGCTGAGCAGGTCGAGCGAGGCGAGGTCCTCGGCCAGCCGGAGCGGGTCGTGCAGCGGGGTGATCAGCGCGGAGATGGTCACACCGATGCGGCGGGTGGCGCCGAACACGGCGCCCGCGAAGGTGAGCGGGGACGGCATCCAGCCGTTGCCGGTGGCGTGGTGCTCCTCGGTCTGGACCATGGTGATGCCGCGGTCGTCGGCGAAGGCGGCCATCTCGACGGCGGCCCGGTAGCGGGCGGCGAGGGAGGCGGTGGTGGGCGCCGGGTCGACGAGGTTGATGCGCAGGACCGTGACGGGCCGGGCGGGCGGTGCGGTCGGCGCGGGCCGGGCACCGGATGCGGTGTCGGGCGCGGTATCGGATGCGGTACCGGACAGTGCCCCGGACATGGAAACGCCCCCTTCGCCAAGGACGGTTGGCGAAGGGGACGTTAGCTGACGTGGTGTCAGGTGACCAGAGGGCGGGACCGTTCCCGCGGCCCGGCGTCGGGCTCGGGGCTCAGCGCACCTCGACCGGCTGACGGGTCTCGGCCGACGCCTCGGCACCGGCCGCCGGGGCGGACTCCTTCGCCGCCGGAAGGACCGCGAAGACCACCGCGGCGATCGCGATCGTGGCCGCCCAGCCCAGGCCGTTCTCGCCGATCCAGGTCGTGGCCAGCGGGCCGGTGAACCACTGGACCTTGGTGAAGCACAGGCCCGCGACCAGCGCCACCGTCCAGGCGGTCATGGCCTGCCAGCAGAAGCCGCCGGCGTACCAGTAGCGGCTGGTGCGGCCGGTGTCCATCAGGCCGGCGGCGTCGTAGCGCACCGCGAGCTTGCGGCGGCGGAACATGTCGACGCCGTAGACCCCGATCCAGGCGGAGAAGGAGACCGCGAGCAGCGTCAGGAAGGCGATGAACTGCCCGATGAAGTCCTTGGCCACCAGCATCATGAACAGCCCGCCGATCAGGCTGATGGCGGCGTTGATGCTGACCGCCAGGGCGCGGGGCAGCTTGACGCCCATGGTCTGCGCGGTGAAGCCGGCCGAGTACATCGACAGGCTGTTGATCAGCATCATGCCGACCAGCGCGGTGATCAGGTACGGGATCGCGATGGCCCGGGGCAGGACCTGGCCGAGGAAGGACATCGGGTCGGTGTTCTGGCTGGCCAGCTCCGGGTTGGAGACCGCCATCACGCCGCCCATGAGCACCATCGGGACCAGCACCAGTGCCGCGCCGGAGATCGTCGTGCCGACGATCTTCTTGCCGGAGGCGGAGTGCGGGAGGTAGCGGGCGAAGTCCGGACCGGTGGGGACCCAGCTGATGCCGCCGGCGGCGATGGTGCCGATGCCCGCGATCATCAGGGTGGTCGAGCCGGGCGACTTGTGCAGGATCGAGCTCCACGGCGCGGTGGCGACCAGGTAGACCAGCACGACCACACTGATCGCGCTGAACAGGTACGTCGAGTACTTGTTGCACACGTTCAGCGCCTTGCGGCCCATGCCGGACACCAGGAACGTGCAGGCGACGAAGGCCAGCAGGGTCACGACGACGAGGACGTTGTTGGCCTCGATGCCGAACACCAGGTGCAGCACGGTCAGGATCGCGTACGCGCCGGTGACCGCGTTGATCGTCTCCCAGCCGAAGCGGGCGACCCACAGGATCGCGCCCGGGAAGTAGTTGCCGCGCACGCCGAAGGCGGCCCGCGACAGCATGGCGCCCGGGGCACCGCCCCACTTGCCGGAGACCGACAGCAGCCCGACCATGCCGAACGAGACGGCGGAGGCGATCGCGGCGACGATCAACACCTGCCAGAAGTTCAGGCCGTTGGTGATCACCAGCGAGGCCCCCATGGTGAGCAACAACACGCTGATGTTGGCGGCGACCCAGGTCGGGAACAGCTCGCGGACGCGCCCGCGGCGCTCGTGGTCCGGGACGGGTTCGATGCCGCGGGTCTCGACGGCGCCTTCGGATTCGGGACAGGACGTGGACGTGGTGCTGGTGCCCATAGGTGCAGCTATCTCCGTGCGGGGGATCTCGGGGCACCCCCGGGGGAGGAGGTGCAGGCAGCGGCAGTGGTACCTGGCCGGAGTTTGTGATTGCCAGGACTCTACGCGCGTTGCGCGGCCGTCCACCATCGTACTTTGATCCAACTTCTGCCACTCTGCACCGTTGGATCCCTCAACGAGCACGAGTGTGACCCACACTCGTCGAAGGGGCCAGTCGGGCCCCGGCGACCAGGTCCCGGACCGGTCCGGGCCGGAGCCGGGATGCGGCGCGTGCGGCCCCCGCCGACGGGGCGTGGCTGATACTGGAGGGGTTATGGAATACGTCATCCTTGCTGTAGTCATCGCCGTGGTCGTGCTCGGCGCGATCAGCGGGCTCGTCGTCAGCGGCCGCAAGAAGAAGCAGCTGCCGCCGCCCCCGCCGGCCACCCCCCAGCCCACCGTCACCGCGCCCCCCGCCGAACCGCACGTCGGCGAGGAGGCCGAAGCCCCCGGCGACGAAGAACGTCGCACCATCGAGGACGTCACGCTGCCCACCGCCGAGGCCCCCGCGGCCGAGGCACCGGCCGCCGAGCCCGAGGCGCCCGCCGCGCCCGCCGTCGAGGTCCCCGAGCCCACCGCCGGCCGACTGGTCCGGCTGCGCGCCCGGCTCTCCCGGTCCCAGAACACCCTCGGCAAGGGCCTGCTGAACCTGCTCTCCCGCGAGCACCTCGACGAGGAGACCTGGGAGGAGATCGAGGACACCCTCCTCACCGCCGACGTCGGTGTCGCCCCCACCCAGGAGCTCGTCGAGCGGCTGCGTGAGCGGGTCAAGGTCCTCGGCACCCGCACCCCCGACGACCTGCGCGAACTCCTCCGCGAGG
This sequence comes from Streptomyces sp. NPDC021749, assembly GCF_040640655.1. NCBI lineage: Bacteria > Bacillati > Actinomycetota > Actinomycetes > Kitasatosporales > Streptomycetaceae > Streptomyces > Streptomyces sp. NPDC021749. Next base: position 782 of record NZ_JBFACE010000042.1, on the reverse strand, counting down.
AGCTGCTCACGCTGATCGGCCCGGACCTCGACCGGACCGTCCACACCGCCAACGGCATCGGCAACGGCGGCGACGAGATCCCCGGCGTCGTGATGGTCGTCGGCGTCAACGGCACCGGCAAGACCACCACCACCGGCAAGCTCGCCCGCGTCCTGGTCGCCGACGGCAAGTCCGTCGTCCTCGGCGCCGCCGACACCTTCCGCGCCGCCGCCGCCGACCAGCTGCAGACCTGGGGCGAGCGGGTCGGCGCCCGCACGGTCCGCGGCCCCGAGGCCGGCGACCCCGCCTCCGTCGCCTACGACGCGGTCAAGGAAGGCATCGCCGAGTCCGCCGACGTCGTGCTGATCGACACCGCCGGCCGGCTGCACACCAAGACCGGTCTGATGGACGAGCTCGGCAAGGTCAAGCGGGTCGTCGAGAAGCACGGCCCGGTCGGCGAGGTGCTGCTCGTCCTCGACGCCACCACCGGCCAGAACGGCCTGGTCCAGGCCCGGGTCTTCGCCGAGGTCGTGGACATCACCGGCGTGGTCCTCACCAAGCTCGACGGCACCGCCAAGGGCGGCATCATCATCGCCGTCCAGCGCGAACTGGGCGTCCCGGTCAAGCTGGTCGGCCTGGGCGAGGGCGCGGACGACCTGGCGCCGTTCGAGCCGAAGGCGTTCGTGGATGCGCTTATCGGCGACTAGCTGTATTGCCCTGTGAGGTTGGGGACGCGGCTGGCGGGTGGTTGGCCGTTGAGCGCGGTGTGTCCGCGGTGGTGATTGTAGGTGTGCAGCCATTCG